>JAFGFL010000091.1 GCA_016931055.1 Candidatus Omnitrophota bacterium | reverse complement strand
CCTGTCCGTTGAACCATCATCGACAATAATCACTTCTTTACTGTCAACGCCTTCCACTTTCTGGCGCAAAACTTTCTCAACGATTTGTTTTAACCATTTTTCCTCGTTATAGGCCGACATCAAAACACTTAATTTCATAACATGTTCTCCTCTTTCAGCTTCTGTCTTCGCGGAATAATTCCTGAATTCTATTCCAATAGAATGGCAAAATCAAAGCCATATTGATGAAAAACAAAGGATAAATCAGATCATAATACAGATAATGTCTCGATGAAAAAAAGACCCCTTTGACTAAAACAAGATAATTTATAAACGGTGAAACCAAATATAAAAACAACATGGTCAGGAAAACAACAGCATAATCGCGTAATTCCTCCCATTGAATCGTGAACAACAGACCGACAGCTGACAAGATCGGGACCATTTCTTTATCCAACCAGAATTGAAAGAATTCTTTAAGATACTTATCAAAATCGCTGTACCACACATATCTCTGCCCCGCGTCAATCAAAATATAATACAAAGAAACCATTAAAGGGACAGAAAAAGCCTTAACAAGAATTACCATCGTATCTTTTAAATCGTTTTTTCGTATCTGTCTGATCACCAGGAACCCGACGGCCAGACAACATAACTGGAAGAAAGCCGCTCCCGCTGTTGCCGCAAGCAGAGACAGCAGAACAATTAAAGGCCATGAGAACCGTTTGGTAACAAAGAACAAACCCAATACCGTGAGCCAGAGTGAATTCCAGAGAGCATAAGGACGCATTTGTATTGTGTGATAGAAATTATACGGCCAGAAATAATAGATAAGGAGAGCAAAAAGCAAACACAATATTTGCCCAAGGAACACCAAATAATTGGACGGGTCTTTCTTCATTCTGAAGTACACAACGAATATGATCAACAAACCGGAAAACCAATTGTAAATAATCGAATTGAGCCTGAAATACACGTTTTTCGGCATTCGTTCAGAAAGAAGCGGTTTTCCAACGATATCAAACAGTCTTTGGCCAACATAGTCCAGTGGATGCTTGCTTACCTGGCTCGCCAACCCGGCAACCAATATGTCGTGATAACTTGCGGATCGTGAACTTAATCCGTTGATTTCATCCATCCATAATTCCTTATGCTTCGCCCCGTTGACCGCCTTCATAAAAAAAAATAAAGAGATTCCGGAAGCAAGAATGATAAAAACAATCCTCCCGACATCAAGGGCCAGCTTCTGATTTCTGACCTCAAACAATCTGACCAATTTGACCAAATAACCAAAAATGGGCCGTAAAAACATCAAATTGTCCACCTCATCTTTCCCTGGTTCAATTAGGCTTCAGCATCAACCGATATTTGTCTTCAAAGCTTTTAACAAATCGCTCAATATTGAATTCGGTTAACACTTTTTGTCTTGCCGCTTTTCCTAATCTCTCTCTTTTCTCGTTCGAACAATGAAGTTCTGTTATCCGGTCAGCTAACTCAACGACATTGCCCGGTTCGAACAATAATCCGTTCTGCTGATGATCGATTAATTCCGGCAACGCTCCGGCGTTCGCGCCTATGACCGGCAATTCACATAACATGGCTTCCGCCGTCGCGATACCGAATCCCTCCCAAACGGCCGAATTCACATACACATCCGAGGCTCGGATGGCCTTTCGTGTTTTTTCTCTGTCGACATATCCCCACAACAAGAACACATCTTCCAGATGCAACTTTCTGACCTGTTCTTCCAGAACAGGACGTTCCGGACCTTCTCCTATCTGAATCACTTTGATTTCAGGGATGGCCGGACGCACTTTGGCGATGGCTTCCATGAACGTTCCATAATCTCTCAACGGGATATGCCCTCCCACATTGATAACGATAAAATCACTGGAGCAAAAACTTAGACCGGCCTTCACTTCTTGTTTCGGAATGTTCAAATACTCCTGAAAATCGTCAGGAATCCCGTTATAGATGACAGACAAATTCTTCCGATTCAGCAAAACCTTTTTTCGGACGCTTTTGAGAGTCGCGTTAGAATTGCAGACATGCGCTGATGTCCAAAGATTCAAGAGATTATCAAAGAACAATACCAACATCGAATCATTCCTTAATATTCCATGCTCCGAAACAATACTTGGCCTACCGGTTAATAAAGCCGCGATTCTCCCAAATGTGTTTGAACGAGCGAAATGCGTGTGAACAATATCAATGTTCTTCTCTTTGATGATTTTGACAATATCACCGATTTGTCCCACATCGTAGTTCTTTCTCCGACTAAGCGCAATAACTTCAACACCTGCCTTCCTGAATTGGCAGGCCAACCCCCCTTCTTCAAGCACGCAACACACTGAAAACTGAAAGTCCGCGGACGAATGCAAAACCTGATGAAGTAGTTTAAGCGGTGTACCCCCGTAGGGATTCAATACTTCCGTTACATGTAAAACGCGTATTTTTTTTCGCATTATTTATCACTGTCCTGTACCATCCTTATATTTCATCCTGAACATAACCACATAAACGATCGCCGTACAACCACAAGCAATCGAGTAAGCCGCTGAAAACCTATAGAGCGGAGCCAATCCTCCCAGAAGAAGAATGCAGATAATGTCGATAATGGGTTGAAAAATCTTTATTTTGAAAGCCAATCTTAGATTCCCCAGCGCCAAAAACGCACGGAAAAAAGGGTCCGCCACCGTAATCAAAACAACACCAGTAATCTGAATCAGCGTCGCGTTATAAAGTTCCACCGATTCGTTCCTGATGACCGCCCCTAAAATGGACCTGCCGATCAGAAAAAAAAGGGTCCATCCCACCACATAAGCCCCCCCCAGCCCCATCAAACACTTATGAAGGATATTCTTGATCTCATTGATTCGTTCTTTCCCATATCCCGAGAAAACACTAAAAAAGGGCATCACGAAAGACTGAAGCACTCCTGACGCGGCCACAGCAATCTTAGAAGCCACATCAAATATGCCATAAATACGCATATCCCCGGAAAACAGAACAAGCAAATAACCGTTCATCGGCTGCAAGACAGAGGCCAGAGATCCGATTGAAAAAACTCCCAATGAATATTTGATAACACTTTTCAAAAACGAAACACCTGGACGGCAAAAAACGGCGGAAGTTTTTAACCGTATCAACGATAAATGAAATACATACATGGCCACATAGATAAACATCGTTCCGAATATAAAATGTTCAACATCCCCCGTGAAAAAGCTCAAGATATACACCAAAATATTGATCGTTGTCGTTTGAAGCAAAAATCCAAGATTAACAAGGTATAGTTTGTAGAATCCTTCCAGCACAGACCTGAAAAACGATGTCGCGAGTGAAATACAGGCCGTGAATAACCCGTACAATAACAGTCTGCGCCCAAATTCAACTGGAAACGCATCCGTGCCGCCCCAGACATCGATCCTTAACCAGTAAATAGTCAGTCCCATCATAATAATCACCAAAACAATAGCGCTGTTAATGATCAACCCAGCCGAATATATCTGATTGATCTCCTGATTGGATTTCTGTTTCGGAATGAAATAAACCATCGCCTTTGACAATCCGAGATCCGTAATGGAAAGGCTGTTGGCAAAGATGGAAAGGATCATCCATATCCCATATTTTTCCATCCCAACATTATGGATGATCAAAGGAATGAATATCAGAGAGATCAGCGAACTCCCAAACGATCTTCCCAAGCCCGTTAAAATACATTTTTGCAGATAGCTTTTTAATTTCATGATTCTTTCGTCACCAATCAGCAACCCGCGCCTTATCGCTTCCTTTGTTTAAGAAACTTCCTTCGAATTTTCGTAAAAAAACTTTCGGCGCGTACTCCCACTTTTTTCCATCACAAAAACAAATTCTTCCTGCCGAAGACAGCGTATGGAATCCTTCAGGATATTTTCCGTTCTTTTCCGGTTCAATGATCCTGTCAACTTCTTCATCAAATTTCGTCGGCGTCAGCGTTTTTATCCTGTTTATGATCACGCGGCCGCCGTACGTGCGTGAACAGTCCTGGGCCGGTCGATAAAGAACCCCTTCATGCTCAAAAGGCGTTCCGGCCGGCCTTGCCGTGCAAATATCGATCTTTAAAGGATTATTGGCGTGCGGTGTCCATGGTCCAAACAGATCCGGCGCGTGCCAACCGCAGAGAACAGGGCCATCCGAAACGCCAAAAAGCCACCATCGATGATGGTACCTGAAAACCGTAGGATCAGACAGCTTGACACCTTCCAGGAGGATCGCTGCTTCGCGGAACTTCCCTGTTTTTAAATCAACCCGAAACAGAGTCACTTTTCCTTCGCGGGAGGTTTCGGGAATCGAATAGAACTCACCTTCATGTTCAATAAGATAGGGATAGGATACATGCTCTTGGGAGGAGAATGCTTCTCTCTTATCGAGAACACGGAGCGTTTTATCAACAATCCATTCGCTGATCTCTCCCTTTGATCCCGCATCCTTGAGTTCCTCAAAGAAAATATGCCAATGATTATCATCAAATAGGCCAAACGGGTCCGAAACAAACCCCCCGGGGGGATATTCCGGAAACCATTTAACGTTCTCCAGTCTCCCCTTTTGCCAAACATCAATGATGGACTGCTCGATGATTCCGATATTCCATTTTTCCCTTTGAAACAGTTTCAGAAATAGCCAAACCACCCTGTTACGGATAACCTTAAAAAAAAAGACACACATCTTCAGGTTTCCCGGGGTCTTGTTCAGCCTGGCCGTTTCATTATTCTCTTTAACGTTAAAATAATCCGCCTCATTATTCACGATGTCAATACAGACCTGCCGGGGAAGCCCCACTCCCGCATATCGCAATTCATCCAGATTCTTGGACCAGGATATTTTATTGTTCTCCATCCACCATCTTTTCAGGACAATACCCCGGTCAATATTCTCGGTTATTCTTTGCAAAATCCCCCCGATAGAATATCCATCATCATACATCTCCCAGAAAACGCCTGGTTGGCCGCAATATTTCTCCCCGTCACCGTGGTGAAACGACCATATGCCATATCGCGGCACATTTAATATTTCCCCTCTAATGATCCCAAAACCAAAACGTAAGATGAAATCAAGGCCATACTTCCTGATTTCTCTGATATTTCCATCGGAAAAAATGCCTTTGGACCCCGCGTCATTCTTCCATTGGCACTTCAATACCGAAACAGACGCCATTCTTTGTCCCAATAACACCCGCCGGTCGCTTTTAATGCGCACAACAAAACGCTGCCAAAGACGATACAGCATTTTATTAGAAACTTTGCGCAATAATTTTCTCCAAGGATTCTTCTTCCGGATTCTTTCTTTATCGGGAATCATGACCAGCTTGAGTTCCGCAATGCCGGACGCCAGGAGTTGATCAATGCATTGGGCCTGCCAATCAGCAATAGCGTCGCTATCACACATTATCCCAAATCGCAGTTTTTCTTTCTTCATAAAGGAGCGCTGAATCATATTAAAGGCAGACATTACCTAATTGTCGGTTATATGGCTCACCATAATAACTCTGCCAAACACATTACATTCAACAAAATTCATACCGTTTACGCTAAACGCAACTATTCGCGTCCTAGCCTGAAGCCCTCTTCGTTGCTCTTGTTTTCTCGCGACTTCATTTCGGCGCTTCTATTCATAATAGAGTGGAACTATCTTTCCTCCAAATATTTTAACGTAACTATATTCTGAAAAGTATTTTGACCCTAAAGCATTAGGATGATTGTCATCGTTTAGATGGAAAAAACGTTCCGGATTCCCGCCATTGACATAATTATCAAATTTTTCTTTCATATACATCGTCGGATCAACAAAATGAATATTTACTTCCCTGCTAATATCAGCCAAAAGTTCTGCGGGCTTAGCCTTGGCGCAATCAAATCTTTTCGGCCGCGACAATACATGGTTTTTCATTTCAGGCTCAATCATTTGCGCAATAGGTGAAACAAGTAGCACAAAGGGAATTTCTTTCGCTTCCAACCGGGTCTTAAGCAAATCTTTTTTAAAATCATCCCATAGCCTTAGAGATGTTTCCTCTGAGTTCTCCCCAACAAAACTGTATGTATAGGATTCCAGGCCATCAAGCCCTAAGTCTCTACACCCAACATTTGAATTCCTATACATAAGCCGCGCGAATTTATTCGAAAGGACACGCAGCATAACACTGTGATTTAAATATCTCAACCTGATATAAGCCAGTTTTTGCACCACTTTCGAAATCCACACGCTTCTTGTCGAGAGATGTTTCATGCCCTTCAAGTCGTCAGGAGAATACGGCAGCAAGTCATTAAAATTATATTGATAGATAATCCCATCAATATGAAATTTGTCCCTATTTTGCGTGACCGTTTCCCTTATAGCTTCAAAATTGCTCGCATAATTATTACCGTATTGCGCAATCGCAATAATTTTTATTTTAGATCCAACAAGGTCAAGCATCCTCTGCCAATAACTCCAATAGATATCTTCATAAGCAAGTCCATAGCCAAAAGTAACCGAATCACCAAAAACCAGCACGACATGATCTTCGGGATTCATTTCCAGAAGAGAGCCCTTTGTTCGCATACGGGTTTTGCCGCCAAATATTTCCTGTTCATATTTCTGTTTCCCATAAGTATATTCTTTACTGAAAATAAAGTCTTTATAATCAGGATAAAAAGCCCTGAAAACAATTTCCCCAATCCCTAAGAAGATAACCAGGCTTAATAATATCGTAAGCCCAATTTTTAAAAATTCTTCTTTTTTACATTCTTGATTGATCATACTCATTTTTTTACAATCGATCCTATAGCTATGTTTCTTATGACTTTATTGCGATTCTTGCCGTTGGATCAACCCTTTGCAAGAATAATTTTGTTCCGATTTCGTTAAAATAGTTGTCTGTTGCTTTCTTGGAACCTTTCCATGTTCCATAATCATCGATAATAATAACCCCATCAGGAGATAATCGCGGATAGAGATGCTTAAGCTCATGATACGTAGACTCAAACCAATCCGTATCAAGAAGTAATATGGATACCACCTCCGGCACTATTTGAGGGATCGTATCTTCAACCTTCCCTTTCACAAAGAGCAAGTTATTCTCAGGATATCCGGTTGAATACAAATTCCTTTTTACACTTTCCAGCGGCGCATAGACCCACTGATTAAATTTTTCCTTCTGCAATTTCTTCCATTTATTTAAAGCAATCAATCCCGCAAAAGAAACATCGCAATCTTTCGGCTCAGTCATCCCCGCGAAAGTGTCATAGAGATAAATTCGCCTGTTATTCACGTTCATTTTTTTAAGTGTATAGGCCATCATCATTGAACTGCCCCCTTTATAAACGCCACATTCGACAATATCGCCAGGAATTTTTCGCTCAATCACATATTCAACGGCTTTATACAACAAATAAAGCCTTTCAACGCTTACCTCAGTGAACCTCTTACATTTCTCATAAATTTCAATAAACTCTTCTTCCATCGCCGGGTCAAAAAATTGGTTTCTTCTGCGAACAATCTTATAATCGAAAACACCTAAGATGCTGTTAATCGTTCTATTTACAATTCTCATCATGGCACCTACATCGCCTCATTAAATTCTGCTCAATTGCCCCGGGATATTCCTGACCAGCCCCTTAAAACAACCATTTAAATTTTGCAACCACCCTCAGTTGCCATTGTTTCGATAAAGAAGTTTTCTGTTAAATCAACGGCTAATTTTTCGCCTTGGGCATTCCAATGAGTATCATCGGCATGATAAAGCAGCACATTATTTTCTCTGGATCTCCCCATAAATTCTCTTTCAATATCAATCGTTTCGATCTCTTCATCTCTCAATTGGGCCGCTAAATGCTCTAAAAAATGGGCTTCTCTTTGAGCGGCAGTTCATTCCAATAAATTGTTTCTTTGTTCGGCAATGGAAAGAAAATAAACCGAATCCCCCGTTTATTTAATGCCGTTTTATACATCCGAATCTTATTTACGATTTTATCGATTTCTTCCTCAGGAGTAAACGCGCCATTACGATCCATCAATATTACTGTCTGTTCTTTTTTGATTGGCCTTTTAAGCAACGCCCCGCACAGGGACTTAATTTTAAGACGCACATTTTCTTCCTTGCGGGATATTGTCGTCTTAATATAGTTATTCATGATACCCTTGCTAAACCGATCACATAAAACAGTTAACCTTGGATTCTTCTGAAGGAAGGCGTTAAGACCGCGCCGGCCCTTGGATGTTGCGGCTCGGACATCGTTCGTGCGCACTTCAGGCAGCCCTGCAATCTTTCTTTCAATTGACTCTAAAATTACTATTTTGATCAAATCATTCTTAAATCTCGGACTATTTAAAAAAACATTTATGTCCGAAGGAGCCAAGGGATAGACTTTTAGCCCTAACTGACGATCCAATTGCTCCGAATACATATCTCGCTGCGTTAAACCGCTCCCTGTTATATCCGAATCCCCGATAACCACATTATCATAATTAGCGACACTTTCATTACGCTTTCTATATCTATATTGATCCGTTATCCACTTAACCGGTTTTTTTCAGCATATTTCGTGTGGTGCCCCAAATCGCCTTCCTCGACCATGTCAATTTCCATATTAGGATAAAACGGTCAGGGCAGAATAAAATCGCTTAACAATCAAAGCCTCCCAGATTCTGAAGGTAAACGCATTGATCGGAAGCACAAACAATTCGAGCCCATGCAAAAACATGATCGCGCTCAGGGCGAGTAAAAAGGCTTCGGGATAACTTTTAAAACTGGAAATAAATAAATTGTTTTCCATTAAAAACCCCATCATATAATAACATCCCTGAAGAATTTCTCAAAATTGACGTTCCGTGGCGAAAGGATCTGCGGTAAAAGATGTCTCGCTCGTTCAATCGGCCCTGCAAGAAGCTGAGGGAAAAAAGCGACAAAAAGCGCAAAATCAAAAAACCGCTTTGTCGACTTCAGTTTTCGATAATAGATATCTATAGAATAACTCATCACCTGAAATGTGTAAAAAGAGATCCCCACAGGTAAAACGATGTGCAGCCGAAACATCCTTATCGAGAAGCCCAATATATTAAGCAGATTCTGGAGATTAACAGTAAAAAAGTTAAAATATTTAAAAAAAGCCAACATCGCAAGATTGACGGACACGCTAAGAAGCAAGAATCCCTTCCTTCTTGTTCCATCGGCCGTATCATCAATAACGATTCCACATAAATAGTTCAGAACTGTTGAGGCTCCTATCAAGATAAGAAATCGCCAATCCCAAAACCCGTAAAAAACATAACTCGCAATAAGAAGCATCCGATTTTGCCACTTGTGCGTTAACGTCAAATAAAGGCTATAAACGATTACAAAAAAAACTGCAAACTGCAATGTATTAAATAACATGTGACCGTTCCCTCACATAACCATTATCCAAAACCTAAAACTTCCCCTTGCTCTTGGTTGGGAAATTAATGCAGAATGAGTCAAAAGACAATCGCATTCATGAGCCTCCACGCCCTAACCTTCCGTGATAGCTTTCTTGAGCAATAGACTTGTATAGCGGATTCCTTGAACATACTGATGAATCAACTTCCCATCTTCTAAAGGTTCAAATCGATGAGTTTCGCCGTCAATGGAAAATACATCAAAGCCAAACCCCCTGATAAGTCGCAACAATTCGGCCGCAGAAGTTCCGCCTTGATCCAGCAAATAAGGCTCGAATTCAGTGACAACGTCCGGTGGATTTCTCCTCCTCATTAAATTTCTCATCCCTGAAAAAACCAGGTGTTCGGCTCCCTGGACATCTATTTTAATAACATCAACGGGTTTGCCATTAGAAAAAAAATCATCAAGGGCTACCATTTCAACTTCGATAGTTCTTCGACGGGTACCCTGCGGCCTGTAGATTCGGTGATCCCCCCTGTGTTCTTCGCAAAGGAATAACCTGCCTATACTTGTTTTTTCCGAAACAGCTTTTTGAACCGTGATGATATTTTTGAAATTGTTCTCTCTTATATTCTTAACCAACAACCTGTAATTCTCTGGATCAGGCTCAAATGCATATACTTTCCCTTCAGGACCGACTGATCGTGCAATCTGCAGTGTATGATACCCTATATTGGCGCCTACATCCGCAACGACCATCCCCTTTTTAAGCACATTCTTCATGATTTTCGCTTCAAAATGCTCATAGGTAGAATGCCGCCATAACATTAAAACCAGTAGCCTATCTAATGTCCGGGCATACATTTTCCGTCCATGAACCTCTATGAAAATATCCTGTTTTGGATTAAAGCAACGAGATATTATCCGCGCAAACCATCTAAATACCGGCGTGCACATTACAAGCACTAAGAACCGTGAGACCCAATTCACTGTCCTTTTTATGATAATATTGGAAGACGATTTCATTAAACAACTGCACTCTCTTTTGAGGCCTTGATATACAGAGACCCCGCCATCTCCTTGATAATCGGAATTTTCTCAAGGCTTACACCAGCCTTTCTTACCAGCCGTATTAAGAGTCGAGGTGTTTGCGGGTGCAGAAAATCAAATGGCTCGATATGGATATCTTTGAACTCATATTTCTCAAGAAGTTTTCGTAATGCATGTCGGAAAAAAGCCGTTTCATCCGGAGAATCGCCCGCCATTTTCTTCAGCGCAGGAACATTCTTTTGAAGAAAAACTTGGATATTCGCCATATTCGGTTCAGTAAAATAAATCGTGCCCCCCGGCTTTAATATTCGGCTGAATTCGCCCAAAGCCCGGTTAATATCAAGATGATGCAATACGGAACTGCCAATGATCGTATCAAAAGTATTATCAGAAAAACTGAGCTGACAGGCATCTTCTATCTTAAAGGTCACTTTGTCCCCATGCGCATTCTCCTGGGCTACGCTTAACAAATCATGGGAAATGTCAACCGCGGTAACATGGGCATCTGTTTTTATGAGTTCCTTCGTAAAATACCCAACACCACAACCGATCTCTAATACTTCCATATCAGGCGTAATATGAGAGATGAGCATCTTTAACCTCCGTCTCCATCGGAGTTTCCCGGCACGAGTCTCCCAATACCAGAATTTTCCAAGCCATGATTCTCTCAAAAGTTTCCCATGGGCGATTTCATTCTTTACACGCTGACTGGTCATGTTCTTATCCATATGAAAAAAATTACTCCGACAATCCGGGCCGTGGAATAAAAACAAGTTCGCGAAAACCCATAAAACATGCCCATAGTAAGTGTATGCCGTGCCGGAAAGACTTCATTTTGGATCGACCCGACTTTCGGCTTTTATAATGGACAGGCACCTCGAGAATTTTACTGTTGACTTTGGCTGCCCCGAAAAGAAGGTCGAAATCCCCCCATTTATCCAACCCCATATGTATGTGTTTAGAATCTTGTTTATACATGGCCTTCGTACCGCAAAGAGTGTCTGTTAATGTTTGGTTGGTAATGAACGTCATAATCAAAGAGAACACCTTATTCCCCAACTGATTTAAAAACCTCATGGATTGATTTTCCTGAGGGTAGACGAGCCTGGTCCCATTGACAAACTGACATATGCCTTTGTTTAATGGCTCAAAAAATCGCGGTAATTCCTCGGGGGCAACGGTCATATCCGCATCGAGAATCATAATGATTTCTTCTGTTGCCGCTTCAAATCCTTCGCGGATGGCATTTCCTTTTCCCTTATTCGGCTTATAATCAATAAGCCTTAAATCACGTTTTTCCTTCTGCATTCCTTTGACATATTCCGCTGTGCGGTCTAGACTCCCGTCGTTGACCACAATAACTTCCGTTCTTTTCCCCATTTGCGGAATACGCTTGATCGCATCCACAATATTCTCCTCCTCATTGAAACAAGGAATGATGACCGAACACCCCAATCCAAGGTCCGTTGTATTCTTCAGAGCTGGTTGGACAATCATATATTGGACAAAAGACAGCTTGTTGATTCCCCACAACTTCACTCCAAGGCTATTGGCTAAATAGGACAAAAGAGGGATCCGTTTAGGCAGTAATAGCAAACACCCCATTTGAACTACGGAAAAATCAAGAAGCTCTAGAATCTTGCCGATATTTCTTCGTTCAAAATAGTTCAAGAGCGTATCCGGTGTTTTGGCCTTGAACTTTTCCATAACCTTCAGGAATGGCCCCCACCACGGATTGATTACCGTAATGAGAATCTTTGTCCGGGGGTGGCAGAATCCGTAAACTTTCTCAAATACGGTCATAATGTCGTACACATGATGAATAACGTCGGCCAAGATAATATAATCGAATTTCTCTTCGGATTGATAATTTTCGACAGTCTGGTTTATAAAAGTATATTCGGGAAATTTCTTTGCGGCAATTTCGATTAACTTAGGACTTACATCAATCCCCACACCGTAAGCCGGCCGTGTGGCATTCAAAATTTCCCCTGTCGCGCACCCAATCTCAAGGACCCTGCTGCCCGGTCGAACGCAACGATGGACAAAGGCTTTGATCGTATCGTAATAATATGCGTTCTTTTGCTTCCAAGCGTCATACTCAGGAGCAATTTTATCAAAATGTTCTTTAATCAATTCTTGTTCTTTCATCAGCACCATTTCTTAACGTTTTTTTGTTATAAGCTCTTGCATAAATCAGCAATGCATCCCAAATCCATCCCACAAAAATCGCAAAAAAGGGCATTACCCAACTAAATTGCCTTTGAAGAAACCAGTAATTAGCCCTGAGATCCATCCATAAAATCAACCCAATAGGAATAAAAACAGTTATCATCACAAAAAACATTTGTTGAAGCTTACCTTTGTAAGGAGCCAACGCGGCAAGGGCAATGCCTCCCAATAAGAAGTAAAATTTCTTGTTGCCAACAAGGTTGCCGAAAACAGCCTTCAAAAAGCCCGTCATATTTTCAATGGGATTGGGAATGAAACGAAAAGTCCCTCCGCCAATATAATAAATACCTTCACCCATCATACTTTTGTCGCCAGCCGAAGTTGTCAGCGTTAAATTCGGTCCAAGAAAGCTATAAAGCCACAGAGGCATCGCAATACACAGGATGACCGCTACAAACTTAAGTATATCTTTTAAAATCACTAAGGATTGCTCACTTTTCTTTCTATCCATTAATGTGTTTATGACTGAATAGGCCAACGGCAAGAAAAAGACAGCAATTCCATAGGCATGAAACCATATCACGACAACAAAAAAAATTCCGATCGCACATTTTATTCTGATGTCCATGCGAACATTCTGATCAACAATCTTTTGTGAAAAATAAAGGGCCATTAAAGCTAAGGTCGGCAATACAGCATACACCCTTATTTCAGTAGCATGATTAATTAAAGTCGCGTTTAAGCAGACAATGGAGAAAGTAACAATATAACCCAGGAACGTCTTAAAGTATTGCTTACTTAGGAGATATAAGAATATCAACCCTAGGATGGTGGCAAGGATATGTGGAATGGCCAGGCCCCATTTGTTATAAGAGAATATTTTAAAGAACGGAAATATCAAATAGTAATCTCCAGATAAATAGGGGAAGACTTCCCTTTTCGGGAGCATTGTTAACATCGCTCGAAAAGAGCCCTGCATACAATCCAATTGCCATTTTTCATCTTCCCATAACGTATGGTGTGCCAATTTCACCAGGCGCAGATACATCGCGTAAACACATATGGAAAATACTGTCAGTTCCCGTCCATATTTCTGAATAAATTCAATTATCCTTCGAGATTGCATCGTATGAATATTTTCTCTAAGTAATGAAGCTGCCCCGGCTTTTAAGCATAAACCGTATTATTTTTGCGCTTTAATTGTGCGATATGTGCTATTGATTGCCTTAAGAAATTGATCTTTAGCCTTTTCGACGGTATAATTTTCCAAGATCTTATCCGCTTTAACCACCATATTTCTACGCAATTCTACACTCGAAAGCATTGTCTCAATCGCCGAAGCTAAAGCCCCAACATCTTCCTTTGGAAAAATCAGGCCCGATTCGCCGGGATGAATTAAGTCCCTGGAGGCTCCTGCGCCGTCAGAACAAATAACGGGCACACCAGCCGCGATGGATTCATTGACAACCATTCCCCAGACATCCAAATAGGAAGGTAAGACAACAATATCAGAAATCGCGTAATACGTCGGCAGCATATTTTGGTCAACATATCCAGCCATAAAGAATTTATACCGCTTATTCCTGTTTAATTCGGCAAATATCTTGTTCTTTAAAATACCATCCCCCACCAACAACAAGCTGAATTCTTCTTGTGATTGAACGAAGTCCAGGGCCTTAATCAAAATCTCCACCCCTTTTCTTTTGACAAACTGCCCAAAAAACGAAATAACAACACCCTGTAAACCAAATTGTTCTTTTTTTCTTATAACAACATCCCTAGAGACATTCCTCGCCTGAGCGAACAATTCGTTATCAACAACATTGTTACAAGTATATATTGGTTTCTTTGTTGTCGATTGCACATATTCTCTTGACTCTGCCCCGGGAACAAGCATCGCGTCGGATGTCTTGTTAAGTAACGCTTTGAAACCTCTTTTTATTCTTCCAACATTTTTCAACATCAACTTCGTCGCTTCCGTCCACCTTAAGATAGGAATTCCTTTTATCTTCGCGTATATCTGCAATAATGTTTCCGGTATATTAATGTGATCGCTGATAACCACCAGGTCATATGTCCCCCTAAATAAACTGAGGTCTTTAATAAAATACAACGTTCCGCCCGGCGTTTTTATATCAAAGGTGTCCATAATTGAGTAATCAAACCCCAGATTTTCTGGAAATTCCCATTTATGATCATTATGTTGCTTCACATAAAAAAGAAACTTAAAAATATATTTCTCGCTCTCAGCTAGCGCTTTAAATAGAACAATGCGATAAGGCGATAATGTGTTGTGCAGCACCAATACCCTTAAAGGTTGTTTTTGATCGTATGTATCCATTGGCATTCTCTATTCAACAAAAAGCCTACTGTTTCGAATCCCCTCTTTGAGAACCACACCGATAGTATTCAAGAATATTCTGCATTGTAAAAGCAATACAGCACATATAAAGAACCGTTATAGGCAATGCAAACCGGGTCAGTATGGAATAGGCCGAATATAAACCGGTAAATAAAACAACGATAATTAAAATGATGAATTCCATTTGGACTCTGACATCTGCAATGGTATCAGAGCAAAATAACCGTGACCTGCGCCGATAGACATGGTATCCACAATAAAATAAAGAGAAATACGTCAGTATCGCCAAAAGAAACCGAACCCCGTTTTTGACTACCGCAGAACTAAAAAATCGGTTTAACGGCTGAGGATAAAGGACATATCCCATTTGCGTCGATTCCCAAAATCCCATTTTTAAACTCTCCAGCGCAGTTAAGACAGCATATTGGACCGGATTTCTAAAGATCATTTCAAAAGCAAGAGAAATGGTTTTCTTCGATACGTCTTCTTGCCGTGTTCCTTCCAGAAGTTTGGGCAACATCATCGCCCTGTATTGATCAGCATAATGGAATTCACTATACCGGCATGCTTCTTCCGGAAAAACGGCACGGCAAACGCCGCCGCCGGGAACCGAAAGAATGTGCGCTAAAAACAAATCCTTATCCATTTTCTCGACCCTTTTGGCCGCATTGCCAAAGAGAAGAAAATCATATCTATTCGTGAATTCAAAGGACCCATTATATTTTTCATTCAAGGATCTATAGGAAATAACCGTTGTGCCGACAATACAAACGGTGATGACAATATAGACAAATGCTTTACGCGATACTCTCCAGTCCCTTAGGATCAATGACCGTAACATCGCACAAAAAAACGGAACGAGAAAGAACGCAAAAACATATTGGAATATCCCTTTTCCGAATGAAGCTCCTGCAAATGCTAATGATGTCATGACGGCCCATAAAACAACCTTCTCATCGTTTGAACAGTGAATATCTCTCCAAGAAAGATACCCGAAATAAACAATACCCAGGACAAATGGATAAACGGCAATCTCCGAAAACAGGCTAAAAACAGAATTAACAACAGCCGGCGAAAAGCCGAAATAGTAAATCACCGCCAGAATGATCCACTTTGAAATTTTACTCTTGCTCAATATCGCGACCATAAAGAGTTGAGTCATGAATAAGATCATAATTTGAATAACCCTCTGGACATCTTGATACGGAACCCGGGCTATATTCGCAATACGCATCGAGACAGCAATGATCAAAGGATATAAAGGTTCGCGATGGGGCCCTGTCTTGAAGAACTCGCCCCATCCTTCTTTATAAATCATGGTTCCAAGCTGTTCATATCCGATGGCATCGTGCTTTATTTCCATCCGCGAATTAAACAACAGATAACTCCAATAGGAAAAACATAAAAGAAACACCATCAACACGCCAAAATGGGAATTAAAAAACTTTTTCATCCGGGTCCCGTCACTTTCTTTTAAAACATTTGTGTTGTTCATATCAAGCCCCTGAACAGGCGCATGGCTGCCCCAGCGTTTTCCCATAAATTTCCATCAAAGATCGATAGTTCTTTCGATCGGTATATTTCTCCTCAAACATCTGGCGAGTCTCTTTCCCCATCTGGGCCAAACCATCGTCATGGGCCATCATCCAGCGGACTTTTTTGCCGAGGTCGCTCGCATCTCCCGGAGTAAACAGCAGGCCGGTCTTCCCATCTTCAATGATTTCCGCCAGACTGCCTAACCGGCTGGCAATAACAGGGATCCCGAACGCGAAGGCCTCAGCGACTATCCTGGGAAAATTTTCATAGCATATGGAGGGAACCACAAGAAATCTCGCTTTTCTCATGTTGACCTCATACTGGCCCTGTGAAACATGCCCAAGAAATTCAACATTGCTAATTTTCCTCTTGTCCACCAAAGCCCTAAGACGATTCAACATCGGCCCGTCGCCGATTATTCTTAACGGAACATCCGGAAGCTTTTCCCAGCTTTGAACAAGCGTATCAACGCCTTTTTCCTCCCTTAATCTCCCCACATAGAGAGCAAATTCTTTTTTCTCATCTGAAAAACCCGGGTCAGGATAAACAAAATTCGGTTTGACCGTAATTTTTCCCTCCGGGATTCCGGCTTCTATCATTTTCATCCGGCCAAACGATGAAGCCGTTATATACCGGTCAACCAGTTCACTCCAGGTTCCCTCCTTCCAATGTTTCGAGATCATTCCGATGATAAGCGCTGTCATAAAAGCAGACTTTCTGAAACATCGGTGAACAATCCCTTCTCTCCAAGATTTGCGGACACAATCTTCGCATACCTTGTTATCCCGGAAAAAAAGCCCGTTCGCGCAAAAAAGACGGAAATTATGAAGGCTCTGGACAACCGGAACATTCTCATCTTTACAGGCCTGATAGGCTGAAGGACTGATCGCGTAAAAAATATTATGAAAATGAGCGATATCAGGCCGGAATTCCCTGATCACATCCGTTATTTCCTTGTACGTTTTATCCGACCAACTAAACGTCCGAAGACAGCTGACTTTCCTTAATATTGAGCGGGAATCAAACTCAGCGTTATCCCTCTCGTAGAGAAACACCTCTTCCCCAAAGTTTTCCAAAAGCGCGCGCTCTGAACGGACAACCGCGTCCTCACCGCCCGGGTCCTTATATCTATTGTGAACAATGAGTATCCGCATCTATCCATTCTCTCTGATCAAAGAACGATAACTATTCATCGTGTTTCTTAAACTCTTTCGCATACTGACCTTTGGGCGCCAATCACATAGGAACTTGATTTTGACATTAGAACCGATGACATCGCAACTCATCGAGAAATCCCCTTCATCTTCCTCAATCCGGACACCTTTAATTTTTGATAAAGCCAATAGCCCATGCAATAATTCTCTTATCCGATATGCTCGCCCCGAACAAACATTATAGACTTGGCCGGCCATTCCATGTCGAGCAAGGGATAATAATGCGCGACAGACATCTTCAATATCCAGGAAATCCCTTCGCCCATCCAGATTCTTTGAGTGGATCACTGCGCAGGAGCGTCCACTCTCTATTTGGACAATCTGTTCGGCAAACCGGCCAATGGCCAAACCCGAAGGAGTCTCTTCTCCGGAAATATTAAAAATCCTTGCGACAACAACATCATGCCCATCACGCGCATAATCCAATGCCAAACAGGTTTGTTTGTATTTAGCCTCTCCATAATTCGTTAAAGGACGGGGCGTGTCCGATTCATTCATCTTTCGTCTTCGAGGCGGCATTTTCCCATATTCCGCCGCCGTACCAGGAATAATGACCCTTGGCCGATATTTTCTGATTTTTGCTATCACTTCAAACAAACAACGCGTTGTTGAAATATTGGCTTCCATAAGCTGTTTCTTTTCCACAAACCGGCCACCGGCAAAATGAAAAACAATCTCTGGTTTGATCGATCCCAGGACATCAAGCAATTTTCGCTGTTGTTGAATATCACAGGCAAAGATATTCTTGCTTGTCCGACTCACGGCATGATCAAGACCAAAAACTTCCCAGCGTGTTTTGCTCCGCTGCAAATGTTTCCACATGGCCTTGCCAAGAAACCCTTCCACCCCCAGAATAAGCGCTTTTTTTTTCATTATCAGAAACCGTTAATGAACTTCTTCTTGTTCTTTTCAAAAAGTTCCTGGGCCGCATTAAAATCATCAAACCGGCCAAGATCCAGCCACATGGCCTGGGTAGGGCAACAAAATACTTTCTCTCCCGATTGCTTCATTCTTAACATCAATTCAGGCATTCCGACGCATTCATCTTCCTTAATATAGGCCTTACAGCGTTTGTTAAGAATATAGGCACCGATACTCATAAACGATTTGAGTTGGGGCTTCTCAATATAGTCGGCCATCTCGCTGTTCTTGCCCACTTCAATAACGCCAAAATCCGTTATGACCACTCTTTCCTTGACTGTGATTGTCGCTATCCCGCCTTTGCTTTTGTGAAATTTCAATAAAGCGCCATAATCAACATCCGTCAAAACATCTCCATTAATGGCCAGGAAATCACTTTCCAGATTCTTGATAAGCTTCAGGGCGCCCGCTGTTCCCAGAGCCCGGTCTTCCCTGACATAACGAATATTCACTCCCCACCGTTTCCCGTTCCCAAAATACGCCTCGATCAATTCGGCAAGATGTCCCGTCGAAATGACAATATTGGCCAGCCCGAAACTTTTCAGTTGACGGACAATAACCTCCGCGATGGGAAACTCCCCCAGGGGCATCAGAGGTTTTGGAAGAACCGTCGTGTAAGGCCTTAACCGCGAGCCTTTCCCGCCGGCAAGAATCACCGCTTGAATTTTAGACATTATAAATATCCGTTTTAAAATGGTTCATGTTTTCTTTTATCCACCGACAGGTCAACGTCAGACCTTCTTCCAGGCTTGTCTCCGGGTTCCAACCGCAAACCGACTGAATCTTTTGGGCATTACAAATGAGCCGTCCCACTTCGCTTTTTTCCGGACGCAAGCGGTCTTTCGAAGTCTTGATCTCAACCTTTCTATGAGTGATTTTCATGATGAGATCGGCCATCTCTCCAATAGACACTTCCTTTCCGCTCCCCGTATTAAAAATCTCTCCCACCGATTTCTTTGATTCAGCCACTTTCAGGAAAGCATCGACTGTGTTCCCCACAAAGTTAAAATCCCGCGTGGCTTTTAAATTTCCCAATATCAGGGATTTCTTTCCGGAATAAATTTGGGAAATGATTGTCGGGATAATCGCTCGCGCCGACTGACGCGGCCCAAAGGTATTAAATGGCCTTAAGATAGTTACCGGAAGATCAAACGAACGGTAAAACGATAACGCGAGACTGTCCGCCGCCGCTTTTGTCGCCGCGTAAGGCGACTGGGGATTGACAGGATGACTTTCATCAATCGGCGCGTATTGCGCCGTCCCGTAAATCTCGCTGGTTGAGGTATGGACAACCTTCTTCACGCTCCATTTTCTGGCCGCCTGCAAAACATTTAATGTTCCCTTGATATTCGTGTCCACATAGCTGTCCGGCGAATGATAACTAAAAGGGATCCCAATCAGAGCGGCCAAATGAAAAACAATATCGATATCCTTCATCGCCTCCAAAACGCCGTTGGGATCTCTGATATCACCCGAGAAGATATCGACTTGTTTGAGTGTTGTTTCTTTAAAGCCGTCCAGCCATCCCCAACTGTTAAAAGAGTTATAAAAAACAAAAGCCCGGACCTCCGCGCCCATTTTTACCAAACGTTCAACCAGATGGCTTCCGATAAATCCATCAGCCCCAGTGACCAATACGTTCTTTCCGTTCCACTTCATATTCCGCTCCTTTGCGTTCGACTCTTTTCCTGAAAATACGCCAACGTGATCCCATACAAACTCCATACTGGTATCGCCGTATAAGGCAATTCCAATATCAATAAAAAGTTAGCAGCCACCAACCACTCAATAAGAATACCACACATCAATATCCCCGTGATCGATCTCATCCGGACGAATTCAATGATCATTCTTCCTAATATCCAGAACAAGGAGAAGATAAATATAACACCTACCATGCCAGCCCGATAAATAATGTGCAAATATGAATTATGCGCGGCAATCCACCCATCCCTTTGCCAGTCACACGTTCCCCAATTCAGGATTTCCAGACTGACCGATCTCAGCGGTTTCCCGAAATTGAAACCAAACAGGGGTTTCTCCCTGGCCAATTCAACGATCATGTCTCGCCAAATGAGAAGCCGGAAAACAGCATTGTTGATCCCCAACTGAGGGTTATAATCACTTCTTTCTTTGACCTTGTCTTTGAGTTTCCCGGAAGTTTCCCTGTCAATCAGCCGCGCCTTTGAAACATCCTTTCGTTCCCCCACCGTTCCTCCATGGATTGATTCACCCGAAGCATATTCTCCCATTAACCTGCTGACTTCCTTGTCAAACCATTCTTTTGTTGAATCATAAGAACGTTTCTCTTTGTCTTCCGATGCTGTGGCGGAAGACATATCCGAAACAGTTTTTATCGCAGGTAAGGGAAATTCCTGCTGCAAGAGCTCAACATTTTCATCTTTCTTTATTTCCGCTAATCTCACATAAAGATTATTGTTTACTCTTTCCGGATTAAAAACCTTGGCCGGATCCCGTTGTTCCAGAACATAACCATCCTTTTCTTTTTGAACCCGTTCATCAAAGGCGCGGAACACCTCAATCATTTTTCCAATCCGAACGATTGATTTTGCCCTGTTGAGATTAGAGAAGTTGAATATCCCCCAAGCCACCCATAATGTCCCAACGAAGAGAATCAACAGTTTGATCCTCAGCTTACCATTCATCACAATACCTAAGGTAGTAAACAGAAAAAGAAACGTGACACAATGACTGATGAGCATCATCCTGGAAGTAAAAAACATTAGTTTATATGGCGTGACCACCCACAAAACTATAAACAAGAATATTCTTATGACCTTGTTGGAATACGTCCTGATAAGGATGTTTGCCAGAATAAAACAAGTCACAACCCAATAGTGGTGAAAAACACCATTCGCCAATAACAAAATCATCAGCAACAGAATGATCGTTTTTCTTTCCGTGTTGAAATAATTGCGCGAATAAAAACAGTACGTGAAAATGGCAAAAACGGGATAATACATCAACGCCGCGTTACGGAAGGACAGAGCATTCCACGAAAAATATCCATGCAAAGCTTTCCCGACGACAAAAACAAAATATAAAGCCAGAACATAATGCCAACGGGCCGGTTTCCGCCAGTGAATCCAGACTTTAGACAAAAATATTCCCGTGCCAATGAACATCAAAATTTCACCAACAAAAACAGGAAAATCAAGAAAAGACAACTGAATGTTGATTTCCGCGAAAGTATTATGGAGTAATACGTAAAAGAATGAGAAAATAGCAATAGCGGTCATTCCCGTGAAGCTTAAGGTTTCATCCAATTTATTTCGCTTTTGTGAGTGATCCATCTTATAGATTCTGCGGATTCAGTATTTTATGATTAATTTTTCTATCTAAATTTCTTCGCCGAATAAACCGGTAAAGCCATGGCAAGACGGAAAGCGTTAATCCAAACATGCTCAACAAAATGAGCCGCGCGCTTCTGGACCCCAAACCCAAGGCCCGCTTGAAATAAGACCGCGCCCGTTTGTTGTCGCGTCCAATAAGAAACCAGCCTTCTCTAAAATAAAAATTCGCCTTGGCCCGGTCAGCCCTTTGTTTCGTCGTCCAACCGTGCGCATAATGCTTGTCAATGACCCTCAATGCTTTCTCGAGCCGGCTCTCTTCGACATTCGCATTTAAGGCATGGAGTCGATAGATACCCTGAATTTCGGGTATGAAAACCACCTTTTTACTCCGCGCGATCCTCAGCCACAAATCAAAATCTTCCACACACCGCAATTCAGATGACTCGTCGAAATAGCCCAATTCCCCAAAAACAGATCCCTTCACAACCACCGATGAGCCTACGATGAAATTTGAGTTTAATAACTGGTCATATAAATGCCCGCGGATTCCCCTCTCCTTTGGGCCAAGGATCTTTCCATCTCCCCCCGCTCCCTTAACAACAAAAAGGCAAGACACCAACCCTATCTCGGGATCTTCATTAAACGCGTCTATCTGCAATCTGAGTTTATTTTCAAACCACACGTCATCCGAGTCGATAAAAGCGACATATTCTCCCTTGGCCTGTTTTATTCCGAGATTCCGTGAAGCGGCAATGATCCCCTGATTGGCAAATGGCTGATACCTTACCCGTGGGTCCACAAAAGATTCCACGATTTGTCTTGTATTATCCGTCGAAAAATTGTCAATGATGATCAATTCGATATGGCGGTAAGTCTGCGACAAAACAGATTTGATGGCTTCTTCGATAAATGGCGCTTGATTATAAGTCGGCATCACAACCGAAACTAACGGCTGATTCATACAGGTCTTTCCTTCTTAAGCGCTTCACACATCATTATTGTCTTTATAACTTCTTCCTTCATCTTTCCTTCCACTTGGAAGCCAGCGTGCTTGAGTTTGTCAATGGAATAACGAAACGGGTTCATCATCATTTGACCCGGATCTTCTAACGGCCGTTCAACAGGGACCAAACGCTTACCGCTGTATTCCCCATAAATACTGGCCACTTGCCGAGCGGCCTTCAGAACAGACATGCTTTGATCTCCCCCTAAGTTAAATACACCCTCTTGCCATTGGTCAGGAACATCAAAGAGGAGATAACAAACCGCCCTGACGACATCGCTCATGGCGATGAAATCCCTGTATTGATTGGACTTGATGAGTATTTTCCCGTTCTCCACACACTGCCGGCAGAAAGAATTAAACGCCAGCGGCCATACATTGACATCCTTATCCATGGGGCATCCATACACGTTGGAAAGTCTTAAGATCAGCGTTTGCATGTGATGGCGCAAGCGAAAACAAGAAACAAAATCTTCACCGCATCGTTTCGTGACAGCATACATACTGGCGGGTTTCGGGATCGTCTTCTCGGTGATTCGGCCCTTAAGATCTCCGTAAACATGAAAAGTCGATAAATATACAAACCGTTTCACCCCGACTTGATGGGCCGCTTCCAAAAGCCGATAGGTCCCCTTCACGTTCACATCAATCGCCATTTGAGAATTTTCATTACATTCATTGATATTGCTGGCACCCAAATGAATAACGACATCCGGCTGAGACTCGTTCAGGCACTGCTCAATGGAATTCCTATCGAGAACATCCATTCGAAGGACACGAAAATCCGCGGCCCAGGCAGGCAATTTCTTCTCTTTATTGCGCGTTGAAAGGACAACTTTGTTTTTAGTTGTTTCCTTAATATACGCAGCCAGACGTCCTCCGATATATCCCAACCCGCCTGTGATTAAAATATTCATTGATTACACCTTCCAAGTATAGGGTATCGATTGGTCCGAGATCTCTATATTGATAGACTCTTTCGGCTCATGCGGCCTGTCCGCACAGTTGGCTATCAAAGCTTTGGTCCTTCCGACAGCCTGAAACGCATACCATACGCGCGGAGGAATTCGCACCAACTGGTAATTTCGGGCGCCGACAATAATTTCCTGGACTTGACCTTTCGTGGGCGACTTCGTTCGGGCATCGTATAAAACAAGCTTTATCTTCCCGATCGGAACAGCATAATGCTGGGTCTGACGAAGATGCTTTTTCCAACCTTTCACGAAACCAGGTTCTATAAAAGAGAAATAGATTTCACCAAAGTTTTTGAAAAACGGGTCATCACAACGGACCATCTGCCTCACATCGCCCTTTTCGTTTGTGATGACTTTCAATGGTTTAATCAATACGCCGTCAATCATTTCTTGTCCCCGGCCCTTGATACCCACGGCTGGCCAACCGCAACCGCCTTTTGTATGTATTGGTCAATTTGCCGGCAGGCAAAATCATAATAATCACCGCGGCCCTTATAATACTTTTTGTACCACTGGGCCGTCATTTCAACTGTCTCATTAAAAGACAAAACAGGACGCCAAGAAATCAGTTTTAAAGCCTTATCGCAAGACAATTGCAGTAACGCCGCCTCTTTCTTGCCCCCTTCCGTTGGCTCATGGTTCCAGGCCCCCTCCCCCCAATACCGTAAAAATAAATCAACCAATTCTCGGACCGATTTGACCTCATTACACTTCGGCCCGAAATTAAAGGGCTCTCCAACCAACTTGGGATCTTTGAGCAAACAGGACCCCAGCCAGAGATATCCGCTTAACGGTTCCAAAACATGCTGCCATGGTCGCGTCGCGTCAGGCTTGCGGATAATCGGTATTTTCCCCTGGCTCCAGGCCCGGACACAATCAGGAATAATCCTGTCCTGCGCCCAATCCCCCCCGCCAATGACATTTCCGGCGCGTGTTGTTGTCACCCGAGGTCCTTCAGATTGACTGAAATATGACAGGATATAAGCTCTGCTCGCGATTTCCGCGCAGGCCTTGGAAGCACTATAAGGGTCCTCACCGCCTAAACGGTCTGTCTCACGGTATCCCTGATCCCATCCCACATTTTCATAACATTTGTCGCTTGTAATAATGACCGCCGCTTCCACTTTGGGAAATGTTTTGACGCATTCCAAAATATTGACCGTCCCGCCCAGATTCGTGTCAAATGTGAGTTTTGGGAAATCATATGATTCACGCACAATAGGTTGCGCGGCCAGATGAAAAACGATTTGGGGACGGAATTTCTTGAAGACTTTCTCAAGCGCGCCCAGGTTCCTGATATCCCCCCGATAATCAGTGAGTTTCTTTTTCAAACCGGTCGCGTCAAAATGACACGGATCAGAAGGCAGGCATTTCGAAAATCCCGCGACTTCAGCGCCTAGTTCAAGAAGCCAAAGGGCCAGCCATGAACCTTTGAATCCCGTATGCCCCGTCACCAAGACACGTTTTCCTCGATATACATCCCGGAACAGTTGAACATCTCTTACCATTTTTTCCACAACGCCTCACTTTTCTTCCATATCTCCTGAAGATAAACATAATCCCGATAGGTATCCATACACTGCCAAAAACCATTATGAACAAAAACCTTCAATTGTTCTTCATCGACCAGTTTCTTAAGAGCTTCTCTTTCCAGCACGCAACTGTCTTTTTCGCTCAGATAATCAAATATTCTCTTATTGAATACAAAATACCCGCCACTGATCGAATGCTTATCATTCGCGGGTTTCTCCTCAAAGGACAAAACCCTGTCTCCCCGAATGGAAAGTTCCCCATAGGTCAAAAGCGGAAAAACCCCCGTGACTGTTCCGATTTTTCCATGAGACTTGTGAAATGCCAATAATTTGTTGATGTCCAGGTCGATCACGCCGTCACCGTAGGTAAGCATGAAGGTGTCGGAATCGATGAACCGTTCCACTTTCTTAAGCCGGGCCCCCGTCATCACGTTTAATCCCGTGTCAACAAGTGTCACCTTCCATCCGTTCTCGGAATGTTTGGAATAGATTTCGATCTTTTTTGTTCCAAGCTCCACCGTAAAATCGTTTGCCATGATCTCATAATTATAGAAATATTTCTTTATGGCTTCTCCTTTATATCCCAGACAAAGGACAAACTCATTGAAACCGTAATAGGCGTATGTTTTCATAATATGCCAGAGAATCGGCATGCCGCCGATTTCCACCATCGGTTTCGGTTTGACTTCGGTTTCTTCCCTTAAACGCATTCCCAGCCCACCGCACAGAATAACGACTTTCATAGACTAACCCCCGCTTTTTCCATACAACATTTGACGATGAACTTTTGTTCTACTCCTTAAAACAGGCTTCTTCCTGGTTCATCATATTCATTTCTTTCCACACTTTTATGTTGCTGTATTTCTTTTCCTTGTAATCAATGCCGGGACATGTTGTTAAAGCCGCTTTTACTTCCTCAATGCCAAACTTCACGCTCTTATCAAGTTCAATATTCAGGACATTCCGTAATTTATCAAAATTTATCCTGTAATCACGCAAATCATCGCTTTGACTGTTTACTATCATCCGCGCGGTCGGGACGGCCTCTTGAACCATTTCCCCAATCTCGGCGATCATGTGATTGTTATGGCTCGATCCCACATTGAAAATCTCTCCTCCCACTTTCTCTAAAGGCGCCTCCAACACCGAAATAATCGTATCCGCCACATCCCTGACATAAACGTTAGGCCGCCATTGCTTCCCTCCCATGATCGTAATTTCCCCCTCCTTGAGCGCCCTGGCTGTCAAGACATTGACAACCAGATCAAATCTCGGCCGATGTGAAAACCCAAACACCGTTCCCAATCTCAAAATCGTGGGCAGAAAATTGGAATCTTTCATTTCCATCAAGGCCTTCTCGGAAGCCATCTTCATTTTCGCGTACAACGAGACCGGATTCAGTTCGGCCTCTTCCGTCAACAACTCATTTTTTCGGGAAGCGCCGTAAACACTGCACGATGAGACGTACACCAGCCTGTTTATTTGAAAATGTTTGCAGACCGAAGCAATTGTCTCTGTGGCAAAATAATTGATTTCCTGCGTTGTTATCGGTTTCAGGGCGCAAGCGGGATCGCCGACCAATTCCGCCAGATGGACAACGGCATCAACCCCCCGCATGGCCTCCGTAATATCTTCAATGTGCCGCGTGTCTCCCCTGATAAGCTTCAAACCAGGATCAACTAGACATTCGCGCAAAGAATCTTCCCCATATAACAGCATGTCCAACACATTGACTTTGTATCCTTTCTTCAGCAGCTTCCGCGTCAAGATTGAACCGATATATCCGGCCCCGCCGATCACCAGAATACATTTTAAATGCTTGCTGATCAACGGATGGGTGTTGAAATGATGGGGATTTGCCCCTTCCGATGCCATGACAAATTCTTTAACAACGTTATTTTTATCCAGTAATGGTACCCCCGTTAATCCCCGTTTTTTTATCTCTTCGAGTATTCTTTCTTTCGAGAAGGAATGTTCATATTCAAAGACCGGATTTGCATTCATGATCTTCGTGACATTTTCATCAATAGACACTCCCTGCAATATTCCTCTTCTGATATCTCCATCCGTTATAACTCCGCAAAGCCTCTTTTTCTCATCGACCACCAGCGCCGTCTTCACGGCCCCCGCGTCAATGATACGCATCGTCGTCTTGATTGTCTCGGCCTTACTGACGAGCAATTTTTCCACATTTCTGATTTCGTTCTTTTTCATATCCATTGTCCGTTCCTACACATATTGTTTAAGCCTTCGGGTGATGATTTCCCATAAAGGTTTTTGGGACGTCCCCGGCATTTTTATAAATCTTTCTTCATAAGCGCAGTATTTTTCCTCATTCACTACCAACTCTAAATTCAAATTGATTTTGTCCAGCGATTCATCAATGTTAATGGGGACTTTTCCCAACCATGCCGCCATCGCTTCGACAAACGCGTGAGAAGGAGTAACTTTTAATTCATTGGTTGTCACAAAAAGAACCGGTTTTCTGTAAAGCACCGCGAAATTCAAAGCCGTCGAGTTATGCGCGACAACGTAAGATGCCTCCGCCATCAGGTCATGGGTTCTTCCCTTAACGATAGGCCTCCCTTTAAAGCAGTCACCATAAATTGAATAATCAGATCGAGGGTGCGCCGCAATCTTAATACCGCAGTTTAAGTTCTTTTCCAAATATTCAAAGAACCGGCATATCGACGGATAGTATTGGTCGGCACACACATATGATTTGATATTAAACCGGGCAAAATCAGGATGAAAAGCCAGATATTGATCGATAAAAACACATGTTCTTTCTGTTGAATCCGTTTCATTTGCTTTCCTGTTCAGGAACAAATCATAATCAAACGCGTGTCCAAGAAGGAACTCTGTCTTATTATCCCTGGGAAAGGAATATCGGGAAATATCGTCTTTATTCGTCGTGACCCACAAATCAACGCTTCTTAACGGCATGATACGATTAGTCAAAAGAAAACACATTTTTCTTACCTTTGCGCTGAGAAACGCGTAAGCACGGCTCGGACTTCCCAGTTTCGACAACACATTATCCATCGTGACAGGAGGGACCGGAAATAAATTGGTCGTTATGACTCCGTAACGTATTTGATGTTTAGACAACAGTCGGTAAATCAATCGTCGTTTCGGATCTTCTCCCAGCAAAACAAACACAAAAGCTGTTTTAGGATCAATCCCCGCCATAGCTCTCGGAATCTCTTCCGCACTATTCAGCCTTCGAACTTCGGTTGAGAAAGAAGGTTCAGACAATTTTTCTTCTGGTAGATACGGCAAAAACGCCCGAGTAACATCTAAAACCGAAATCTTGAAAGCCCCTTGCTTCTGCAAAATATCAACGCCAAAACGCTCGTTGTCCCGTTGGGTCCATGGGAAATTAGCAATAAAAATCACCTCTTTGATTATAGCCACTTATTCTTTTCCCATAAGGATTGTATTTGAAGCTTGTTCCGATTAATCCCTTCGATACAAGCGCAAATTTTACGTACATGAGTTTCCTTCATATGTGAATAAAGCGGCAAACTCAGAATATTCTCCGAAACGGCCACTGTTGTTCTTAAAGTCCGTTGGTAACTCTTGTTATAATACCGGGCAAAAGCCTTCTGGGTATGAACGGCAGGGTAAAAATATTTTTTTACTCCGATATTTTCTTTCTCAAGACATGCCCCGCAAACGTCCCTGTTCAATCCAAACTCTTTTTCATTGATCACAATTGAAAAGTCCTTGAAAGAACTCCTGTCCCCTTCTCTGATTTCCTGAAAACGAATACCCGGGATCGATGATAATAACGATTTGTATAGTCGAACAAGCTTGTTCCGCCATTGGACATTCCTCTCAAGGTTCTCAAGACTTGAAATACCTAAAAGCGCATGCAATTCGCTCATCCGCGCGTTTAAACCAGAAAATTCGCAACTATAGGTCCCGGCATCTCCATAATTTCTCCCCACACGGATATTTCTGGCCAGTGTATCGTCATTCGTCGTGACAATTCCTCCTTCTCCTGCTGTAAGGAGTTTTGTCGGGCTTAAGCTGAAGACTTCGGCATCCCCTGACGATCCTAAAGGATGGCCTTTATACTGAGCCCCAAAACCGTGGGCCGAATCAAACAACAAGGCCAGCTTGTTCCTTTTTGCGATGCGTTCAAGTTCCTTTACATTGCACGGATTTCCAAACAAATGAACACCAATGACCGCGCTGGTTTGAGAATTGATCACCCGTTCAACTTCCCCAGAATCAATATTAAACGTGCGATTATCACAATCAACAAAAACAGGTTTTAATCCCGCCCAAGCAACCGCATGGGCCGTCGAATGAAACGTGAAACTGGGAAGAATAACCTCTCCTTTTAGGTTCATCGTCTTTAACACCAGCATGAGTCCGCTTGTACAGCTGCTGACCGCCACCGCATTCTTGACGCCACAGTATTCTTCAATCCGTTTCTCGAATTCCCTGACATTTCCGGCGTTGGTTATAACACCGCTTTTCAAGACAGCGCCATACCTGTTTCGCAGCCATCCGATGGACGTTATAGTCGGTTTCGTGATACTGATCAATTCATTAAAAGCGGGCTTTCCTCCCAACACGGCGGGCCGAAGATTTCTTTTTCCCAAATTTCGTTTCCCTTTAACAGTCATATTTTATCCCTTGATGTCATAAAACTTCTTTTTAACAATATTGTTCAACTGATATGATTTAATGATTCCCTTGATCGATTTTGCCGCGTTCCCTTTCCCATAGGGATTGAGAACATTTCTTAGTTTTCTTTGATAGGCCGCTGAATACAACGTCTTAATCCCCTTCCTTATCGCCCCTTTTGTCGCCTCACAGTCGATGACGCTTTGGGCCCGGACTCTTCCCTTCTGCCGGTCTCCGATATTGATCGTGCCCACCTTCAAACTGGGCGCTTCAACAATACCGCTTGAAGAATTTCCTATCATGCCGTCCACCTGCCGCAGAAGAGACAAGTATTTTTCGTGCCCTAACGATGTAAATGCCCATGTTGTCTCGGAATTGACCGCGACATATTCATCAATCATCGCGTTGATGATCCGGCCATGGGTATCCGCGTTTGATTTAACAAAAAACATATTCGTGTCTTTGAGTTCGTCACAAACAGAAAGTATCTCCCTGAATTGGTCTTTGGACGCCGTTTTCTTCTCCAAGGTCGCCGGATGAAATACAATAAGCAGATTTCGCTTGTTAAAGCCAATCCCCAGTTCCTTCTTCAATCCTTCTCTGGTCAAGAATCGCGTCTTTTGGATGGCATCGATCCCCGGGGCTCCGACATTAAAGACCGTAGAAGGATGTTCGCCCAATTGAATGACCCTTTTTCTGTATTCCTCGGTCGCCGTAAAATGGATCTGGCTCATTTTAGTGATGGAATGACGCAAGGCGTCATCAAAAGCCCCTTGCGTTATTTCGCCGCCGGCAATGTGCGCCACCGGGATCCCGCAAATCAGAGCCGGAACAAGAGCGCTGAAAATCTCAAATCGGTCCCCAAGGACAACAATGAGGTCAGGCTTCAGTCGCTCGTAGGCTTCGCTGAAGCTGATGATAGTCAATCCCATCGATTTTGAGATGCCGACAGGTGTATCAGAACTCAGCAGCGTCTCAATTTTTTCGCTGATCGGAAATCCGTCCTTCTCTATCTCCTGAAAAGTGAGATTGAATTCCGTCGATAGGTGCATCCCTGTAACCAGCAATTGCAGTTCAAGACTGCCGTCATTCTTAATTTCTTCGATCAAAGGCCTGAGAATCCCGTATTCCGCCCGTGATCCAGTAATAATACATATTTTTTTCATAATTCAGCCATTTCCCCAATTGGAAGATTAAAGTGTTTTGTGTATCCCATCCATTCGCTTGAAGCAAGAACAATCTCTCTATACTTTGCTTGATACTCACGGCATAGATCTTCCTTTCCCATCTTTTCATAACATTGAGAGGCAAAATAGTAAGCAAACGCGTGATTGGGGACCCGATTGATTACATCGAGAAATCCAATCAGTGCAACTTGCGGGCTACCATTCCTTAAATCATAATTATCAACAAAATTGACTTCCAAATTCATCAAATATCGAAGGTTAACAAATTCTTCGGAAGTTGAATGTGATAATCTTATGTTAGATTGCCCAAAATGGAATTTCTCGAGACTGTCAGATATCAGCAGCTCGTTCTTCTTACAGATATCATAAAGTTCAGATCCGACTAACGGTGTAGCAATAAATATCTGCACCCAATTAAAGCCTGTTTCTTTCATGAACCGCTTAGTTTCAAGAATCTCTTCCATCGTTTCTCCCGGAAAACCAATTATAAAACCAGCCCGAACATATATTCCCCGTTCTCGCAAAAGAGAAACAACATATTTCACTCTTGATAGTTTCTTATATGGTTTATGAATGATTTCATTGAGCACACGCTCACTCCCTGATTCCACAGCTAGTGTTGCCATTTTAAGGCCGGCTGTTTTTAAAGCATCCACCATTTCTTCATCCATATGTTGGATGGAAATCCCGTTTGGAAATTCAATGGTCAAATTCATTTTTGAAATGCCCTTTAACACCTCAAGCGCATACTCTTTCTGAATAAAAAAAAGATCGTCTTCAATCAAAATGATATTCACTTTGTATAATTCCTTTAGTTTATGGATGTCATTCAAAACACGTTCAGAACTATGTCGTCTTATTTTCTTTCCATGGACCGTATGTGATGCGCAGAAACAACATCCATAGGGACATCCCCGTGTTGTCATCACCGATACAGCAATTGAATCAGACGAGCGCTCACCATGGTAACGATTCAATTTCTGATAAGCATCGAAATCAATCAGGTCATATCTAAAGAACGGGATTTCATCGAGATCATTGATTAAGTCCATGGTTGGCTCTTCATGAAGCCTTTCTCTTGTCATCCATCCCTTTGCCCCAGCAAGGTATTCTTTCTTATCACCGGCTGTAAGAAGCCCAACAAGAGGCTTCTCTCCTTCTTTGATTACGATGGCATCGATACTCGGGGCCTCATCAAGAACATAACGATAATAATTGGTCGGTAAAATACCCCCCGCAATAACCAAGACTCCCGGCCATAAAACTTTTGCGGTTGAAGCAATAAGTTCCATATATCCTGCATTGGAGTTATAAAGAGCCGATATCCCGACAATCTCAGGAAGTTCTGAATCAAACACTTTCGACATGGTCAGACGTAAAAACTCCTCCCATATCATCGTTTTAAAACTATCCTCATTATTTGAAATCTCGAGACCAAGATCAATAATCCGGATTTGTGCATCCACATGCTTTAAAGTATAGGCCGCAAGCGATAAGATCCCCATCTTCATGGAAATGTTCGTTGCCCACTGTGCCGTCGGTGTATTCGTATTCCTAATTTCTTCGATAGGTATATCCGGTGGTGAAATGAATAGCATATTTGGTTTACTCATTTAAAGCCCTTTCCCATTGACATACATTAGTCATTAATCCTGTTCTCATTGATTTCATTGTTTGATCTATAATTCAATCAATTCATCTTTACAAAAGTTTCTTTTGGATGGAATGCCCAACACATGGTCCCATTGCATAGGAGTGATCCCCGTTCCTGGCCTTTTGATTGTAATATTACTCTCGGAATAGATTTCCCCTTTGGCAATGTCTTTATCAGCCACAATACTTTTACGAGCGATAGGAATATTCTTTTGTTCAGAAGGCGAAGCCTTTTTAGTACCATCCCCCAGGACTTTCTCAATATTTCTCACGGCCAAAACCATTTGCCTCAGTTCATCTGGTTCAATGGAAGCTATATGATCGGGTCCGGGCATCGTCCGGTCAAGAGTAAAATGTTTTTCAATAACCGACGCGCCCAAAGCGGCCGCCGCAATAGGAACTTCAACGCCTAGAGTATGATCGGAATAACCGACCTTAACACCCAACTTGTCTCTGATCGTCAACATGGCCAAAAGATTCACGTCCTCGTAGGGAGTTGGATACTCGGTATTGCAATGAAGAACTGTTATCCGGCTCCTTGGCGTCCCTGAGGATTCCAGTATCCGGAGCGCCACCCGGATTTCCTTGAGGGTTGACATGCCGGTCGAAAGAATGAGCTTTTTCTTCAAGGCCCCGACCTTTCGCAGATATGGAAGATTCGTGATCTCACCGGAAGGAATTTTGATCATCTCCAGTCCAAGCTGATCAAGCAATTCAATACTTCCCCTGTCAAAAGGTGTCGAAAGAAAAAGGATATCTTTCTGTTTGCAGCGTTGCATCAATTTCCTGTGCGCGTTTTCATCCAGTTCAAGCTTCTTGACCATTTCCAGTTGCGATTCCTCATTCCCCATGGTTCTCTTCTGATATTCGGCTTTCGGCGCGAACTTGCTGACACCCGCTTCGGCAATAAAAGTCTGGAATTTAACGGCATCGGCACCCGCACATGCCGCCTCATCAACCAGCCGCAACGCCGTCTCCAAGTTTCCATTGTGGTTAACACCCGCCTCGGCGATGATCATAACATGAGTATTTTTCTTATTAGGCATAGGTCCCTTGCATTATTTCACCGTGATTTCACGCGAAAGATAAGTAAACAAATCAAATCCGTCCCAAATCAAATCAAACTCAAGCGCTTGCCCAACCTGAACGACCCGGTTCACGCCTCCGTTTAATAAACCTGATGAGAATTCGGACAATTCATCTTTGTCAAATCCATAAACAGATAACGTTTGATCCTTGCGAGTCACATGCCTGGTTAGCAGGGACAATGAGGACAGTTCCATTTCAAGGAATACACCGCCGCCAGCATGCTGCGTCCTAACCCGGTCGCTTAAATCATTAATATGCAAACGGTACGGCCTCTCCGTCCCCTGAGAGGACAATCGATCCGCTAATCCTTCAGCGGCAAAACTGTATCCCGTCAACATCCTGTTCAACCCGACCGCCACATCCTCCTTGAGGCCATTTCTTTCAATTACTTTCTTTAGCGCGTCCCAAAACAGCTTCTTCGCTCTCTCATTATCACTCTTGGAACCGATCCATACAACCATTCTCGGTGATGAACAGGCGTTCTGATTGAACCAGAAGGCATCATTATAGAATTTTCCAGCGAGATCGTTCAAATCATTCTCCGTCGATATTGTGACAGCCTTACTTTTTATGGCCGCCAAAGAAAACTTGTCCGCAAAAACGATTTCCGTCGCGTAAGGCGGCAGCGGTACCTGCCGGATCAAACGAACCGTTTCATCCCCCCCCCAAATAACACGCACATCGCACTGAGCGCAAAGGCTTCCCGTTACCGTCTCCTCATGCCCATAACAGATAAACATATTCCGGTCGCTCACCGGCTGGTATCGCTTATTCTCGAGCAATCCATTGACCGCCTGAAGAAACGCGTTCACTTGCTGACCTCTCCCCTGAGAAAGCCGGATGATGTTTTTGTTGCCCAGAAGAAAAGAAATAATCCATGAGTAAATAAAAACAGTATCCACATTCGCCGGAGCAAAATGCACGACCGTCCCTCTCGGCAGCCAAATCCGTCCCTGCCGCCTGGATTCATATCTCTCGCGAACCTCCTTTATATGACTTGCCCGCATCCAGTGAGCCGCCGCCATCATGTCAGGGTAACCGCGAAAATGACGGTCGCTCAATACGGCATCCGAAACATCTTTGGCAAACGCCATCAGGACGGGATCAAACGGTTTAAACGGCTCCCGTTTTAGAATGCTTTCCAAAATCTCCTGGTAATCCATCGCTTTGACATTTGCAGGCGATAATACTTCCATTAGTGACTTTCTCCATAAGCGTAAACATCACTGCATCCGCGTAATTCGACTTGAGGTAAACGGCCAAGAACCTGGAAATACTTTCCCTTGCGTCCGCAACGACAATCATCTTCTCCCTCAATCATCCCTTCATCCTCCGTCAGCAAACTGTGCCCCGGATAGCTTTGGGGCAAAACGCTCAACACCTGAATGATCCCTTTTTTCCGGTTCCTCAGCGCTTCCAGAGAACGCCCATCCCGAATGATTATATCGGAACAATTCGGAACGTGGAGATAGCCGCGTTCACATTCCATGAATATGGAACCCACCTGTTCCGCCATCCCGTAAAAATTGTGAATCTGCTCAATCTGGAACTGGTTTCTGATCGCTTTCTTAAATTCATCGTTTGATATCCCCAGTGACTGTAATTTCTTCCAACCGCCGCCATGGACCAATAGGCCATTTCGCACAGAGATATCACGTTTTCCCGCCCTTGCTTCTTCCAGAAAATATTGCCAAATCATCGATGTAAATCCAAAAATAAGGATTTTCTCACCAGCATGTTCCTTAAGGAAAGCTCCCAGTTCTTCCCAACGGACACGCATGGATTCGTCCAGCATGTAAAAGTGATCCCGGCCAAACAGGCTCAAACCAACCAGGCCGGCCCCGCGGGCGTTCATGGAATCCTTCCTCTCCAGGACATTTTGACTGTCCACCAAGATCATCGGCAACCGCTTGGGTCCGATAAATGACCGCATAATACACGTCAACGCTTTGGTCTGAAGAACAGATGTTTCTTTGTCCAGAAAAATACGGGACACTGTCTGCGAAGTCGTTCCGCTCGATGTCAGGACCCGGACAACAGCTTTAGGAGAAACACTTTTTAAGTCATACCGTTTAAAAAGCCCGATCGGAAGCGTCGGCACCTGATCGATCCGTTTAGAATTGAATGTGCCGTTCGGCAGCGCTTCCAGGATCCGCCGGTACATCTCACAGGCCTTCCTGTGTTTTTCCGTTAATTTCCACAGCGCGTCCGATAAGATGCCGTTTTTCTCATCAGCACCCCAAGCGAATGGTTCCTCTTGAAAAAAGCGTTCCAGATTCATTTAAGCAGAGCGTCCTTCAGTGCCGCATAATTGACTTTACCCGTTTCCAGACGGGGAATATCCGTCAGAGTGGAAACTCTCAATGTGGACAATTTCATTCCGTACGTATCCACCATCAGGTTTTTGACTTCCTGGGTTAAATTCTCATGCGGAACGGCAATGAGCAAATGAGAATCATCCCCTGTGCAATAACAAGCTTTCTGGAATCGTTTCTTGATCATCGACTCCAGGTCATCCAAGTTCACGCGCAATCCAAATGGTTTGATAAACCGTTTCAACCGCCCTTGAATATAGAAATGACCTCTTTCATCCTGCCTGACAATGTCCCCCGTTCTTAGCCGACCGTTTAATTCATCCCCTTTGTTCAGGTCTTTGCGGCTTTCGGCGTATCCCATCATGACGTTTGGTCCATGGTATATTAATTCCTGCGTTTCCGGGTCTGCTTCCATCCGCCCGTCGGGTATCGAAATCCCGATAGAACCCAAACAATCAGAAAGTTTCTCGACAGGAATATAACTGATCCGCGCGGTCGCCTCTGTCTGGCCGTACATCACAAAGAACCTGACATTCATCCGGCCGCACGCTTTCTGAAAATATTCCTGATATTGAACATCCAGATGCCCTCCTGCTTGGGTTATTGTCCTTAACGACGGAAGCTGCATTTGTTCAAACTTCAATCGATGAAGCATTTGAAAGGTATAAGGCACTCCGGCGAAAGAGGTAGGGTTCTCTTCCTTGAATAAATTCCAGAACGACCTTGTCATCATGTCATGGTTATTCAGCAATAAGGTCGCCCCCACCTGTAAATGACTGTTCACAACAGACAGTCCGTAGGAATAATGCATGGGCAAGGTCGTCACCGGGCATTCATTGGACGTCAGCCTCAAATATTCCGCGATGGATTCGGCGTTTGCCTGAAGATTCCGGTAGGATAAACGCACCATTTTGGGAGTTCCGGTCGTTCCGGATGTCGAAAGAAGAACAGCTAGATCCGGATGAATTTCCGTCCCCTTAGATTCCCGCGAGATACAAGACAATCTATACCCCTCCCATTCCCTCTTTCCATCATAATTATTTGGTAAAGCCCCCATTTCCGACGGAGCCCATATCCAATCAGGCTGGTAAATCCGGATCAATTCATCCCTCAGAAAATCCGCTAATTGAACGCTTAACAGGCAAACGGCTTGTTTTCCCTGCAAAGCCGCCAGATATCCAGCCAAAGCGGCAGGCGAATTCCTGCAAAAGATGAATCCCAACGTTTTCCCTTTGGTGTTTTGTGCCGCCATTTCCGCCTTGAAAGCATCCACCCGATCTTGGAATTCCAAATAACTATAGTTCTTCCGGGTTTCACTGTTATTGACAACAATGCTCTTTCCCGAATGTGATAAATCCCAGAAATTCATACCAGCATGCCCCCATCAATCCCGATCACTTGACCCGTGACATAGGAAGCCGCGTCAGAAGCCAGAAAGAAGATCACTTTTCCGACTTCCTCCGGACTCCCCAGCCTTTTCATTTTAATGCTCGCTAAACGTTGATCATATTTCTCACGCGACAGCTGTTTCACCATGTCCGTATCAATAAATCCGGGAGCAATCGCGTTCACCCTGATGCCCGCCGGCGCGAGTTCCTTCGCCGCCGACAATGTCGCCCCGATGACAGCGGCTTTGCTCGCGCCGTAAGCCACCTGTCCCTCATTGCCCAAACGGCCGATGATGGAACTCACATTGATAATGCTTCCCGTTCCATCCTTCGCCATCAATCGTGAAGCATATTGCATATGATAAATAACCGAGAACACGTTGGTCGAGAATATCTTTGTCACCAATTCAGGGCTAAGCATCCCTAACAACGAATCCTCCAGGATTCCGGCATTGTTCACCATCACATCCAGTTTCTTGAACTTCTTATGGATCAGGTGAAAGCTGTCTTTGACTTTCACGGGATCAGAAACATCGTAACCCAGAAGGACCGGCGCATTCCCTGAAACTTCTTTGACTTGAGCGTCAATTTCCTTCAAATGGCCTTCTTCCCGCGCATTGAGAATCAGAGTGGCGCCTTCCTTGGCAAACATTAAGGCAGTGGCCCGCCCGATACCTCTTGAAGCGCCGGTCACCCAAACAATCTTTCCTTCCATCGTCTTCATAGGACAACCTCATATTTCTGAAGGATTTCTTTGGCTTTTCCGAAACTGCTCATGTCAATGATATCCTCCGTTTCAATCATTATATCGAAGGATTTGTCAAGCGCCGTGATCAGCGCCATATGCGCGATGGAATCCCATTCAGGGATAGAATTATATTGAAGGTCATCATCAATTTTTTCAACCGGAATGCCGAGAACATCGGCGAATATTTTCCTTATTTTCTCATTTTGATCATTCATGCTTTCAGCTTCCCTTTCCTTCATCAGTCGTTAGTGCTTCCTCATTTTGGGAAATAGTTTTGCCGGGTTCCCGTGCAAACACATTCCTGATTTTAAATCAGACTTTTTATACACCACGCTCCCCGCCGAAACATCACAATCCTCAGGGATAACCGCCCTGGGTGTAATAACAGCCGAAGAGCCGATAAACACCCTCGGCTTGATCTCAACCTCACCGTTAATATTGACTCCGGGACAAATGTTTGAATGCGCTCCCACAATGACATCATGCCCGCAAATCACTCCAATATTCAAGACCGCGTTTTTCCCGATATCCGCTCTTTCACTGATCACAACCCCAGGCCCGATAATAGCGCCTTCACCTATTCGACAGTTGGGAGACATGATCGCCGAAGGATGAATGACCGTGAGAAATCTGCCGCCCAATTTCTTGATTTTCATGAACAGTCTTTCCCGGTTCTCAACGTTTCCGATCGAACACACAAATAGAACATCCTGACGCGCCTCAGAAAAAGCCGTATTTCCTATGACCGAAAGCTCCAAATCAGGAAATTTTTCAAGGGTTCTTGGATTGTCGTCATAAAACCCCTCAACAACATCTTTGCGTCCCTGGTACATATCCATGACCCAACGGCAGACTTCCCTCCCAAATCCTCCCGCTCCGATGATAACAATTTTGTCTTTCGGCATATGATTCAATTCTCCCCTAAGGGCTGTTTTTCTTGTTAGCATCGCTCATTTCACACGGAAACAGTTTCCATCTCCATCGGCAAAACACTTCCCCTGGCCTCTTTTTCAATTTCCGCAAGCAACGCGCCCAGCCTTTTCGTCGCTTGCCCATCACAATAACTGTCAACATGAGGCTTCACATAAGCATCCTGGAAATCAGCAAATGCCCTGTCATCACATTCATCAAGCCAAAAGTGCACATACTCATTCAATTGTTTGAAATCCTTCGGGCAAAACTTCGGGAACGAATTGATTACAAAAACATTCTTTTTTAACCGTTCCGGCACATAACATACAGTCCTTATCCCACCAGCGACGGATTCCATCGGCACGCTGGAGGCAAACCCCCCTATCACCAGATCACAACAACCCATCAGTTGATATGCCTGATATTTCGGCGCCAATCGATGCGCATCAAAAACCCGTTCATGGTCAATCAGTTGTTCCAATTTCTTTCGCAAAGCGCCATTTTCGGTCCACAGGCCAACCTGCCGATACCTGAGAACCACGCAATACTGTTCATTCGATTCGATCAGACGATAAATGTCATCAATCATTCTGAACCCTTCGTCTTCCGTCAGACAACCGGCGCGTCCAATCCCCGGAGTGAAAACCCCTAGGACAATTCTCCCGGAAGGCAATCCGATCTCTTTTTTTACCCTGGCTTGCCATTGAAGATCATTCTTCATCGCAAACACAATGTCAGACCAGATCAGCCCGCATTCCCTGTAATCTCCAATCAGCTCGTTGTTTCTCCTAAAATAATCGTTGGACATGCGGCTTGAAATCATGGCCGTCGCCATCATATGCCCGTAGTACGTTTCCGTAAAAGTGTTCATGTTTTCCCGTTCAACACAATCGTATTGCGTCGAGTAATAAATAAAGACGTTTCGCGCCTTATGCCGCTTTTGGAGCAAGGTCCCCGCAATATCGCAGGGGTCCTGGACATAAAGAAACACTTTTATTCCGTAAAAATGGAAAAATATTTTCCAATGGATATATGAAACGACCGCCTTGAAACATGTCTCAGCAAATAAACCATTCTGTCCCACAGAGGATAACAGAGCCTTTATATGTTTTCTTACCTGAGGATAAATATCTTTCCAGTACGTCCTACCGTTGAATGATCTGACCATGTTTTTGAAATAACAGCATTCATAACCACTCGTTTGAATTTGTCGAATATTCTCTTTGCCTGCCTTTTGATCAATGAAATAAAGGGCGTTGTCCTTGCTGACACTTCGGGAACCTTCAAGAAACTGCATGCGATATTCGCTTTTGGGCCCGTAAGTACTGATCCAGCTGTCCCACATATGGACCGCGTATGAATATTCTTTTCTCGTCCGCGGCTTCCCTGACATCGTGACACCGATTAACACCGGATAAAGCGCTAAACCCACGGCGTAGATCCAACTCTTCATGGTTTCACGTCTCTTCATTTTCCGAAGATACCATTGAGGAATACGGATGCCCTCCGGAAGCACGCCTTCTTTTTTTTGAATTAAACAAAAAAGCGCATAGAAAAAAGGCCGCGGGATGAAATCGATGACTTGATTAAACCCATAATCTTTCCTGAATTTCTCCGCTAAAATCATCGAATGACAAATTCTTCCCAATTCCCACAACAGCGCTTTTTTAAGAATCCGGCCGCCCTGTTCATCCGCCATGATTTCAGCCAAGAATTGGTTCTCAGGTGTATCAACGAAAAGTCCATAAACCCAATCAATGATTTGACCGGCTTTATAATTAGATAAAAGCCCTTCTTCCATTTTCATGAAATCGCAGGGAAGTTTCTTGCCTTTGGTGGAGTTGCCGTAAAGAGCATAAACATCATCATATCCAAAAGTTCTCCAGAACGGCATCGAACCAGTCTCTACAAGCAGAATGTTTTCTCTTTTCACTGATTCGCTCTCCTTCTTCCTTGGATCAATGCCTCTGCTTCCTTCAAGTCATCCAGTGAATCAACATCCACCGATATATCCTTACTTGTAACATACGGAATCATCATCTCCGTAACCGAGCCAATGCGCTCCATAATCCCCACAGGGCCAAAATAGATGAAACCATTCGGAAAATACATCTGAGGCATTTCCTGCCTGCGATGTTTACCCCGGGTGAAATCCAGGCTGAACTGGACATAACCAGCAGCATTTTGATGCATAAGCCAGCCCGTTTTCATCGGCGCAGGAGTCACCGATATCAACATGTCCCGGTCAGACCGCACATGCTCAAAAAAATATTCTATCGCCGCATCGATATGGGCTGACGTCCTCAAAGGAGATGTCGGCTGCAAAAGAAGAAGATAATCGTAAACCGTTTGTTCATGTTCTCTCAGCCATTGAACACCATGTTGAATCGCCCCATCAAGCAATGATTCATCATCCGCCAATTCTTTAGGACGTAAAAAAGGAACATCGGCGCCTGATGCTTTTGCGAAACGGGCAATTTCCTCCCCATCCGTTGAAACTATAGTCCGGTCAATATATTTTGACCCGAGAGAAGCGTCGATGGTCCAGCCGACAAGCGGCTTTCCCGCTAAATCAATAATATTCTTGTTCTTGAGGCCTTTTGATCCCGCCCGTGCCCCGATAAACGACAAAATCTTCTTTGACTTGAACATAACCGCTTTCTACCTGCCTTTTCGCAGGGAAGCCATCGGATCGCTTTCCTCGCAAGGATAAGAGGCGTCTTGTCCGATGATCTTCCGTAATGATTTATATTCGAAATCCGAATGTTTTTTCCGGCACCGCCTTAAATGAACAACAAAAAATTCAACCAGAAAACCACCCGCGATCTTCAGCCCTCGTTTCTTCCAAATATCAATAAATTTGAAGAACTCCATCCAATGTCTTAACCTGAAAGTCAACCGGGGAAAACGGTCGAGAAGCAGACCGAAATTCCGGCTCTTAAGCAAACACCAGAGACCGGGCCGGCCATCAGGAAACATAACCTTGTTATAATGGGAAATGCCGAACGCTTTCGCATATCGATACTTCATCGTGGCCAGAATAATGTTCCTCCAGGAAACCAGCGTCAGATATGGATAATCGGTAAAATTGAGCGTCGTTTCATCATCACACGCATTCCGGTCAGAAATATGCAAAAGATACCGCTCTTCCTCATCCAAACCTTTCCCGATCAACCCCTTCTGCCGGGCGAATTCATAAAGAGGGGTCCCAGGCAAAGCCTGAGCATAGTTAATGCTGACTTCACGAGGATTTTGGTGTTTATCCAAAATCATATTCCTAGAAATAAAATCGGCGGATTCCTTGATCGTCTCCGGATTTTCACCGGGCATGCCGATGATCAATTGGGGGATTGTCTGCAAACCTGCCTCCAGGGTCAACCGAAAAGCCCGTTCGTTATCTTCAATAGATGCCCGTTTTTCCATTACCTCAATCATCCTTTTGCTGCCGGTCTCCATTCCGTAAACAATGGAACGGCAACCGGCGTCTTTCATCATTGAAACGATCTCAGAGGTGATCTGTTTGACCCTCATCCCGCCCACAACCCAAATCAACCCCAAGGGTTTGATCAAAGCGCAGAATTCATGCAACCATTTAACATCAGCGCCAAAACACTCATCAGATATGTTGACAACTCCGACTTGATAACTGTCCATAAGTAATTTAATCCTCTGGATCATGATCTCTGGAGGGATAAAACGAATGCCTTTTTGCCACCGATGACAAAACGTACAGCGCGCGACGCACCCCTTTGAGCAAGGAAGGATAGCTATCCTGGTTTCCCGTTTGTCACTGCTGATCTGGCCGCCGATCCCCGTGTAATATTTGTAGTAAGTAGACTTGGGATCTATTTCCTTTAATTGACGGAAACACTTCTTTAAAGAAAAGTCATCCCACACATCCCAATCAATATCATAGACCTGATCCATCAGGAGCTGCTGTGCGTAGCCCGTGTTGATAAACACGCCTTTCTCATCAAGAAATCCCAACCCTTTAATGGCCTTCAACTCGTTGATCGGACAATGTTGTGACAATTTTTCAAGAAGCTGAGCGCAGGCAATCTCCCCTTCACCTAAAACACAGATATCCACCCCCGTCTTTCTGAGAATAATCTCCGCACTCGCCGCCAAATTCCCTCCCAGAACAATTTTCGTTTGCGGCAACCACTTCTTGATCTCAAGAGTCACCTGTTTGCAATTCCCGTAAGCTGTTGAAACAGGGGCGCTAATACATAAAACTTCCGGATTAAAATCGGCGATATAATTTATAGCCTCCTTCATCGTCGGCCGCATAAGATCGATATTGTAAAGAGTGACATTAGAAAAACCCGCTCGCTTCAGATAGCTCATGACCGTTAACGCGCCATAAGGCGGATATGTCCCGGGCGTATCTCTTTGGGGCAAGGTAATAAACAGGGTTTTCACTGCTTTGTTGATTGACGGATGCTGTTGTTGATCTTGGTCAGATTGCTCAGCGATTAACATGATTTGGGTTATTTCTTTCTTTTTGCCCCTCTATAGGAGCCTGGATTTTTCTTTTGATGATGTTAAATGAATTCCTGGGTTCCGCGATTGTCTTGGTCAAAGTACCTGCCTCTCCCCAGTGCTTCTCCGCCAGGTCCAGCAACCGCAGGTCACGCTGCATGACAATTTGCTGCAAACCAAGAAGTTGCAACGGAGAAAAATTATGTGATATGACGGCCGTCAGCTTCATCGCATCACCAAGTTCTTTAATAAAAGCCTCCAGATCACCGTTATATTGCTCGATAATACTGTCTTTATAGGTGTAGTACCACTCCGATCCTGGATAGGGAGTGGCAAAATGGGGCTTGCTATGGATGCCTAACTTAATCATCCATTCAATCGTCGTGCGGATACTCTTAAATGTTTCCTCAGGGAAACCGATCATAATATTCGGAATGGGAACAATTCCTGAATCCATGCATGTCTTAAGCGCATCGATATTCTGTCGCTGATTGACCCCTTTTCCGAGGTTCTTAAGGATTTCCGGATCGAACGACTCGGTCCCGTAAACCAAAGAAGCGCAACCCGCCCGATACATTAAATCCAGGATATCCCTGTACGCGAGGCCCGCATGGCTCGTCCCGGACCAAAACACCCCTCCCTCATTTTCTTCATCCGGCAATCCCTGGCGCCTCGACATAGGCTGTAACCCTTCTTTGATCCAACATTCACAAAGTTCCTTCAACCAAGTCCGTCCGCTCGCCATATCCATCGTCATAAAATTCTCATCGATAAAATAAACAAAATCAACCCCATATTTACGCACCAGGGTTTTCACCATTTCCACGATATAGCGGGGGCTAAAATAACGGATATTACGCCCGTAAGTAAAACGCACATCCTTTTTCCCTTCATCATTTTCGTCAACGATCATGTCGCCCGTCGTCCCCAAATGCCAGCAAAACTTGCAAACCATGCCGCACCCTAAACTTCCCATAATGTCCATGCGTCTCTTGGAACGGAAAGCCACCTCGCTTAAAGACAATGCGGAATTTCTGAAATAAATATCCAATGGAAACAAATCCCACGCGGGATACGGCAGCCTGTCCAAGTCCTTGATATTGGGACGGACTCCCGTTAGTACTGTTTCATTACCCTCCCGATAACACACTCCCAACGTACGGGAAAAATCAAAATCCTTCGAGTCGATTTTTCCTAAAACCTCCGGCCAGGTGACAAAAGCTTCTCCGATCACCCCCAAATCGATTTCCGGGATCCATCGCATCATTTCATGAGGCATGCTCGTGAAGAACCCCCCACCCGCGATCACAAAGGCCTCCGGCGCATTTGCTTTGCATATGTTCAATATCTTTTTAATCGACCGGTAAGTCGTCGTTAATCCACCGGTGGCGATCGCGTCCCAACAATCAGCCTGACAGACTTTTGCGATCACCTCATCGCCTTTTCTCCACGCGTTCTCATCATAAACCTGGACAAGATGCCCTTGTCCCATCGCGATACTGGCTAACAAAGCAAGCCCGTAAGGGATGTGCTTGGGTTCATCATCTTCGCGAATAACCGGATTGATTATTAATATTTTAGCCATGAGCAGATTCTTCCAAAAACCGGTCGAGACGGACGCATTCGATATGCGGACCGAATAACGTTCCTCCTTCAGTGCAATTGACTGTCTTTCCTGGCGCTCTTTCCAGCATCTCCAGCAAATTCTTGCGGTACCAAAAATAAGTCGGATCGGTATAATACTTCTGCTGGTCAAGGGGAAATTCATATTCCTTGAAACATCCCTTGATATTTTCCCGTCCCCCCAAATGGTGGATCAATTCATAATACGTCTGCGTCATTTCAATCGGCGTGTCCATATAGTAACCAAGGTCCATCCCGACAATCGCGACGCGCGGGAGTTTCAGGACCGAATTGGCAAAAATCCAGGCCGTCGTCCCCACATTTCCCCCGGTGTTGATGCACGGAAGTCCGTTCATCTCATAGAGTCTGCGCGTCAGGCTTCCCTGCCTAGTAGGATCATCCATAAGCGGATTCCACCAATACATGTCCAGGCGAGCCTCCTTTATCCTGGTGACAACATTCCTGGGGGCCGATGTCGCAATAATAGCCTTACTGAGAGGTCCATGCTGATTAACAAGCTCAATATGCCGCCTGTTCTGTTCCTGACTATTACGGCGGAAATCCACATCCAGGTCTTGCCGTGTATAGTAATCATCATTTCCCGTATTCTTTTCAAAATCATGATCACCGAACCACCGGACCATTCTGGTTGGATTGGGATCCATCGTCACCACATAATCCGGAATAAGGCCCGCCTTCAGACAGGCAATGTAAGCAGCATCAATAGCGATAATCGACCCTTGATAATCGGAGTCAAATATTCTTTGGATCGAATTCTTTTTGCGGAGACTCGGCCCGGCGCTGATAACGATGCCTGTGCGCGCTTTATTTCCTTTAAGCGCGGGCAGCTGTTTGATGGACCGTTTAACATCTGCCGAATTCTTCTCGGCATGCTGAAAGATGTTATTAACATGAAAATCCAGCCCGATTTCAGAAATCTGGTCAACAATACGATCAAAGAATAATGTTTGGCTTGAATTGATCATTCATCCCCATCCCAGGTAAAATGCTTCCGTTCCATATAAACCATGCTCCCGCCTAAGGTGCCCAAAGCCCTCTTTTTGAGTTCTTCGCCGACAGATTTTTCTTTCTCCTGATCTCCCAGCTTAATCGGCTTCTTCACTTCAAAATTCCCTTTTAGCAGATTATCCTCCATCCCTTCCTCCTATCTCATAAACGACCAAACCCACTTAGGTTCGTGTCATAACACTCAATAAGTAATCTTTTTTTGCAAAAGCTTCAGATCAAGGGGCACTGTGGCCAAAACATCCGCGATCTTTTTACCCGCATCCCCTGTGCCATAAGGGTTTTTGCAGGTGGCGCACCGTTGACGGAATTGTTTGTTATCGATGCATTTTCTGATCGCCCGATAAATCGCTTGTGCATCGTGACCGACGTCAAGCACGTTTTCCGCTCGGAGCCTTCCACTTTGCCGATCACCGATGTTCACGGTAGGACATCCGAACGCAGGCGTTTCCTTGATCCCGCTTGAGGAGTTCCCAACACAAACCCCCTTGCCCCCATTTCCGCAATGAGCCAAAAACCCATGATAGTTGTACCGGCCCAAGCTGGCGTGCAATTGAATATTTTGTTTCGCTTCAGCTCCAGCCTGCTTGAGCTTATCGATTATGAGCCCGCTTCCCGCGTCGTTATTGGGAAAAGTCATGATAACCTGGACCCCTTCCTTCGCCAGCCTTGTCAAGGCTTGCAATGCCGGTTCAATTTGGGCACCCGCGTCCGAAAATTCAGTCGCGATGGAATGTTGCGTATACAAGACAACGGGCCGCGCCAAATCGATGCCGTATTTGACCACCAGCTCCTCTGGTTTAGCGTAATTCTTCTCCGAGATCAGATCAATGGCTGGAAACCCGACGGTGTGCACTCGCCATGGCTCTTCGCCGAGTTTCTTGATTCTCCCTGTCGCATCACTATTCGTCGTGAAATGCAAATGCGACAATTTGGTCATCGCGTGGCGCACCGAATCATCAAGGGCCCCGCCTTCAGTCACATCCCCGCCTTCAATGTGGGCCGTCGGTATTCCCATCTGCGTTCCGGTAATAACAGCAGCAAAACCTTCAAAACGATCCGCGTAGACAACCAGAATATCCGGTTTCAATTCATCGAGAATAACGCTTAAACTCAGAATTCCCGAACCGATGGCCTGGACCGTCCCGAAAAGGTCATCACGGCCCATCGTCAATTTCACTTCACGATAAACTTTAAAACCATTGGCTTCTATTTCCCGGACGGTATACCCGAAATCCTCCTGCAAATGCGCTCCTGAGACCAGCAGATAATATTCGAGCTTTGGATGAACATCGACCGCTTTGATGATCGGATACTGGAGCCCATACTCAGCGCGGTTTCCCGTGAATATCGCGATTTTACGCTTCGGCATATTTCCTCCCCGCCCACTCATTGATCGTCTTTTGTATGCCTTCAAGCACTGAATATCGCGGCTTCCAACCAATTCGCCGCTCAAGGAGATCGTTGGAAAGAACCAGTCTTGATTCCTTCCCTGATGAGCCACTGCATTTCACCATCTCGGGTGACAGACCTTTCAACTGACAAAACACCCGCGCCAACTCGCCAACAGAGGTTCCTTTGCCTGTTGACAAATTATATACACGGCTCCCTGGCTCATCGCCGGCCAAAAGAATTCTGCTCAATCCGTCAACGACATCATCAATATAGATAAAATCTCTAACCGGTTTAAGATTTTGCAGAAAGATCGCGCCTTTCTTCTCAGCTTGGAACATAATGGTCCCTAAGATCGTATTTGATTTAGAACCAGACCCGTAGATATTGCTGATCCGGACAATATCACAGCTCATCACGTTCATATTTCCGTATCCTTGGATCGTTTGTTCAGCTAAAAGTTTTGTCAAAGGATAAACGCTTTCCGGATGAATCGCATACTCCTCCTTGATCAGCTCGTTGTACAGTGAACCATAGACATAAGCCGTCGATGGAAATATGACCCGCTGAACACCTTCCTGAGAACATACCTGCATAAGATTCACGGTCGCCTCAACATTTTGCCGAAAAGCTTCTTCGGGATCGGCGTCGCATTGGTTCGCGTCACTCATCGCAGAGAGATGAAACACGGCCCTCTTTCGGCCTGATTGCCGATTCAATATCCTGACAGCTTCGTACACCGAGGCCATATCCAACATATTTCCACTGATCATTTTCGCCTTTTCATGAGTTCCTGACAAAGTCCGCAGCGGTTTACTCATTCCATCCAGATCGAATCCAACGACTTCGGCTCCGGCGTTAAGCAATTGCTCACTTAAACGCAATCCTAAAACCCCCGAAGCCCCGGTCACAAGCGCCCTGTACTGTCGCAGATCAAAGTCCAATGACATCCTCCGGTTGAATATGCTGATTGGCAGCAATATTGCGTTTTACCTTCTTGCCTAACAAACGACTAAAATCCTTCGCCAATAACCGTCCCGTTCCGGGCCGTTTGACCCAGATATTCTCGCGCGTCAAAGATTCACCTTTGACAATATTGCGAATGGAAACAACCGTCGCGTACGCAAAATCAATCGCAGGTTTCTCTTCCGGAAGGATCGCTTTGTTCCCGCCTAAAGCCTGATGAATAGCGCGTGCCCCTTCCACCAAGTTTCTCAAATCCGTCGGATCCATGGATATAGGCACATCGGGCCCTGGCCAGCTTATATCCGAAGTGAAATGTTTTTCCAGAATGCTTGCTCCTAAAACCACCGAAGCCAGACATGTATAAATGCCCATAGAATGGTCACTTAATCCAACGACAGCATCCGAAAAAGTTTTCTGAAGAATAGTTAACGCCCCCAACCGTACTTTACTGTAAGGCGTCGGATATATGGATGTGCAATGCATCAAGGCGTAAGGAATTCTTGATTTCCTAAGAATCCCGACCGCAGGCTTAATAGAAGACACGTCATTCATTCCCGTGCTTAGGATCACCGGTTTCCCATAGGAAGCAATGTGTTCAATTAGCGGATAATTGTTACACTCCCCCGACCCAATCTTATAGGCCGCGACACCCATCTTCTCCAACCTTATGGAAGCCGCGCGGGAAAACGGCGTCGAAAGATAGATCATATTCTTCGACTCAACATATTTCTTCAGCCGGATATCTTCTTTTTCCGTCAATGCGCATCTGGCCATGATGTCCCAGATATTCTCAGTCGTATTCCCGGGAATAACAGATTTTGCCGCGGGGACCATTTCATCCTCAATCACATGGCATTGGAACTTGACACATTCACAACCGGCCGCTTTGGCATCATCCACCATCCGGATGGCCTTGTCCATGTCTCCCTCATGATTAATACCAATTTCCGCAATCACAAACGGAAGATAATCCTTCCCGATCAAGCGCCCTGCAATATCAATCACATTGTCCATTGACCTCTCCACGTGTTTAAAAAACCTGATATTTCAACACCCACTGGCCGTCTTTCTTTTCCCATAAGTGTAAAGAGCGGAACTTTTCAATTGTTTCCCAAAATACCTCTTCAGTGATATCAAGATATTTCAGGCAATCCCGGAAATATTTTTGTGGAAATTCCATGTCGTATTTCCGAACCAGAGCAACCCCTTCTTCCCGGGTGATCTTTCCATTTCGGATCTCCTGAACCGCATCATACGTCGCCCGCCCAATCCCGAATTTGGCCATCGTTGTAAAATAATGCAGCACATCAATTTTATCGTCAATACTGCTGTATTTTGAATAGCTTCCTTCCGTCCTTTCGGAATTAGGCTGAAATCCCGTGTGTTTGGCCGCATAATAAAAACACTCTTGCGGGTCCCATTTCAAATAATACCCCAGATAATGGACCTGGACTCCTTTGGCGTCGATGTCCTTCCTTAAAGGAGGCATATACATCTCGAGGTCATTTTTTGTCAGCCCGTGGTCTTTAAGAAGATCCGCGCCGGAAACGCCACCCAGATGGACATCAACGTAATCGCTTTTTTCAGCTGAAAAGAACTTTGGATCCATCGTCGGTCTTTCATTTTCACCAATCGCATTACCGTATTCAGCTTGGTTTTCTCCATAGAAAATAAGGGGAATATCCCGAAGCAACGCCGTTTTGGGCCCCACAAACTTTTGCCCGATGATAAACGGCTGAAACGGATGTCCTAAATTCAGGAACGCTAATTTGGTCAGGTAACGATGGACTTTCCCGTTGACATTGATGAGGACATTATCCAAACCCGAATGGATCATCCCTTGCAAATTCTGCCATCCCCTTTCCGTATACTCATGGGGCGCCCATGTGACCGTCAACGGATGCATCCCAAATCTGTACTTTAAGGTATGCGCCGTGAAAGAACTGTCTTTCCCGCCGCTCGCGGGGATCACGCAATCCCAATACCCGTCATCCCGTCGATAACGATCGCACAGGGCCTCCAACTCTTTTTTCCGTTTGGTCCAGTCAATTTTTGTTTCCTTGTATTCAGCGTATCGGCAGGCATCACAGATCCCGTCTTCTCCAAATGCGATCGTCTTTTTCTTTTCGACCGAAGTGTTCTTAAACTCAACCGTTGATTGCGGCCTCTGATTTGAAATAACACATCGTTTACAATAGATAACCTCTTTGGGTAATCCATACTTTGTTTCAGTCTGCGTTTCAAGCGCTTCACCGCACATTAAGCACTCCTTCTTTTTGACGAATCTTTACAAATGCCCTTAATATCGCAAGCCCCTCTTGACCGCTTTTTTCCGGATGAAACTGACATCCATAAACATTCCCTTTTCTTATAACAGAGCAGAATTGATGGCCAAAATAATCTGTTACCGCAAGGATATTCTCGCGGTTTCTAGGCTGAACATAATACGAATGGACAAAATAGGCCCCCATATCGTCTTCCAGAGGCTCCAAGATTGTTCCATTCCAATCTTGGTTGCAAAATACGGAATTCCAACCAACATGAGGAATCTTGTAACCTTCTTGTCCTATGCTGATATTTTCTTCAAATTTGAGCACTTCCCCTTCAATCAGATCAAGTCCTGAATATTCTCCGAACTCACTGCTCTTAGTCATCAGTAACTGCATTCCGAGACATATGCCTAGCAAGGGTTTGCCCGCGTTCACATATTCCGCAATAGCCTGATCAAGATTGTTTTTTCTCAAATGTTTCATTCCCTCTTCAAACGATCCTACACCGGGAAGAACTAGATAACGCGAATCCAAGACCTGTTGCGGAGTATCAATCAACCGTGGATTCGCCCCAATCTGCCGAAACGCATTAGTCACGCTACATAGATTCCCCAATCGATAATCAACAATAGATACATTCGCATCGACTTTATCTTCCGAAAACCTATCCCTGTGGCTAGGTCGTTTGATTCGATCACTATGCTCTTGGGAAAGTTTTTCCTTCAATTCGCCAACAGTACACTCGCCATAATGAAACATACTGGCAATCGCTATCCCATCCAATTTCTTGTTTTCCATACACTGAGCCACATGACCTATTTCCCCCGCCCCTCCGGACGCAATGACAGGGACAGAAACCACAGACGTAACCGCATCAATCAATTGGCCATCAAATCCTAAGCGCGTACCATCCCGGTCAACCGACGTAACGAGAATTTCACCGACACCCAATCCTACCGCTTTCTTTATCCAATCAATAACGTCTAATCCCGTTCGCTCTCTTCCGTTATCAACATAAGCCTCCCACTTTCCATCGGAAATCTTCTTCGCCTCAACCGAAAGAACAATGGTCGAAGAACCAAACACGCGCACGGCCTCCTTTAAGAGTTCAGGATTCCTGACTGCCGCGGTGTTAATCGCGACTTTGTCAGCACCGGACCGCAATATTTTGTCAATATCCTCAACGCTACGAATACCGCCTCCAACCGTAATGGGGATAAAAACATCCTTTTTGATCGTTTCCTCAATGATATGCGCGAGATTGTTTCGTCCATAGAGACTCGCCACAATATCAATGTAGATCAACTCATCGGCCCCTTCGTTATAATATTTCCGAGCAAGATCGGAAGGTTTACCGACCACCCTTAAACCCTCCAACTGGATTCCCTTAACCACATTGGGGCCTTTGACATCTAGTCTGGGAATAATTCGCATCTTCTTCATCAAGAAACCCCGAGTTCTTGGAGCTTGACCATCGAATTGAAATAAGCGTTATTGTCTTCGACAAGGACTGAATAGGTCCCTTGTTCGATAATGCAGCCGCTGTCCAACACATAGATACAATCCGCTTTCTTAATTGTTGAAAGCCGATGAGCAACAACAATAACCGTTGTCGAATGCAAGATGTTTTCCAGGGCTTTCTGGATCACCCGTTCGGAATGAGTATCCAGCGCGCTTGTAGCCTCATCAAGAATGAGAAGGTCCGGACGGCGTAATAACGCCCTAGCCAAAGCAATGCGCTGCACTTGGCCACCCGACAAGCGGACCCCTCGGTCTCCCACCAGCGTGTTGTATTTCTCGGCAAGGTTATCAATGAACTCATCCGCAAAAGCCAACCGACACGCATTCCTCAACTCTTCGTCCGTTGCGTCCGGTTTGGCCCATAACAAGTTGTCCCGGATACTGGCATTGAACAGAACGCTCTCTTGGGGAACATATCCGACGTGCCTTCGGTAAGAATCGACATTAAATTCCTGTAAAGGCATGCCGTCGAAAGAAACACTTCCCTTTATCGGTTCATAAAATCCCATGATAATATCAATCAATGTTGATTTACCCGCCCCTGATTTTCCGACAAAAGCGATCATTTGCCCCTTCGGAATGGAAATATTAATATCGCGCAAGACGTCCGGATGCTGGGGATAAGCAAATGATACCTTCTCGACCCTTAATTCCTTCTTGAAACCGGCGAATTCAATCTTCCCAGAAGCCTGCTTCATCGTTCTGGCTCGCGCCCGCAGAGATTCGATCTGCTCATAACTGGGCAAGAAGTTCTCCAGCTTATTCTTTTCCTGAACAAGCCTGTTGACGGCCAAGGCCGCTTGAAACAGCGCAAGGATCAACACCATTATCTCCGAAAGAGGCACATTGAATTTTTGAGCCGAAAAAAGCGCCGCCATAATGACAAAAACGGCAAATGGCCGGTACAACAATATGCACGCCTCCGAAATAACCAGAGAATCAACGGCCGCTTTCTTGTGTTTTCCAAATGCCCGGTCTAAACTCTCCACCCCTTTGAATTGGTTTCCAAACCCAAGCATGATTTTGGTCAAGCTGAGATTTTCGTGGATGATCCCCATAAATTCGTTGGCTGTTGATGTGTTCATCAATCCCAGCCTATAATTGTGTTTTCCCAGAAGGAAGAACGGAATGACGAAGACAGTCGCCACCCCAAAACTGATTAACGTGACCTGCCATGAAATATATACCGGCACAAACAAGAAAATAATCATTTGAATGATCCCGACAAAAGAACGCGCGACTGAACTGAAAGCGTCTCCAATGACCGTCAGTTCCCGGGAGAAGGTATTGATTAATGTCCCTTGTTTCCCGCTGCTGAAGAAATACCATTGCGCCTTGAAGAAATCTTCAAACGTGTTCCGCATCAAGTCTTGAAGCATTGTATACTTAACCTGCATAATGGACCGCCACGCGATTATTTGAAGAACGCTGGTCAAGAAAACAAAACCAAAGAATATCAGCAACCAACCCTTTAATGACGGAAAAACTCCGATAAACGCAAAAACATCAAAAACTTTCCGCGTTAATGAGCTGACCTGACCGGCACCGGCGTTTGTTAACACATCAACCAAAGGGCTTACAACAACCAGAGAGCACGCGCCTAAAATGCTCACCATGACCTGAAGAACAATACTCTGGATGATTAAAGCCGGGAACTTGGCAAAAATATCATGAATAAATTTGAAAGCGTTCATTGTTTTCCTTTGAGTCAAACAGAAACAACATCCCGTCGTTTCCCTGCCAGCAAATCCTGATTCTTCCTTAAGAAATCCGCTCCAACGCGCGCGTGAAATCCGTACGAATAATGACTGGGTGGAAATAACGCCCGATATCTCATCTGCAATTCTTCATCCTCCTCATCAGGCGTCCAAACCCCATCAATTCTCTCATTCATCTCTTTGACTAATTCCAATATCTCTTCAGGGGTATTACTGACCGGCTCAATGCCTGAACGGATATATTGCTCCGCGTGTTCCCATCGGTCAATTACCCCCTCTATGATTTCTTTAAAGGTAAGAAACCTTTTTCTTGAGATATCCCACAGCTTTTTCGGTATAAACAAATCCTGTTTTCCCGGAGGCGTGTATCGAATCGGGATCCAATTCGCCGCCGCAACGGGAACACCAAACGCCAAAGCAACACAATGGAGCCCCGCAGTATCTCCCAAAAAGAATTTGCCGTGTCCGGTAAGAAAGACATCCATGAAATCAGAACGCCAGCGTGTCGCGTAATCTATAATCCGCTCATTGGTTGTCATAAGCGGATCCGCGACCGTGTGACCCATCCGCAACACATAGATCCCTTGAGACGCCAGATATTCTGCCCCGGGCAAAAATGTGTCAATATTGGAATTGCGAAAATCCTGATCCTGCCAATCATTTTTCTTCCCGCCAACCCATTGTTCCTTTAAATACCTATTGTCCCGAGCATTCATGCATACAAACGATTTCTCAACAGGAATTCCCATGCGTAATAACTGATTCTGCCCCCTGGCATTCTCCTCTTCCGTGAAACTTAGTGGCGGCTTGACTATCCGATATTCTTCAAACGCGCCATAATCACATGGCATATCAGCCCATATCCTTGAAGGGTAAGACCATCCGCGAGCCGCTTTGTAGAATTTCAGAAAAATAGGGTGTTCCAAAACACATAGCCTCCTTTTGATCATGGAAAGCAATTGCCGATTAGCCGTTTTATCGCACACCATCAAGTGCCATTCCCGCCAGACCTTTTTTCCCATCTTCATTCGACGAAGGTAGATATCCGTATTATGGGCCAAATGACCAATGCGATCATCCTCCAGCTTCCCGATCCGAACCCTGATCAAAGAATCAAACAACAAAGTAAAAACAATGATGCCAGGCATGATTATAATCGATAACGGGATCAAAAAGAGGTGCCACAAAAAAAACTTGGACGTTTTCCACAAAAGTTCAGATTTCCTTCTCAAATCGCCCGAGCCAAACTCAATCATGAATGACTTGCTCTTCTTCCTGAATGTCTTGATCAAAGTGTTCACCGGCCCATCGCCTCCAGATAGATATATGAAGCAAATTCGTGGAATCGCTCACCCAACCGGAACAGCGCTTCATGAATTTCTCTAGATAACGGCGTTAAAACAGCCGTTGTTAACGGCTTTAAATAAAATAATTTCTCAAAAGCGACCGTGTATCCGGCAGACTGTATATGGTCCCGAAGCAATTGAGGAACATAAACACGGTAATGCCCGTATTGGATATCCGATTCCGCCAACGTTTCTGTTGAAGGAATCATCCCCAATTCAACTCCCAGCCACCGATGCAAAGAATTCGCCAAGGGGACAGAGAGGTGGATACGTCCATCCGGTTTCAAATAGTTTTTGACAACTTTTAAGACTTCAACAGGGTCTTTCAGATGTTCAAGAATATTCTGCATAATAATGTGTTGATACGACTTCTTCGGTAATGATGCCGCTTCGATCGTTGAACAGACAAACTCGACATGATTCAACCCCGACGGTTTAAGCCTATCTGAAACAGCCTGGCAATTATCCTCCTCCATGTCGACACATGTCACATGTTTAAATTGTTTGGCCAACATTAACGTCACATCGCCCGTTCCGACGCCGATTTCCAATATCATCGGTTGTTCATTTTTCGAAAGCAATTGGAGCCGCTGAGACAACAGCTCAACACGCAAGGCAATTTCCGGTACGCCTTGAACTGTTGAATAATCAAAGCTGGAGAACTTAACGTTTGTCATTGGCCATCCTCACAATGCATCGTCCTCCTTTTTCCATCAAAAGCTCTTCGATCCCTTTGTTGATATCATCCAAGGATACACCGATCGACACCAGTTCATTCAGTTTTAAAAGACCGCGTTCATAAAGCGCCAGGCAGGCAGGGACATCCCGATCCGGAAACGATCCCCCTCCGAATGAACCAAATAATTGCCGCCGCCGATGAATAGACAATGCGTCAACTGAAATTTTTGTCCCAAAAGGAGGAACGGAAACAAAATAGACGCTTCCCGGGATGGAACTGGCCTCGATCCCCTGCTCAATGGCCGAAGGCGCTGCCGTGACAATAAAAACATATCGCGCGTTCATCCCGTTCGTTATTTCCTTGACTCTGGCAAGGACATCTTCATCATGAGCATTAATAAAATGAGTCGCCCCCAAAGTCTTGGCTAACTTCAGATTTTTGGGATTTGTATCTACCGCAATAATCGGATGCGCATGGACCATGGCCGCCCCTTGGATACAATTTAACCCTACGCCTCCGCATCCAAAGACGGCAGCTGCTTCGCCTGGGCAAACCTTTGCTTGGTGAAAAACAGCGCCAACACCCGTTGTCACAGCACACCCGAGAAGACAAGCGACACTCAAATCTGATCCTTCAGGGATAACCGTCATCCGGTTTTCGGATATCACCCCGTACTCATTAAATGTTGTGATCCATCCCGCGTTGACCCTCACACCCTTGCGATTATATAGAGGCGTAACCGCATCAATACCGCTTCCTTTCATCCAATGAAGAACAACATGATCTCCCGGTTTGACTTTCCGCACGCCTGGCCCAACATCCATAACGATCCCGCTGCCTTCGTGCCCCAGCATATGGGGTAAAAAAGGATCGGGTTCTCCGCTCCCCTTGATCTCTTCGATTTGCTTGCCACAGACACCGCTATAATGGATCCGCACGAGGACCTGACCAGCTTCGAGAGGCCCGTTAAAGGTGACTTCATCGATCACGAGCGGTTCGTTATGGCGTTCCAACACGGCCGCCCGGAATTTCAGTGGATACTGAACGATGTTATTTCTTTTATTTGATTTTCTTATCGCAGTTTTTCGTGACACAGCGGTCATTATCTACTTTCCTTTCCAGCTTCAACACGTGCTTTCCATGTAACTTGTTCCATCTTATTTGCATAATCCCGGTACCACTTGATGGTGCGTGACAGTCCCTCATCGATGCTCGTCGTCGTTTCCCAGCCGAATATCCTTTTGGCTTTACCCGTGTCGATGGCCCAATAATCCGTGTCAAAATCACGGGAAGGCAATGCTCCGAAAAGCGGAGTAACATCGGCCTTTGTTAGGCGAATTATGCGGGTCGCGATGTCGCGGACCGAATACTGCTGATCTGGCCCGGCAAGGATCGTCTCTCCAGGCACCCACGACGTGTGAGGTATTTTCACAATCAGGCCCATCAGATCGTCAATGAAATAAAAACTCCTGCTTTCATTTCCCTTTGATAATTTTGGATCCTCACCCGCAAGGCATTTAGTGATAACGGAAGGAATAAGCCGGCTTGCTTCGTCATAGGGTCCATACGGTGATGTTAATTTTAAATTCAGGATGGGTTGCCCTTTTGACCTCGCCATCGCTTCACAAAACATGGCCGCCCCGGCTTTGGTGGCCCCGTAAGCCGTATTGACCTCCCTTGGATCATCTTCCTTTATCCGTTTGTTCTTTATCCCGTATTCCGCCGAACTCCCCATGTTCACAAGGCAATCGTATCCTCCCACGTTCATCAACGCTTCCACCAGATTAATCGTCCCCATTACATTAACCTCTGCGCTACGGATAACATCATGCTGACCAGGACACGCGCCATAGGTGGCACAATGATGAATGACATTCGGTTTAATGGCGGCAATGGCATCCTTAACTTCCCGGCTATCCGCTATATTGACATGGTGTTCCCGAACCTTGCCCAAAATATCGGTTAACCGCCACTTATCCGACTCCCGACGGGTCCAAATATGGACCTCTTCACCCTCATGAACCAGTCGCCTCGCGATGTGCGACCCGATGAAACCTGTTGCCCCTGTCACCAAAACTCTTTTCGACATCCTTTTGCCCTCATTCACGACCGAACTTACTGGACGATCTCAACTCCCTTGCCCTTCATCTGAACCAACTCTCCGATTAACAAAGCAGTTTTTTCCGCCGTAATACCAAAATACTCCATCAAACTCGCTTGCGACCCATATTGGTCTGGAAAAACATCGGGAATCCCAATCCTGCGGAAACGTTTGAACGACAACATATCCGCTTCGGCTATTGTTTCCGCCACGGCGCTTCCCAGGCCCCCGATAACGGTATGTTCCTCGATGGTCACAATCACCGGGACTTTTTTGGCACTAGCCAGGATTTGTTCCTCATCCAACGGTTTTACTGTCGGCACATGAAGGACTGAAATATGTAATCCTTCTTTCTTCAATTGCGCTGCCGCATCTAATCCGATCTTCAAAGTTATACCTGTCGTTATCACCAACGCATCCGCGCCCTCCTTCATGAGAATAGCTTTGCCGATCTTAAAAGGAACTTCTTCCCTTGTTACAATCGGATCAAATCCTTTGGCAATACGGATATACACCGGTCCCTGATAATCAATCGTTTGGTTCACGACACGCCGCATTTCATCAGCATCAGCTGGAGCCACAACGGTCATGTGGGGGATTGTTCGCATAATCGCGATATCATCCGTCGCTTCATGCGTCGGCCCTAAAGGCGCGTAAACAAGCCCTCCCCCATTTCCCAAGAGACGGACATTTAGATTATGGAGTCCAAGATCAACGACCACCTGCTCAAAACAGCGCCGGGTGAGAAATGTCGCGATCGTGTTTATATAGGGTATTTTCCCTTCCATGGCCAGTCCCGCCGCCATCCCGATAATATTGGCTTCGCTAATCCCTTCCATGAAAAACCGGTCCGGCATTTCTTTCTTATATTTATCCAAAGTTCCTTCACCAAGGTCGGAACCTATAAAGAAAACACGCTTATCCTTTTTGGCAAGTTCATAAACTATTTCTAGACAAGTCTTACGCATTATCGAGCCAACTCCCCATACATCTGATCAATTTCTTCATCGCTGATCTTGTTCTTGTGGTGCCACTTCAAATTACATTCCGTACCGGAAAAACCTTTCCCCTTAACGGTATGGCAAATAATGACTGACGGTTTGCCGTTTTCAATCGGAATGTTCTTCAATGCCTGGCGCAACACCGAAACATCATGGCCATCGACTTCCCGGACGGCAAAATTAAATGCCCTCCATTTGTCCGCAAACGGTTCAAGATTCTGCACCTCCGCGGTCGTCGCGTACGACTGCATTTTATTGTAATCAATGATCGCCGTCAGGTTACTCAGCTTATGTTTTCCTGCCGACAAAGCCGCTTCCCAAACGGAGCCTTCATTGCATTCCCCGTCGCCCATAACGACAAAAACACGGTAATCGGCTTTTTCATAACGGGCATTGAGCGCCATACCCAACCCGATGGAAAGCCCGTGCCCCAAGCTTCCTGACGATGTCTCAACCCCAGGCACCTTGATCTCAGGATGCCCTCCGAGAATCCCGTCCGGTTGACAAAATTTGGCCAATTCTTCTCTAGGAAAAAATCCCTTATCCGCCAAAATCGCGTAAAGCGCGAGACACCCGTGCCCCTTACTCAAAATACATCGGTCCCGGTCCTTCCATCGGGGATTCTTCGGATCATATCGCAAGACATCATCGTAAAGGACCCGGAATATTTCGACCAAAGACAGCGCGGCCCCCACATGCCCCCGCTTGGCCTCTTTGAGCACATCAACAATTCTTCTCCTTAAAAAACGCGATCGTTCATCCAAAACTGAATTATTCATATCTATTTAAAATCCCTGTATGGAAATATTTTGTAAGTTTCTTTTATCTTCTGAAGCATTGTTTTGGCTTTATCCAATTGTTTTCTCTGCAGTTTTTGCCTGTCTAACGTGTCAAGAGACGCATGGTGACGCTTGACCAACTCATCCGGAATAAACTCATTTAAGAAAATGAGGCACCACTTCAAGCCGAACAACGGATAAACCAACACGACCCTCTTCATTAATTTTGCATTGTCATGGAAAGCCTCTTCCATCCGGCGGACAAAATATTTTTTCAATAGACCGCTCATCTCCATCGCCGGATGAAATAAAAAGTCAGAAATCATTTTCGCCGGGTCGTCCCATCCAAAATATTCAAAATCAAGAAACGTGATGCGTCCTTCGTTTGTCCGCAGAGCATTATGAAATCCGAAATCCGATGGGCTCAAAGTCCTCTCTTCCAGGCCAATTTCTTCATCAAATGAGATATGGGCCTTCGCCGCATTTTCCCGGCACCATCCCTGAACAGTATCCAAAAACGGCCTGAACTCATCCGCCAGGAAAATCCGCATTTGCCGGTCCTCTTCCGTTTTTCCATTGACTTGATGCAATCTCTCCATTCTCAACTGGATATTTTCAACCACTGATCGGATGGAAAAACAAGATTCGGACGCGGATGAAAGATCACGGCTCTGATCAAGTTTTCCCAGTTCTTTTAGGTCTCTCAAGAAATCAACCGCTTCATCCATATCCTTTTGCGTGATCTCCCCCGACCGGATCTTTTTCCCTTCCATAAATTCATAAATGGCGCACTGTTCTTCTCGAGAAAAAGTGATCGGCCGCGGAACACAGGTTATCCCGTATTGCCTTAAGAACGACAAACCGGAGAATTCAACGCCCATGCGATCCCGCGTATCAAGTCCTTGGGAAAAGTAAAACTTCACGATATAGGACGCTTTTTCATGTGAGATCAATCGAAAAACCCTGCTATTGGCCCCGCCCCCCAGCTGTTCAGCCCGTACAATCGGGTTCAACAAGATCTTTGACGTGATCGCGCATACCTCTTCAGGCGTTTTATGCGTTGTTTGTGTTAAAGAGATAGTCACTGATTTCCTTCCAACTACCGATTATTTTTATTTCTTTCGGCAAACAGCTGGCGGCATTTTTCGAAAATAATATTTTTTCCACGCCTCCTGGAAACGACGGTTCCAAAAAAGTCTCCTGAAGATCATCAACAAAACAAGTGCATCCCATTTTCCGGATCCGTTCGATCTTTTTTTGCCGTGTCGATTCAAAATACACTTGATCTCGGGCAAGCCCCATTTCTTTTTGGCCAAAGAACCCCTGTTCCTCCATCCAATCCAACGCCACCTTCCTGAGATCAATTTTCTGTTCATCTTCGGCCGCGTACTTGGTCTTATGGCTGATAATATACGTCGGTATCCTTTTCATCCGACAAGACCGAAAGAACTCCTTCACCCCTATGTTCATGATCGCGCCCCTCATGGCCTGCCCGTAAACAGTAGCCTGCAATTTTCGCCACTTTATTTCACCCTGCGGCAACAATCTGATCCGGTCACGAACATCTTTCTTGTTTTTCCTCACTGAATCATCAACCCAACCGAACCGGACAGCCGTTTGATACATCACCTTGTCATAATTCACGATGGTATTATCAAAATCAACCCCGACAACATGCCGCATGCTTCTTGACTCCTTTGATTTTCCGTCCCGCATAAAAGCCTTTCACGCAATCAATCATGTATTCCATTTCGCCGGACGTTAGATGCTGATGGACCGGTAAGGTCAAAATCGTTCTCGCGTCCTGTTCACAAACAGGAAAATCGCCCCGTTTATATCCCAGATATTTGGCCGCTTTCTGCAAATGAACAGGAATGGGATAATGAATTTTCGCCCTGATCCCCTTCTCAATCAAATGCGCCAATAATTTATCCCGATCCTTAACCCGAAGCACATAAGTATGATAAACCCGTTTGACATTCACCCTTCTCGGCGGGACCTTGATATAATCGTCCAAACCTTTAAAAGCATCATCAAATCGCCGCGCGTTAGCGATGCGTTTATCCGTGATGGAATGCACTTCGCCAATCAAACGGTTGCCTACAACCGCCTGAATGGAATCCAGACGGCTGTTGTGACTGAACATCTCAATTTCATCACGCGTCACCATGCCGTGGTCCCGGAAAAGTTTCAGCTTCCGGCACAACTGCGCCGAGCGGGTCACAATGACGCCCCCATCGCCCCAGACATTCAAATTCTTCAGCGGATGCAGACTGAAGCAAGCTGTTTCCCCCCAAGAACCCATGTGTTTCCCATCGATCGAGGCAAGAATGGCCTGAGCCGCGTCTTCAACAACCAATACTTTGTGCCGATGGGCGATTTTCATGATCGTCGGCATATCGGCCGGGCAACCCGTCAGATGGACCGGAAGGATCGCTTTTGTCTTTTTGGTGATCACCTTCTCAATCTTCGCGGCATCAATCGTATATTCTTCATTATTATCAACAAAAACCGGACGCGCGCCCACCATAACGATAGCGCCAACTGTCGAGATAAAGGTATTTGGTGTCGTAATCACCTCATCTCCGGGGCCTATTCCCAAAATTTTTAAAGACAAGATCAGTGCATCCGTTCCTGATCCAACCCCGATCGCGTACGGCAAACCGCACAACCGGGCAAAGCTTTTTTCAAATTCATCAACAGGCTTGCCCAACGTAAAATCCCCGCTTTCAACAAGCGCCCTGATGTCTTCCAAGTAAGCGTCAATATCCGCGAACTGACGGTCTAAATAAGAATAAGGGACCTTCATTTCTTTCCTTTCATACGATAAAATTCATGAATACATTGGGCCACATAACTCAACCCGTCTTTTCCCAATTCAGGATAAACCGGCAGACTCAGAATCCGCCCCGCTTGTTTCTCCGTGACCGGAAGACTGTTTCGTTTGTATCCTAAACCTCTGGCAAACGGCTGCAGATGAAGCGGAACAGGATAATGGATTTTTGTGCCAACACTTTTTTCTTCCAGATAAGCTTTCAAACGGTCCCGAACATCCGCTTGAATGACAAAAGTATGATAAACAGCCCTGGTGCCGGCTTCATCAACCGGCGTCTGGACCTCGGACAAATCGGAAAGATGATCCTGATAGAATCGCGCGTTTTCTCTTCGCTTCTCGGTCCAGCCGTCAAGATACTTGAATTTAACCATCAAAATAGCGGCCTGGATGGTATCCAGCCTGGAATTATTGCTCCACATGACGCACTCTTCACGCGTCCGGAACCCGTTGTCTCTGAGGATCCGCACTTTCTCATAAATGTCTGGATCATTTGTCGTCAACACGCCTCCATCGCCGCAAGCATTCAATGTCTTTAGCGGATGAAGACTGAAACATCCGGCATGACCAAATGATCCAACTTTCTGGCCTTGATGCTCAGCGCAAACCGCCTGAGCGCAGTCCTCAATGACAGCCAAATGATGCTTCTTGGCGATAGACATGATCGCCGTCATATCCGCGGGCCGACCCGTCCAGTGAACGGGAAGAACCGCCTTCGTCTTGGGCGTGATCGCCTGTTCGATCAGCCGCGGATCCATATTGGATTCCGCGTTGACATCGACAAAAACAGGGCGCGCCCCCACCGCCATGATGCAACTGACCGAAGAAACAAATGAATTCGCAACGGCGATGACTTCATCTCCCGCTCCGATATTCAACGACTTAAGCGCAAGGATAAGAGCGTCTGTCCCGGAATTGAGTCCCAACGCGAAACGGACACCGCATAATTGGGCAAACTTTTCTTCAAACTCATGAACTTCCGATCCAAGCACAAACTTACCGCCGTCAAGGACATGCCCCATCGCATCCATCAACTCATTTTTGATGGCCGCGTGCTGCTGCGCCAGATCGACATAAGGAACACTCATCACGCAGGACGTCATACCTTCACCGCCTTCAGCATTTTGATATTGTAATAACGGATATTATTAAGGGGATCCTTGAATTTGCCTGCTTCGAAAGCCCTGATCAGATCCCTCACACTATCCTCAATGGTATGCTGAGGGACAAATCCCAGTTCTTTTTTGATTTTTTCCGATGAAATCCGATAGGATCGATTGTCGTCAGACGGCGTTGTCGATATGGTCGCTCGATCCCTTGCCGGGAATTCTTCAGCCATCACATTCGCGACTATTTCTGCGATATCTGATACTGTCCGGTTTTGATAACCCGCATTGTATATTTTTCCCGCGATTTGTTCATCCGGAAGCTTCAAAAGCATGACGTAGAGATCAGTAATGTCATCAATATGGATATTCGGACGTTCCTGTTTTCCCCCGTATACCGTTATGTGATTTTTGTTGTACGCATGGTTCGTCAAAATATTGACCGTCAGATCAAATCTTTGCCGCGGGGAATATCCGCAAATCGTCGCTGGCCGGATCGTAACGGTAGTAAATCCCGGTGATTGATACCTCGCCAATATGGGTTCACATAATCCCTTGTACTTGTTATAATCCGTAATGGGCAGTAGCGGATGGTCTTCAGTCACGTTCTCGGCGTCGCTGACCCCGTAAACGCTGCAGGTAGAAGCATAAATGAATCTTTTGACACCAACTTCCTTACTGATCTTCACCAACGGTTCAAAACACTCATAATTCACCCTTCGGCTCAACTCAGGGTCAAGTTCAAAAGACGGATCATTGGAAATACAGGCCAAATGGATAACCGCGTCCCACCCCTGGAGTGACTTCTTCAGCAAGGATTGATCACAAATATCCCCCTTGATCTCTTCTAATTTGGATTTATCTTTTACGCCGTCAAAAACATCTTCTCCATATGTATAAAGGTCAAGCACTTTGATCCGGTATCCCTGATCTAATAATTTAGGAACAAGAACTGCGCCGACATATCCTGCTCCGCCCGTCACCAAAACCGTTTTCAACTGATTCATCAAACTTCCTCCCTTATTTAAGTAATCGTGTCATAAACTTTGTCAAGTCCACCAAATTCACCGGTTCCCGGTTGCAGACGATCTGCACAGCCAACGAACCGACCGCGTTGCCGACAAACGAAACCATATCCTGCGGCATGCCCGAGGCAAAACAGGGCGCAATATAGGCAAAAAACGCGTCACCCGCGCCAATGGCATCCACCACGTTGCTTGAAAAGGCGGGGGTCTCATGATAGCCATGTTCTTTTGAATAACAGATCGAACCATAGTTCCCTCTCGTCGCAATGATATGATCGCAACCAATCTGGTTATATATCTTTTTGGAAAGCGTCCGGACATCACCGAATTTGTCATGGGCGGCAAAACGCAGTTCCATCTCATCGATACAAACACAATTGGCCCTGGGATATTTGGTAACCAAATTAAATCCGGCATTCGCGCTGTTTGTCTGAACATTGATGGCCAGATATTTGGCTTTCTTGCAAATCAGATCAATGATACGCCGGGTTAATAACCCGTGCCCAAAATCCGAGACCACGACCAGATCATATCTATGGATCATTTCCTTCAGCTTCTGAACAATCTCGGCTTCCTCTTCCCGTGAAATATCACTGTCATTCATATAACAAATTTCAAACAACTTCCTGTTAAACACACTGCTGACAAACCGACGTTTCACCGTTGTTCCTGTTCCCGGCCGGTAAAAGAAAGCAGGTTTAACGTTTGAATTAAGTCTCCGACGGACAAAGTCCTCATGAGAAGGATTGTTCCCCAAAATCGTGACCAGATCAACGCCTCCGCAAACACTCCCCACATTATTAGCCGTGGCTAAAGCGCCCCCCGCGAACATTTCCTCCGATTCATACTTATTGACCACTATTTCAGCCTTCGAAGATTTTCCCATTGTCGTACAATAATGATATTCATCAACGATCGCGTCTCCGATCACAATGACCTTCAGTTTTTGCAGCGCATTGACTGAATCGATAATATGGTCAATGGAATACCTTTTGGAAATGGCCTTAAGATATTTCACGGTTCTTGGCGGAAAAGTATCCAGATAGCTGTTAATAATGTTTGATGAACTAAACGTGATATCGTCCGTGAATGCGATGCGCCCGCCGACCGATTGAATAGCCTCTTCTTCTTCATAAATCTTGCCCGTTAAATCTTTCTCTTTCTGTTTATACTCCATCCCCTTGACATACACATCCGGCTTGACTTTCCTGATAAAATCAGTCGCCGTCGGCGCGTCAATAATGCTCACATAATCCGTCACGTCCAATGAAGCCAATGTTTCCGCCCTCATGTTTTCATTAAAGATCGGGCGCCCGGGACCCCGTTTAACATCTTTGTCCCTTGTCAATGTCACCAACAGAACATCTCCTTCTTTCTTTGCCAAATTAAAATGGCGAATATGGCCCAGATGAACAATGTCAAATACACCGTGGCATTGAACGATTTTTTTCCCTTTTTTCTTAAGGTCCGCGACTATTTTGGTCAAGACCCCGGGTGTTTGTATTTTCTTCGCGATTTTCGAATTCATGATCAGTTCCTTACAAGATATCTAAACCAGTCTTTAGTTGCTTCCTCAATTTTTTCCGGTGTCCAGACCGGAGCCTCTCTCCAGTAATCGATATGTTCCAGTATTTTGGCGACACCCTCTTCAAACGAAACCCTTGGCTCCCACCCAAGTTCGGATTTAATCCTTTGGATATTCGCCCATGTCATATCCGGTTCCCCAGGACGCTTGGGAATATGGACTTTCGCGCCTCCTAAAAGAGAGACCAGTTTATTAACACTTTGCGGATTCCCCGTTCCTACATTGAAAATCCCGCTTTGGACATCCGAAAAACCTGCCGAAAAAAAGGCCTCAGCGACGTCCGTCACATAAACAAAATCCCTCACCTGATTCCCGTCCCCAACGACCGTCAGCGGCTTCCCTTTCAACTTCTGCGCCAGAAACACGCCAAAGACAGCCCCATAAGTCCCGGATGTTCTTGACCGCGGCCCATACACATTAAACAAACGCAACGATATGGCCGGAAGGCCATACACCTGTCCCCAATGTAAAGCCGTTTCCTCCCCTAAATACTTTGTCAGCGCGTAAGGATATTGGGGATTGATCGGCGCTGTCTCAAGGGTAGGATAAAACCCTTCAGGCGGGATACCGTAACAAGAGGATGACGCCGTGTAGACCAGTTTTCTCACGCCGGCCAGCCGTGACGCTTCCAACACATTCATCGTTCCTAAAACATTGGTTAAGTAATACGCTCTTGGATTAACAATCGATGGCACAATATCAGCCAGCGCCGCTAAATGAAAAACGCAATCGATTCCTTTAAAGAGAGGTGAAATCTTGCCAAAATCAGTTATATCCGCCTCGATCAACGTGATGTCTTTTTGGCAGTGAGATAGATTCAGCGCCCTTCCGGTGGAAAAATTATCAATAACGGTGACCGAATATCCACCGGCCAATAATCGATCAACCAGATGACTGCCGATAAATCCCGCCCCACCTGTGACAAGCACTTTAGTCTGTGCCATTATTAAATCCCCGCATATTCTCTAGATTCGGATAATTCATGTTTCTTCCCGCAAATGGTTGCCAGCAGTTCTGCAATATTATCTGAAGGAAGTCTGCCGCTTCCATTGTCATCAAAAAAACATTTTCGCTTAACCAGCTTTCTCTGTTCAACCGAAGGCACATACTTATCAGGACTTTCCAGAAATCGACGATATACACGAACCAGACTTTCAACAGAAAAAAATGTTGGCACCATCCCGATATCCCGGAACACGGACGCGTTATACCCCGCTGTAATCCATTGCCAAACGGGAATCCCTCGAATAAATGCTTCTTCCGCAACAGTTGAATAAGAGAATAAGACGATATCCGCCTTGTTCAAATCATCATCCAGGGAAGTTCCGGAAGTGCATTGTATTCTGTCTTTGTAAGGCTGAAATTCAGGACTATCTTGCATTCTGAAGAAAGGATGAGAACGTAAAGACAATGAAACATCCGGAAATTGCCTGAAGGCCTCATGAACCGTGTCAACCATTTCGAATTCGGATCCCATTTTCTGTAAAGTCGTTACGATCAGTATCCGTTTCCCTGAAATACCCGTTTTTGGCTTCTCTCCCGCGTCAACTCGTGTCGCGCCATCATAACGGGAAGACCCCGTCATCAAGACTCGCTCCGGATCTGCCCCGCCTTCAATGAAAATTTCCCTTCCAAGTTCACCCATCGCGCAAATGTAATCAGGATGGGGGATCATGCATCCATCAGGGTTTCCGTGAACTTCAATATTCGGCTGAAAAATCCCAAATGTTTTCTCCCGTGAATAACTCGCATGCTGCACATCAACCAAGACGCATGAGGGGCATCCTTTCTTTATTCCGGCATTAACGGCCCGCGCATGCAAAAAGAAATCAAGGAAACTCAGGACACTCTTGGGACGATGGTGCGAAGCCGCTTTTTGATGAGCCAACATGATCAAGGCATGGCGAGGAATGGTTGAGTCCAGAAAACCAGCAAACAAAGCCCCTCGAAACAGCGGAGAGAAATCAAGCCCCTCCTGGCAAAGAACGCCTTTTAATCCTGAAACATTTCTGTAACGCCAAAAGATCAAGAACGGCCTTAAATCAATAACGGCCTTGAGAATATCGACAATCGTCAGGAAACATTGGACAATAATGATTTCCGGATGCCGGCGAAGCGGTTTTATCGCTTGCTGAATCGACCGACGTGTTTTATTTGGATCCGTTGTGTGCTGAACCCACGCCAGCCAACCCACCTCCATGCCCGCTTTCTTCACTTTCTCGGGAACAGCCTGGAAATACCTATCCACCAACTTTTTTGATGATCCATCTTCCCAGACGCTCCAGTCCCAGAAACCAGAAAAAAGGACATCCATTTGCGCTGGCTTTGAATTTGTCACACACGATTTAAGAACAATAAGTTCATAGATCGAAACGATAAGAAATTTAAACCGTCGCATGAGCGGCAAAATATAATCAAACATCCACGAATTTTGGTTTCGGCATTTTTGTGCCGATACAAAAAATCGTTTACCCAATGCATCTGCAATTTCATAGGGCCCACCGTAAACAATGATATGGGAACACCCATGATCCTCAGCCACCTGACTAATTGCCAATATCTGGATAATATGATTAAATGTCGGCTCGCCTTCGCAATACTTCCTTGAAACCGGATGGAACCACCACGAGCTGATTCCTTCCCCGTCCTCTAACGCCTTTCGCAATGTTTTTCCATCTTTTAAAGAAACCGTCCCGAGCTGAGCGACCATTTCAACATACATGTCCAATGCCTTTTGTTTAACATCCGCCGCTTTCTGCCGCGCGAAAATCAATTCAGCCGTTTTCCCTTGTTTTCTCATTTCTTCTTCAACGCTCGGTTTAAGAAAACTGAGAACAACCGCTTCTTCCGGCAGATCAGCAGGCTTCATCCAACAAGCCCATAATGTTTTTGCGTTTTTGAATCCCGTCGCCATATTAAGACCTATTTACCGCGTAATGGTTAACACACGAACCGATCATGTTGCGTAATGGTTCATCCATCGGAATACAGACCCTCTTCATCCGCCCCGGGCCCTCCGTTAAAATACATGTCAGGCCCTGGTTCGTATTTTTTTTGTCTTTTGACAAAGCATCCATATATCGATCCATTTGCTCATCGGAAATTTCCAATTTCGGCAAATTGTTCATCAAAATCTGGCGCATCCGGCCAAATATCTCCAGATCAATCATCCCCCTCTGAAGAGATATATAATTCGCGATATCCATCCCTAACGTCACCGCCTGACCATGCGGCACTTTATAATCCGTGATCGTTTCAATCGCGTGACCAAATGTATGGCCATAATTAAACAGGTTACGTTCGCCTTTATCAAATTCATCCCGCTCGATAACATCTTTCTTTATGGCCAAGCTGGCATCAATATATTCACCGAACCATTCTCGGCCGGCAAACAACTCTTGATAATGTGTCGCGATTTTCTCCGCATATGGACTTCCAGCCACAAAATAAAAATGCATCATCTCCCCAATACCGGATTTGATATCCCCATCATTTAAAGATTCTAGGAATTTCAGGTCAATGAAAATCTTTGATGGCGGATAAAAATTCCCCAAAATGTTTTTATAACCCTCCATATTGATCGATGTCTTGCTCCCGATACAGCTGTCCGCCTGGGCCAAGAGGGTCGTCGGAAAGAACATCCACTCGATCCCCCTGAACAGGATAGAACTGACGAACGCCGTCAGGTCCTGGATAACGCCGCCGCCAACAGCCACCAAGGTCGTATTCTTTCGGACACCAGACGCCATTAAACGCTTGATCAGAGAATAACTATTTTCAAATGTCTTCGCTTTTTCTATCGCTTCTTCGATAAATAGAGCGTCTTTTGAAACAACCGTCTTAAAACAATCCTGATAGAGATCGTAAACCCCGGCGTCAATAACGAAGAAATGACCTTTGTCCACCAAAGACCGGATTCTTTGTTTCAAATTGTCGATAAACTCGACAGAATATTCACGGAATAGGGAACGGACACTAAATGAATTAGGCACAGATAAACCCTCCATCCACAATAATATTCTGCCCTGTCATATAGGTGTTTAATACGCTCGCGCAAAAGAGAACAACTTTTGAAATATCCTGAGTGTTTCCGAATCTTTGCATGGGTACTTGTCGTGCAATTTCTTTTTGGTCTTCTTTACTCAGGTTCTTGTTGGTCAAATCTGTCCGTGTAAATCCGGGGGAAACCGTGTTCACCAGAACATTATACTTGGCCAATTCAAGCGCCGCGGCAACCGTCAATCCATGCAGACCGGATTTCGTTGTCGTATAGATTGATCGTTTCTCACGACTTACGATGCCAAAAATAGAGGAAATATTAATGATGCGCCCATAACGCTGCTTTTTCATTTGTTTGCCAATTTGGCGGATCAACATAAACGGTGCCCGTAAATTCACTTCGATCATGTCATCCCAATCCTCTTCTTTCGTCCTATCCACCTCATTTAACCGGTTGATACCGGCATTATTGACACAAACATCAATGCGCTTATATTGTTCAATTTCTTTGAGAAACGTTCGTAAACTTTCCCGGGAAGAGAAATCAACACAATAATATCTTCGTTTCAATCTGAGTTTCTTTGCCCTCGCGTTAAGTTGATCAATCTGGCGCTGTTGCGTTCCAGTCAGGATCAATTGGGCGCCTGACTTTCCAAAATCTTCCGCAATCTGTCTGCCGATACCCCTTGTCGATCCCGTGACAAGAACAATCTTGTTTTGGAATTCAATATTCATATTTGGCTAAAGCCTCAATTAAATTATTAACCGCCTGCATTTCCATCTGCTGGCGGCATTCTTTCGTGTATGAACCGACATGCGGTGTCAATAGCACCTGAGAATACCGGATCAATTTCCCCGAATATGGTTCTTGCCCGAATGTATCCAACCAAACACCTGCTACGCGGCTTGTGTCTAAAGCCTCAATTAATGCCTTCTCGTCAACTAATGTTCCTCTCGCCGCATTCAGCAAAAACACGCCCTTTTTCACCAAACCAAATTCGTTATCAGATAATAAACATTTTTCACCGCTGCAATGAAACGTTATGATATCGGCCAACGGTAAAGCCTCTTGAAGTGACAAAATCTTAATTGAAGCATCGGCTTTATTGACAAACGGGTCAACACCGATGATCCTCGCTCCGAACGGGATTAACAATTGCGCCACTCGGCGTCCTATCCTGCCTAATCCGATGATTACAACCGTTTTGCCTTCCAATTGAAGTCCCGTCTGTTTTTCCCACCGTCCCTGGTGAAGGGCCTGATCCATTATCGACACCTTGCGCAGCAAGTTCAGAAGGCATGCGATCGTCAGCTCAGCAACAGCATCCGTTGGGCCATCAGGCGTGTTACACACCCGGATCCCAAGTTTACCGGCTGTTTCCTTATCCACATTTGACGTCCCCGAACCGCAACGCGATATAACTTTCAGTTGCGACCGGGACATCACTTCATGATCAAGGGTCTCTAAACCGGCTATTAGGCCGCTAACTCCCGGCAATAATTGCATCAACTCTTCTTTGGAAAGCTTGCGTTTATAAGGATTCAGCATGACCTCAAATCCGGACTTCTTAAGCTTCTTTAACGGAGCATCGTCAGAATCGGCAAATGTCGATGTTGAAACAAGGACTTTTCTCTTCATGGATTGTTCTCTTTAGCTAATTCCATCGTCAAGTAGGAAACAATCAGGTGATCGAGAACCAGATGGATATCTTCCACCGGGCCATATTCGCCCTTTTTACTTTTAATATGAACAACATGGTCACAGATCTGTGCCAGTCGTCCTCCATCAAACCCAACCAACCCAATTGTTGTTCCACCCTTTTCTTTCGCTAGTTTGACGGCATTGATCACATTTGGGCTGTTCCCGCTAGCCGAGATAACAACCAAAACATCGCCTTCATCAAAGTTGTACTGAATCTGCATGGCAAACACATTGTCATAACTGTAATCGTTGCTGATCGCCGTCAGCGCAGCCACACTGTCGTTAATACTTTGCGTCCTAAACCCTTTCCCGCGAATTTTTCGACCGATCTCGTTCATGTCCTGGGCAAAATGGGAAGCGGTCGCGGCGCTCCCTCCGTTGCCGGCAAAGTAAATCGTCTTGTTCTCCTGTCTGGCTTTTGAAAAGCACTCTACGACCCTCTCGACCGATTCCATGTCGATTTGAGAGATAAGTCTTTTTAAATAGTCGCAATAACTTCTAAAGTAATCTGTCCGGATATTGCTTTGTGCAAAAATCTCCTCTAGGATATTCATCGCTTTCCTCCGTTTTAACGATCCTGTCCGGCCGGAATTCTAACGGGATCTTGAATCTGGAATTGTTCGCGCCATCCTTCATCGGCGAAATAAATCTTGTACACTAACTGCATCGTTAACAGTGCGTCCCTACTTGTCCCCGATGGGACTGGAACATTATTGATGACCGCATCGGCAAATTCATTAACTTCTCTGCGCCAGGAATCATCATTTAAGTAATTGACCACTTCTTCGCCTTCGATCCCGGTATCCGCCTCGCTGCGCCTTGCCTTGATGAGCTGCTCCTGGCCATAACTTTTAGACCCGGAGAGGATTCCTTTCAAACAAAGAGACCCTTGCGTCAGGGCGATTTCCAGCGAAAATTGGTGCTGCCATTGAGTCGCTGTTGAATGGAGCATCGCGATGCGCCCTTTGCGATCGCGCATGATTGCGTAAGCGTTATCCTCCACATCATGGTTCCAATAACTGTTTGAGACAAAGCTTTTGACCTCCTCAAATTCCCCGCAAAACAACCGCATCAGATCGACCATGTGGATGCCCTGATCCAGAAGGATCCCTCCGCCGGAATACCGCCGCTCCGCCCGCCACCCACCGGAGAAAGGAATAATCTTGCTTTTTCCGTAAACGCCCCGCATATTGATGATCTCACCCAACTCCCCGGAATGGACAATCCTTAAGGCTTCCTGAACGGAATCATGGTACCGATGGTTAAAGCCATATTTTAATTTCAACTGCGGATGTTTCTTTTCCGCTTCGATGACCCGCTCAATGTCTTCGACCATCCGACCCGGTGGTTTTTCGCAAAAGACATGCACCCCTCGTTCTAATCCGGCGATTGTTACCTCCGCCGCCAAATAATTCGGCAGACACACAAACAAAACATCCAGAGGCACCTTCAATAAATCTTTGTAGTTTGTGAAAAACTTCAGGTCCTTCGATTTAGGCATATTTTGAATAAACTTTTGATCACACGCCGCCACTGTCTGGAAATACGGATTTTGATCAATCACTTCCCTCCGGCGATTTCCGACAACCCCAAAACCCGCGATGCCCACTCTCAATCTATTCATATGACCATCCGTTCATCGTTTGTTTGTCCAGCATTAACTGACCGAGACATATATCTCTCAAATAATGGGTCTGTTCTTAAAACCTGTTCGACTTTTCCAACATCAGCGGGAACATCAACCCCGATCATTTTCGCCTCTGTCACGACCGTGCGCACTCTAAATCCATGTTCAATGGCCCGCATCATATCAACGGATTCCACCTCTTCCAATAGCGTCGGTTTAAGCCGTGCAAATGTCTGAAGAAAATCACTGCGAAACGCAATCAATCCCAACTGCTTCCATTTTGGATAATTTTCATGAGCCGCTTTCTTTTTGGAAGGAATCGGTTCTCTTGAAATATAAAGGATATCGCCTTTCAGATTCCGGACAACCTTCGGAGCATTAGGATCCTCAAATTCTTCTTTTTCCAGAATCGGAGCAATCATGTTGACACAAGGCACTTTTAAATCCGACAAAAACGGCTCTATAACCGCGTTCATCATTTCCGGTATAACAAGCGGTTCATCGCCTTGAACATTGATGATTATGTCCGCATCAATGTTCCTTGCCGCTTCGGCAATGCGATCCGTGCAACGCTGATGGGTGTCAGCCGTCATGATGACCTTTCCTCCTGCTTTCTCAACAACCTCTTTGATCTCTTGATCACAAGTGGCAACAATAACATTACTTAATTCCCGGCATAAAGAAACCCGGCGGCGAACATGTTCCACCATAGGTAATCCCAAAATTAAAGCTAGCGGTTTACCAGAAAACCGTGTGGCTTGCATGCGGACAGGGATAATGGCAGTTATTTTCATTCTTTTCATCCTATGACCAATCCTGATATCTTGAGGACCACGAATGGTCCGGAATTAAACGCACCCCAAAAAATCCTTCAAAATCATATTTTCGCCAATAGTAACTGGTCAGGCGCAGCCAGTTTTTTCGAGGATACTGCCGGTAAACAACTTCATGGTCAACCCGCCATCCCGTGAATCGGAAAAGCAATTTCCAATCCTCAGGGGATAGTTCAAAAATATGCGTCGTTTCCGCACCAAAATCCTCATTTCTATTATTTCGGATTTGATACAGGCCAATCCGGCTTTTTTTCACATACGGAACCGTTAGAATTAAAAACCTCGCTTTCGTTTTCATCGACAATTCATACAGAAACCGGCAAGGATCCATTAAATGCTCCAGCATTTCAAAACAAAGAAAAATATCAGCTTGAACATCATATTGGACCAAATTTTCCGCTCTCGCCTGAATAGCTTCAATCCCTTTTTGCCTGACTTTCTCAACCGCTTCCTTTTCCAGATTCACGCTTAAACATTTTAATGAACAACTATCAGAAAAAAGTCCCTTTAAATACTGGATATGTGTCCCGGCAGAATCCCCGATATCGACAATAGTCGGGCTTTCAAATTGGCTGACAACCGGCTGGACAAGCGATATCTGAAAAGCATGCATATTCCTTACCTTCGCCCGAAGATACTCATTGTCCACCTTGAAAGCCGTATATTGTTCCTTGATATCGGGCACGATAGCCTCTAGTTTTCTCCGCAAATTAAGCAAAGACTGTTCTCTTGCCGCTGACGTTAATGAATCCGTTAAAAGGCCCGACAATTTATTGAATATCTTTATTTTGGTTTCCGTCCGCATCAAATCATTTCAATTTCTTGACCATTCGCAATTGTTCCTTGATCTTCGTTCCTAAAAAGAGCGCGTCTGTTCCAAAGGCAAGAAATTTAAATCCTCTTCTGATTTTTTCGTCCACCTGTTTTGCTACCGGAGGAACAACATGGAAACCAGCTGGTTTATTCAACGCTTTACTAACCTTAAGATAACGCGCAATTTGATCAGCAACATTCTTGCGCTTATATTCCCCCGGATAACCCATTGATCCGGAAAGGTCATAGGGACCGATCATTGTCGCGTCTATGCCATCAACAGACAAAATCTCTTCCAGATGGTCCACCGCCTTATAGTGTTCGATAATGGCAATGACAATACTTTCTCGCTTAACCCATTCCTTGTAAGAATCAAATTTGAAACCATATCCTTGCGCCCGGGTCAAACCGACTCCTCTGATTCCTTGCGGTGGATATTTCACCGCTTCAACAGCTCTCTGCGCGCCTTCTTTCGATAGCACCATCGGAACAATAATCCCATCCGCTCCTAGATCCATTACCCTTTTTATATTATTCGCATTATTTTCCTCCACCCGCACTAAAGCCGGAATATTCATCGACTTGATGGTTCGGACCAACTGTTGCGCCTGCGGCAACGTAATCATAGAATGTTCCATATCAACCGTAAGCCAGTCAAATCCAAACTGCCCCATCACTTCAACATTCTCGGGTGAACTGATCGTGATCCATGATCCGATAGTTAATTCACCACCATTAATTCTCTTTTTAAGACTTTTCATGACTTAACCAGCCTTTTTTACAGGTTCAATTCCTTCATCACTTTCACATGTCGCTTTATAATTTTTCTCAAAAGAAAGACCGCAGCCTGTAACTTGGATCGCGTGAGAGTCCCTCGCAAGTTCATGAATGAGATGCACATAATTATGGATAACCAGCGCCTCTTCATTCACATGTTCATTGCATATCAGCAATATTCCATCTACTTTGTCCCTGGGAGTTTCATCAAGAATCTTGAAAGAACAATCATTCCAATGAATGTCTTTGATGACCATTTCAACCAGCATGCTCAAGTCATGTTTGCCAATGATATAAAAATTCCTGGTCCCATTTCGATACAATGAGAACAAAAGTTCTTTTAGCCGGTCCTTAATAAGACTGATCGAATTGATGGTTTTCAGGGTATATTTGACGGATTTGCGCATTTTCTCGGCAAATCCTTTTGGGGTGAGAATATATTTGACTTTTCGTTTATTGAGCTGTTCAATCCGAATACAGCCTTTGGCAATGAGCCTGCGGATAAGCATATTGACCATTCCCAGGGAAAGGTCCATACGGCGGGATAAGTCGCGCTGGTTGGAGCCCAATTCTGCCCCAACAATGTTGACCAATTCAAATTCTCGTTCGTCTAGAACTTCTTTGACCATAAAAGGTTATATTCTGTTCAAATATTGAACGATTTGCCATTATTATACGTACTGACATTAGTATGTCAAGCATAAATTAGCCCAAAAATCTCTAATCATAATTGCTGAAAACTAGATTTAGAAGTACGCTATCTGGTCCCATGATTGTTCAACGAGATGGAACTTGCGAAACTAATAGCGGAACTAATATTGCGAGGGCATCCTGAGGTGAAAGGGCAATCCCTCACCTCAGGACATGGACTTCCGAAAGGTCAAAAATTGAGATTCACCCCAACCGTAAAATTCTGCTCCGGCGCCGGGTAATAGTCTTTGGCACTGCTAAAGGCCGATTTGGCCGCATAGGAAAAGTATTTTTTGTCCAACATATTATTAACGGCCAGATACAGCTCGAGCTCTTCCCTTTTGTAGGCGATCTTTCCATCGAGGACAAAGTAAGGTTTGATGGGAGAGGTCTCATTTAACGTGTCGTTGATGGCGAAGCGGGACCCGACATACCGCCCCATCAGAGAAACATGGTAATTCTTAAAGAATTCCGAAATGATCCCCAAGCTCGCCTGGTGCCTCGGGACAATGGGGATATCTTTGCCGTCGTTAGGCCCATCCCGGAACTGCGGGTTCTGATAAGTGTAGTTGGCAAAAAACTCCAGCTTGTCCAGAAACCCGAGTTCCAAAAACTTCTGCAGGTCGGCCTGCTGTCCGACCTCGAGCCCGATCCGCCGCGTTTTATCGTAATTGGCGTTGACGAACATGACCGGGTCAAAGAAAATCTCGTTTTTCAGGTCCATCCAATAGGGGGTCACGCTGACAATCATCTTGTCGCCGAAATTGTGTTTGATTCCAATCTCATATTGAATGCCCGTCTGCTGTTTGAGGTCGGTATTCAAATGAGGCGTGATCCCGAAATCGGGAAAGTTGGAGGAACTGTACCATTCGTCTGTCGCCAAAAATCGGAACGTCTGCTGGACATTGAAGTGCGCCGTGGACCCTTCCGCGTATTCGTACTTCATGCCGACCATGGACACGGATTCCTCGGGGCCCTGCTTCTCATCGATGGCCACATCCCGCTGGCTGAAGGCATAATCCGCCTTGTGAAAGCGCGTGCCGCCGTTGACAAAGACGTTTTCCATCCATTCATACTGCGCGAACCCGTAGATCCCGAATTCTTCTTTGGAAATCGTCAGGTCCACGGCGTTGCTGCCCCGGCCGATGATATCATTCTCGTGATCGTAGTAATCGATGCCGGTCACAAAGTTCACTTCCTTGTCAAAAATCGTGTGATCGAAAATATATTTGGCGATGATCCCTTTGGTTTCCGCCGCCCGATCCGTCTGAGAGCCGAAAAAGTCGTCAAACACGTCCCTGTCCCGGTAATATAGGTCAAGAACAAAGTCCCCGAAATAAACATCCTCCGGCCAGGGATTGACGTCAAAGGACACATTGAAGTATTGGTCTTTTGTCGTTGCGTAATTTTCCTCCTCCACAGAGGCCCTGCGCCCCAAAGATTCCAGTTCCGTCGTGTTTAACCCGCCCGGTAAACCGTAACGGTCTTCGTGCCGGCCGAAGTTAAAATCCACGGACACCTTGTCGGACAATTCATACCCCAGCCGCGTGCTGAAGTCATCATTTAAGACATCGCTGTTCTGCCTGAAACCCCGCTGGTCAAAATATTTCGCGTAGAAAAGATAGGAAATATGATGCTTCTCACCGGAAATTTCCAGGTCGGTCCCCCGCGTGTCATAACTGCCGTAAACGCCGCCCAGTTTGCCCGAGAAATCGCCCTCCCCTTTCTTTGTAATGATATTCACGACCCCTCCGACCGCATTATCCCCGTACAAGACGGATCCGGCGCCGCGGACGATCTCGATGCGTTCGACGGCCTCGATGGGGACCTGAATGAGGTCCGCGCCCGAGATGTCGACCGCGTTGATCTTGCGGTCATTGACCAGTACCAGGACATTGCTGGTCGCCGCATCCCCGAACCCGCGCATGTCGACCACAGCGGTTTTTGCCGTGTTCTTGTCAAAAACATGGATCCCCAGCGCCTCTTTAAGAATGTCCGGGACGCTTTGCGCGTTGGAAGCTTCTATTTCCTCCTTTGTGATCACCGTGACGTTGCCCGCAATCTTGTAGTTATGCTGGGCAATGCGCGTCGCGGTCACAACGACCGTGTCCATTTCTGTCGCGATATCAGCCGAAGTATTCTTAATGCCCGTAACCATTACCATGAATGAAACAAATAAACAAACGATGTCTTTCCTCATTGTTCCTCCCAAATAAAAAACTCCTAACCGAAATCTTTCGGCTAGGAGTTTACCCGTTGCTAGTTCCTAAAAATATATGTCCAACGCTGCCGTCTCGCGCGGCATCATCGAGCAACAATATCGGCCGTTTTCTGACTTTCGTACCCCATCTTATAATCCGAGGGGTACGATCACAGTGGCGGGACCGCTCCGGACTTTCGGCCCTTTGTTTCCATATTCGGGCCGCCTCACCGGATTCCCATTTAATCCCAACGTTCCCGTTGGGAACCGACATAGAGAATTTTAGATTTAAAGAACGTGGCTCAATCGTGTGTCTTTGATCCTGGCCGCGATCAGCTCATACACGCCAAAAAGAATGGCCCCATAAACCAAAGTGCTTAAAAGCGTCCCCCTGAAAAACGGGACCGCCAGGACGAAACATTCCGAGAAACCTGCCCAAGTATGCGGATACATTCCTGAGGCCAGCCAGACACCGAAATTCGTGACGATAAAAAAGAGGACGGCCGAAGCTACGCCGCTTCCTAAAATCGTTGCCAGGTTTTTATTCTTTTTAACCCAAAGGCCTATCGCCGCGATCGCGACGACACTGCCCCAGGTGAAGAACATCGTCTTATGAACCCCCAAGATCAAATCGGTCACCGCAAAGAGAACCAGCGGCAGGATGATCGCCTGCTTCTTCCTTAAATAAACGCCGCCGAACAAGGCCATGGCAATGACCGGCGTGAAATTCCAGGGATGAATGATTAATCTCGAGAAGATTCCAAGAACCAAAAGGCAAAGTGCTAACATAGCATCCTCCTTCTTTTTGGACTAACATAACTTAAACTTATTGAAAAGTCAAGCATTCAAGAAAGTTACCAAATATTCTTTTCTGCCTGCCAGCGTTTGACATTATTCTCATAAATCTGTATTAACGTATCCTGCAGGCCGTGTTTCTGCCGCCAATCGGGATAATGCGACTGGAATTTCCCCAAGTGGCTGATGTACCAGATGTGATCGCCGCTGCGGTTTGTCTCGGAGTAATTCCAGTTTAATTTCTTGCCTGTCATTTTTTCACAGGCCTTGATGGCTTCCAGCATCGAACAACTGTTCTCTCGGCCGCCGCCCATGTTGTACACCTCGGCAACGTGAGGATTCCGGAAAAACGCGTCAAATGCCGTAATCAAATCATAACTGTGGATATTGTCCCGCACCTGTTTGCCTTTGTAACCAAAGACCGTGTATTTCTCTCCGGTCACGCAGCATTTCATCAAATACGCTAAAAATCCGTGCAGCTGCGCGCCCGCATGGTTCGGCCCGGTCAGGCACCCTCCGCGGAAGCAGGCTGTCTTCATGCCAAAGTACCGGCCGTATTCCTGGACAAGAATGTCCGCCGCCGCTTTCGAGGCGCCGAACAAAGAATGCTTGGATTGGTCGATGCTCATGGACTCATCGATACCGTCATAAAACGGATGGCCCTTCGGGAGTTCCCAGCGGGTTTCCAGTTCTTGAAGCGGAAGCGAATTCGGAAGGTCGCCGTACACCTTGTTTGTGCTGGTAAAAATAAAAACGGCTTCGGGGCAATGAAGCCGTGTCGACTCAAGCAGATTTAACGTGCCGTTGGCATTGATCCCGAAATCCGTTAACGGTTCTCTTGCGGCCCAATCATGCGACGGCTGCGCCGCCGTGTGAATGACCAACCGGATATCCTTTTTATATTTCGTAAAAACCTTCCCGAGCCGCCCAATATCGCGGATATCCAGGTCTTTATGGACGTAAGCCTTAACCTCTTTCTTCAGCGCTTTTTTATTCCACGCTGTTGAGGCTCCCGGCCCGAAAAAATAGGCGCGCATGTCGTTATCGATGCCGACGATTTGCATTCCCTTGCCGGCAAAATACCGCGCCGCTTCCGAGCCGATCAATCCAGACGAACCTGTAATGAGGACAACGCCCATGATCGAATTTTGTTGCAAAATTCTTTGATAAGTTTAAAATATGCCCCTAAAATAGATATCGTCGTAAAACTTTTTCAACGCGAATCTTCGCGAATTACATACGAATAATCGCAAATAAGAGTACTGACATTCGCGTACATCAGCGTTTGATTTGCGGCTATTCGCGTTCAAAATGTTTTTCAACCCGATCAAGATAGGGCATACACATATTAACAAAGCCAGCGGATAATATCTACAACTAATGAAAAAAATAAGTGAAATCTTTAAAACCAAGAAGCGGATATTTTCCTTTGAACTGTTCCCCCCAAAAACAGACAAAGGCTACGCGAATTTACTGAATACAATCGGGCAGCTATCGGACCTTAAGCCGGATTTTATCTCCTGCACGTACGGCGCCGGCGGGGGAAGCCGCGAAAAGACCTTGGATGTCGTGGAACATATCCAGAATAATCACGGGATCATCGGGCTGGCCCATTTGACGTGCGTCCTTCATACCAAAAAGGAGATCAAAAACATTCTGGACAACATCAAAGCCCGCGGGATCAACAACATCCTGGCCTTGCGCGGCGATCCCCCCTTGGACAATCCCGATTGGCAGCCGGGCCATGACAATTTTAAATATTCCTGCGAGCTTTGCGCCTTTGTGCGCCAACATTTTCAAGACTATTTCTGCATCGGGGTGGCCGGATTCCCGGAAGGGCATATCCTCTGCCCGGATAAAAAGAAGGATGCCCAATACCTAAAAACAAAAATCGACAACGGCGCCGATTTTGTCATTACCCAATTATTTTTTAATAACAATGATTATTTTGATTATGTCAAACGGTTAAGGGGTCTTGGCGTGACCGTTCCCGTCATCCCGGGGATCCTTCCGGTCACCAACTATCAGAACCTCGTGAAATTCTGCGGCCTTTGCGGGACCGCCATCACGGAAGAGATCAAAAAGATCTTTGAACCCATCCAGGGAGATGAAGAAACGACCCTTCAAGCCGGCATTCAGTTCGCCGTGCGCCAATGCCGCGAACTGCTCGATCGCGGCGCCCCCGGCCTTCATTTCTATTGTTTGAACAAGGTCAATCCAACTAAAGAAATATTGGAACAAGTGAGAAGCGGGAAGTAAGAAGAGTTGCGGAACTTATTCATCGCCGTGCACCATAGGGACAAAGCGGACGGGAAGGAGCGTTTCTTTTTTAGTCCCTCCTTCTGTTCTTGTGATGCGATACAATTCTTGGTAAATGGACCCGATGGGGATGATCATCCGGCCGCCCACTTTCAGCTGATGGACCAATTCCTGCGGGATCGCGTCCGGCGCCGCCGTGACAATGATCGCGTCAAACGGGGCTTTTTCCGGCCACCCTTTATACCCGTCCCCACATCGGACATAAATATTCTCGTAACCAAGGCCTTTCAGCCTTTCTTCCGCTGTTTCAGCAAGCCCTTGCACAATTTCAATGCTATAAACTTCGTCTACGATCTCCGCCAAAATAGCCGCCTGGTATCCGGAACCGGTCCCGATCTCAAGCACTTTATCCCCCGCCTTCAATAAAGCGGTTTCCGTCATATAGGCAACAATATAGGGCTGAGAAATCGTCTGCCCGTACCCAATGGGAAGAGGATAGTCTTCATACGCGGTATCATGGAGTTCTGGCGGGACAAAGAGATGCCGTTGGACGCGCCTCATCGCGTCTAAAACTTTTTTGTCAAGAATCCCCCTGCGCTCAATTTGCTGATCAACCATTTGCTCCCTTTGACGCATGGTAAAATCCTCCTCGGCAAATACACATTCAGTCAGTCCAAAAATCAAAAATATGGATAATAGGATCCCCGTTTTATACATAACATCCCCTGGCCAGTATCATGCGCTTTTAAATGGCATTTTACAACAAAAAACTGAAAAGGCCGGCGATTTTGCCGGCCTTTTTCATTCCACCTTTTGCCGTATTTCCTGCTTAAGCTCCGTAAAAAACCATTTCTAAATCCTGCGGCAAACTATTGCGGACCTTTCTAATGATCCCGTCTTCTCCGATAAAATAGAACGTTGGGATCCCGACGACCCCGTAAATCTCCGAGACCTCTGTTGCCTCATCAAGAAAGACATCCATATCAATGCCATTTTTCTCAAAGAACTTTCCAACAACCTCTCGGCTCTCTCCCACATCAATAAGGATAATCTTGATATCTTGATTCTCAATTTCCTGCTTTTTTTGCCTCAACCCGTTTAAAGCCCCTCGGCAATGCGGACACCATGTCGCCCAGAATAAGATAACGGCTTTTTTACCTTTACGGACTTCACTCAAGTTAACCTCCGTGCCATCCAGAACTTTCAAAGTAAATTCCTGGGCTTCTTTTCCGACGTTAGGATTTTCCATGAAGAAGACCTGCCCGGAAGCCTGTACTGGATAAAAGGCCAATGCAACTAAAGCGACCATTGTAATAAAACGGATATTTCTTCTCATACCAATCTCCCTTTATCGGTTTAAATAAGCAGCACTCCTGCCCTGACCAGAAAATACTCCGCGGCAATAATAAGAACAAGGCCGCAAAATTGTTTCACCAGAATGAACCATTTCCCGGATTTCGGCAAACTCCCCAATATCCCGCTGAACGTCCCCACCAAGATCAATGACGCCCCGACCCCGTAAGAAAAAACGAACATCAAGCTCACGGCATGGATAATATTTTGTTTGGAAGCGACGTACACCAAAAGCGCTCCCAATACCGGCGCCGTACACGCGCTGACCGCCAAACCGGACGCCATTCCGAATAATATGACCGTCCAGATGTTTTTGATCTTTATCTTGTTCTGGAGATTAACGCCAAAATTAGGCAAATGAATCACGTCAAACATCACCAAAGCGAAAAACAGGAAAATGTTGGCAATGCCAATAAAAACAACAGGGTGATTCTGGACTTGGCCAAAGAACTTTCCCGTCAAAGCCGCAAACACCGCCAAAGCGCAATAGGTCAGTGCCAGCCCCAGGACATAGATCAACGAAAGGATAAACCCCATCCATTTTGTGCCTTTGGTATTGATCCCGGCGATAAAACTTGCCGTTAACGGCATGACCGGATAGACGCAAGGCGTAAAGCTGACCAACACCCCGGCCCAAAAGACTATAAAATAATCAAAAACATTGCCCTGTAATTCCATATGTCAACCCGTTTATGAATACCCTGTATGGCTCCATATGTTACACCAAAACCATAAGTGCTTCCATCTTTTAGTCGAAAATTCTATATAATTGAGGGGTCGGGGAGTTTCCAATTGTCTTCGACCCCTCATCCTGAGCGAAGCCCCGAGGCTACGCCGAGGGGCGGAGTCGAAGGATCTCTTTGCGAGAGACCCTTCGATTCGCCCTTCGGGCTCACTCAGGGTGAGCCCTCGGGGAGTTTTTCTTCTCGGAGGGCTCATATAATTCTTACGGATGCTCTGTTTTAAGAAATGGCCTCTAAACTTGATACCCTAAATTTGGGCCTAGCCACCTTTCAACCTCCGCTACCTCCATCCTCTTTCGCCCTGCATAGTCCTCGACCTGATCCCGGTTGATATCCCCCAGCCAGAAATATTTTGATTCCGGATGGGCAAAGTAAAGGCCGCTGACAGATGAAGCTGGTATCATGGCATAACTTTCTGTTAACGTCACCCCTATATTCTTTTGAACAGCCAGCAAGTCAAAAAGTTGCGACTTCTCCGTATGGTCCGGGCATGCCGGGTATCCCGGCGCGGGCCGGATGCCGCGGTAACGGCCCTGGAAGAACGCTTCTTCATCCAGGTGTTCGTCCGGCGCGTATGCCCAGAACTGCCTGCGCACGAGCTCATGCATCCTCTCGGCAAAGGCCTCGGCCAATCGGTCAGATAAAGCTGTCGCTAAAATCTTTTTGTAATCATCGTGTTCGCCTTTATATTTTGCCGTCAATTCTTTCAGGCCGATCCCGGCCGTCACGGCAAAGCCTCCCACATAGTCTTTAAGCCCCGTTTCTTTAGGCGCGATAAAATCAGCCAAAGCATAGTAAGGCTTGTCATCCGTTTTCATAACCTGCTGTCTTAACGTGTGGAAAACCGCTTCCACTTTTTTTCGTTTATCATCCGTATAGACCTCGATATCGTCCCCCACGCTGTTTGCCGGGAAAAATCCGATAACCGCACGAGCCGTCAACAATTTTTTGTCCATAATGTCCTGGAGCATGTCCTGCGCGTCATCGTATAATTTTTTCGCCGCTTTGCCGATCTTCGCGTCTTTGAAAATATGCGGGAACTTGCCTTTTAATTCCCACGTCATGAAAAAAGGCGACCAGTCGATGCGCTGGCAGATATCCTTAAGGTCATATTTCTTAAAAACCTTTGTCCCTAAAAAGGACGGTTTCGTGATGGAGGCTTTCGCCCAGTCCGTCTTCCATCCTTGTTGGCGCGCCTCACGGATGGCGATAAACCGCCTGGCGGACTTGCGGTTTTCAAAGTCGTCGCGCAGGCGGCTGTATTCCTCAGCGGTCTTCTTGATGAGTTCCGCCCGAGCCGCCTTGTTCATCAAACTCCGGCAGACGCCGGCGCTGCGGGAGGCGTCCTTAAGATGCACGACCGGCCCGTGATACGCCGGCGCGATCTTAACAGCCGTGTGGTTGGCCGAAGTCGTCGCCCCGCCGATTAAAAGCGGGATGTCGAATCCTTGCCTTTCCATTTCATGCGCCACATGGACCATCTCATCCAATGACGGTGTAATCAATCCGCTTAAGCCGATCATGTCGGCTTTTTCCTGACGGGCCGTTTCCAGGATCTTTTCGCAAGGCACCATAACCCCCAGATCCATGACCTCAAAATCATTGCATGCCAGGACAACGCCAACGATATTCTTGCCGATATCATGCACATCGCCCTTGACCGTCGCCATTAAAATCCTGCCCACGCTTTTGTGTGAGCCTTTTTTCTCCTTCTCAATATACGGCTGGAGATACACCACGGCCTTTTTCATGACACGCGCGCTTTTGACCACTTGAGGCAAAAACATCTTTCCTGAACCAAACAGATCCCCGACCTCGTTCATGCCGTTCATCAGCGGCCCTTCGATAACGTCCAGCGGATGTTTGGATGCGCGTCGCGCCTCTTCCACATCTTCCTCAATATAATCGATGATGCCCTGGATCAGCGCGTGGGAAAGCCTTTGCGCGACGGATTGTTCGCGCCATTGGACGTTCTGGATGATTTTCGTATCTTGGGAGCCCACCGTCTGCGCGTAAGCCACCAGGCGTTCGGTCGCGTCTTCCCTCCGGTTGAACAAAACATCTTCAACCAGCCCCAAGAGTTCTTTCGGGATTTCGTCGTAAACCGTAATCATCCCGGCATTGACAATGCCCATATCCATCCCGGCTTGAATCGCATGGTACAGGAAAGCGGAGTGCATAGCTTCCCGCACCGCATCATTTCCGCGAAACGAAAATGAGATATTGCTCACCCCGCCACTGACTAGGCAATGGGGTAAAGTCGCTTTGATCTGCCGTGTCGCCTCAATGTAATCCAAGGCGTAAAGATTGTGAGCCGCAATGCCGGTCGCCACCGTGAAAATATTCGGATCAAAAATGATATCTTGCGGAGGAAAGCCGACCTCTTCCGTCAATATTTTGTAAGCCCTGGCGCATATTTCCACTTTGCGCTTTTTTGTGTCCGCCTGGCCTTTTTCGTCAAAGGCCATGACCACCGCGGCCGCGCCGTAACGCCTGATCTTCCTCGCTTGTTCTTTAAACGATTCTTCCCCTTCTTTCAGGCTGATCGAGTTGACAATCGCCTTGCCTTGCAGGCATTGTAACCCGGCTTCGATCACACGCCACTTGGAAGAATCGATCATGACCGGTACCCGCGCGATATCGGGCTCGGCGGCAACGAGATTCAGGAACCTGACCATGGCCTCTTGGGAATCAAGCATCGCCTCGTCCATATTGACATCGATGATCTGAGCGCCGGCCTCAACCTGCTGACGGGCGACAGAAAGGGCCTGCTCATATTTCTTCTCGAGAATAAGTTTCGCGAATTTCTTTGACCCCGCAACGTTTGTCCGCTCACCGATATTGATGAAGTTGGATTCTTCGCTCACGCGCAGCGGTTCCAGTCCGCTGAAGGATGACCGTACCGGCAAATCGGGAATTTTCCGCGGCGCACAAGGGGAAACCGCCTCGGCAATTCGTTGAATGTGTTCCGGCGTTGTCCCGCAGCATCCGCCAACGATATTCAAGAAACCGCTTTGCGCGAATTCCTTGATCAGCCCCGCCATTTCCGCCGGGCTTTGCTCGTATTCGCCAAACACATTAGGGAGGCCGGCATTCGGATAGCAGCTCACATAACAGGCCGCTATACGAGATAATTCTTCAATATAAGGGCGCATATCTTTCGCGCCGAGCGCGCAATTAAGCCCGATGCTCAACGGGTTCGCGTGGCCCACCGAAACCCAGAACGCCTCGACCGTCTGGCCCGATAACGTCCGCCCGCTCTTATCCGTTATTGTGCCGGAAATCATGACCGGGATGCGCTTGCCGTTCTCTTGGCAATACGTATCGATCGCATAAAGGGCCGCTTTGGCATTCAGCGTGTCAAAGATCGTCTCCACGATGAACACGTCGACGCCGCCGTCAACGAGCCCGCGCACTTGCTCCGCGTAGGCCGCAAGAAGCTGCTCAAAGGTCACCGTGCGGGCCCCGGGATCATGGACATCCTGCGACATGGAGGCCGTGCGGTTCGTCGGCCCGAGCGAGCCGGCGACAAAACGCGGCTTATCGGGATCCTTCTTTGAAAAAACATCGGCCGCTTTTTTGGCGATTTTCGCCGAGGCCCGATTAAGCTCGTAAGCGAGCTCCGGCATGGCGTAATCCGAAAGGCTCACCGCATTGGCCCCGAAGGTATTGGTCTCGATCATATCGGCGCCGGCCTTTAAATACGCCGTATGGATTTCTTCGATGACATCCGGCCGGGTTATGGAAAGCAGGTCATTGTTCCCTTTGAGGTGCCTTGGGTGGTCTTTAAACCGGTCGCCGCGATAATCCGCTTCATCGAGTTTATACCGCTGGATCATCGTTCCCATCGCGCCATCCAGGATCAGGATCCGCTTCTTTAACAACGCGTGTAATATTTGGTCAGTTGCTGGTTTGTTCATTGATAAATTTACTTTTATGATTAATTACAGTATGTTCCATGAAGATTGTTTTCACAATCATTTTCATAAATTTCTATGAGCCAATCTCTGTAAGGATAAAAAATCCCAGCCATCCAGCTTGCTGAGATCCAAAATACCTTGTTAAATGCTTTTATTTACACGGAAACACAGATGTGGTTTTTCCCCTCCTGCTTGGCCTTATATAAGGCTTTATCCGCGTTGTGGATCAATTGATATTGCGTAATTCCAATGACATAATTCGCGAGCCCGAAGCTTAAGGTCACTTCCTTCCGAAAAGAAAAGCGGCTAACGGCATCTTGTATTTTCTTCGCCGCCCGCCTGGCGCCTTCCAGGTCCGTATCAGGCAAGATGATCGCGAATTCATCTCCGGCATAACGGCAGACCACATCCACTTCCCGAAGCTGATGACGGAAGATCTGCCCCAGATTTTTCAGCAAGGCGTCCCCTTCAAGGTGCCCAAAGGTGTCGTTATACAGCTTGAAATTATCGATATCAATCATGATCAGGCAAAGCGGGATATTGTTCCGCCGGCATCTCTTGATTTCATAATCCAGGCTTTTCGAAAACTGGCGGTAATTGTAAATGTGCGTGAGCGGATCGATGACCGCCAGAGAGATCAATTCCTTGTAGAGTCTTACGTTCTCCATGGCAACGGAAACTTCGCGGGCAATCGCGCACAAGATCCGCAGGTCAACATCCCTGAAAGCCTCTTCATAATCCGCCTTAATGCCCCTGTCTAACCTTGTCTTTTGTACCCTGTCAGAAACATTGATCACCCCCATGATCCTGTCCCCCAACGAGAAGGGGGCAATCATAAATGACCTTCCAAAGTAAGTCGGCTTGTTCGCCCTCTGAAATTTCCGGTCATACTCGATATTCCTCACCAATAAAGGCTGGCCTTCCTTAAGGACCGCGCCGGCAATCATCTCGCCGAGCGAAACCTTTGTTTCCTTAATGACCTGCCCGCTCAGTCCCCGCGCGCCGGCAATCGACAATGTGCCCGTTTCTTCATCCAAGATCATGACAGAGCACTTCATAACCTCTAAGATCTTGGCCGTCCGGTCAACGACACAATCGACCAATCCGTCAAAATCTCTTACGGAACTGATCGCCTCGTCAAATTCCAACAGTTGCTGCAATTTCTGTCTTTCGACCAGCAAATCTTCTTCCAGCTGAGCCTTCTCGGTGACATTATGGATGATCCCTTCAACGCCGATGGCTTCCCCCTTATCGTTTTCAATCAGGTTGCTGGTCACCGATAAAATGACATGCATATGGTCACTGCGGACAATTTCAATCTCAAAGTCCCGGACAAATCCTGTCGCGTTTAATTTCTTTAAGAAATCCGCCCTCTTGACGGGATCTTTGAAAACGGTGTCCGCCAAATTGGTCCCCAGGATATCATCCTTTGTCCCAAATCCCATCGTCAAAACAAAGGAGTGATTGACATAGAACAGATATCCCTGGATATCAGCAACAAAAATACTGACATGCCCTCTTTCCACAAGCCGGCGGAACATCTCCTGATATTCAGGATGCGCCATATTCAGGCCTTTTTCTTTCGCGATATACGTCGGCTTTTTGAATTTGCCGGTTTCTTGAAATTCGATCATAGACGACCGTTTTTTCTTCTTATTAATCCTGACAGAACACCCTGTTTTTCCCGTCTTTTTTCGCTTTATGCAAAGCCGCATCGGCCTTTAAAATAAGGTCATGGCGGTTCATGTCCTTAAACCCTTTGGCGACCCCAATACTCACCGTTACCGATTTCTTGAATTCGGCTTTTTCCACCGCGTTTCGGATTTTTTCCGCGATCGCTTTAACCTTGCCGATATCTGTGTCCGGCAGGATGACGACGAATTCGTCACCGGCATAACGGCATATGATATCCACTTCGCGCAAATTCTCCGTCATGACCTGGCCGATTTTTCTGAGCAAAACATTGCCTTCCGCCTGGCCGAACGTATCGTTATAAGCTTTGAAATCGTCCACATCCATGATCAGCAGGCACAAAGGCCGGCCAAACCGCTTAAAGCGTTTGATCTCGTAAGCCAGGCTCTCCATCAAATGCCTGTAATTGTAAAGATGGGTCAAAGGATCCGTGATCGTAAGATACTTGAGCTCTTTCGACAGCTGCGCGTTTTCAATCGCAACCGCCGCCTGACGGACGATCGCCAGCAGGATCTTCAGATCAAGTTCCGTGTAGATAGGGTTTCTCTTATCGATCTTGTCCGTGACATTGACAACGCCGATCAGCTTATGGTCAAGCTTGATCGGAACGCTTAAAAACGATTTGCTCCTGTAATATGGGGCATTTCCCCGCCCGATACGCTTGTCCTCATCAATGACTTCAACGAGCAGAGGCTTCCCCTCTTCTGCGACCAAGCCGGCGATCCCCTCGCCCAACGTCAGCTTGCTCTTTTGGATAATGTCGTTGTGCAGGCCGATCGCCCCCCTGATGCTGAGTTCCCCCGTTTCGTCATCCAAAAGCATCAGGGAACAGCGTTCCGATTCAAGGATCAAAGACGCCTGCTTAATGATAAAATCAATGAGCATATTCAAGTTCGTGATCGTTCTGACCCTTTCCCCGTAATCCAGGATCTGGTCCATCTTGGACTTTTCAAGCTCCAGGCTGACATTGCGCCGGCGGTATTGCTGAGCAAACACGAGAAAAACATAGCTGGCCAGCAAGGAGAATGTCATCACGAGGAAAATAAAACGGAATCGGGCGGATATCTGATTTGAAAGGCCCGCCAAAGCATCCGTCGGAACCTGCGCGACCAGTTTCCAATAATAGGAGTCTTGCGCCAGGAGATTGGAAAATATGACCCTCTCGTTGTTCAGGTCAATTCTGTCCTGTATGCCTCTTAACGGAAAAACCGTTAAAAATGAAAAGTAACCGTTGGACGTCGTCAGCTGGCCTCTGTCATCCTGACTGATCCGCTGCCATTCCTTGGGAAAGACATTACGGAATGTCTGATCGGTTTTCTCCTCAAACATGAAGCCCCATTCTTCTTCCCGATCCCTCCCTTTTAACCAGTAACCATTCCGGTTTAAGAACATGAAATCCCCTATTTGGCCGGAAATGATCTTATCCAGGCATTGATTCAGTTCCTTACCATAATAATTCGCTATAATAATGCCTTTTTTCTCGCCCTTTCGATTACTCAGCGGGGTCCCGAACCGGATCATTGGCTCAAAAGGCTCCTGGATCTTTCCATGCTCGATCTTAAGGTCAAAAGGAGAAACATAAATTTCATTGGGCTCCATGCGCAGCGCTTCCTGGAAATAATATTCCTTTGACCTCTCATGAAGATGATCATCGGGCGTAATGCGGGCAAGGCCATTGCTGTAATCAGCGCTGACAAATTCCTTTCCTGAAGTGTCGATGACAGAAATCCGGTCATAAACCCCTTTGGCCTTTAAGAAAACCAGTAATTTATTGGCCAGCTGATCTTTAATGGACGTGTCCGGCTGTTCGCAAAAACCGGATAATTCGACCATCCCGGATAAGAACTTAAGGTCCGAAATAAGCGAAACAAAATTAAGGACGATATTTTCTTTTTGAAGGTCTAAGGTATGTGCGGTGTTTATCTCAAGGGACCTGCGGCTGTTCTGAAGATCAGAGTAAAACCAGAGCCAGAGGATCAGGCAACCCAATACCCACACGGGCAAAAAAACAGTAATAAAATACCGCAAAGCAACGCTTTTATCAGTTCGTTTTTTCTTTTTACGGTGTTCTTCCATGGCGGCACTGACCTCACCAAGGTGTTATTGATTTCTTTGCGGAGATGGCAATAAACAAAAGTCCTTTTTTTTCAAAAAGAACATTTTAAAGGCATCATAAAAAAGGGGAAAGATCATTCGCGGATTCTGAAAACAGTATTATGCAGCGCCCTTAGTTGCCGTCTATTCCCCAGATGCTCTGGAGGTCAGCAACCTCTTCTTCAGATAAATGTCCACAGGGCTCTTCGAACAACTCTTTATTCAGAATGTTATCACGGGGGACAAATCTTTGCAACCGATACTTCTTGGTGCCTTTGATGAGAGAAGCCATCTTAAAAAGGTCTTCCCGCGGGACAACCGGAGGGGCAAGAGTGGTGCGGAATTCATACGTTATGGGAGAATTCTTGATAATTTGAATACTTCCGCTGATCCGCTCTGTGCAATCCTTTAAGTCGGTCAGCCGGGAATATTTTTCCAAGGGCGCTTTAATATCCATAGCGATATAATCGACCAGATTAAGCCGGAGGGCCTCCCTTAAAACGTCCGGATGGCTTCCGTTGGTGTCCAACTTGACCGGATAACCCAGGTGTTTGATCTTTTTAAGAAATTCGATAAGGTCTTTCTGCAGGGTCGGCTCGCCCCCCGTAACGACAACCCCTTCGATCTGCCCGACGCGTACTTTAAGAAAACCCAGGACTTCCTCTTCGGGGATGGGGTCACGGAAACGCTTTGGCTCAACCAATTCGGGATTATGACAATAGGGGCAGCGGAAATTGCATCCTTGGGTAAAAATAACAGCCGCCACTTTCCCGGGATAATCAATGAGAGAGAATTTTAACAAGCCGCCTATCTTCATTTATTTGCCTTGAAAATCCGAAATTCAAATATTACAAAATCCAAAATAAATCCCAATTCCAAAATCCAAAACCACACAGCCCGTTTGAATCTGGGATTTGGGATTTATTTGGCAGTATTTGGATTTTGGATTTCTCTAAATTACACCGGACAAACCGGCTCCACAACTTGCTGTTTTTTAGTCAACGCATTAACCCCTTTATCAATCTTGTAGGTTTTCCGCATGCCAAACTCTTCTCTTTTGCCGTTATTCCACTGCTGGACAGGCCTCAGATAACCGACAACCCTGGAGTAAACCTCGCATGCCTCTTGGCATTTCGGGCACGTGTAATGTTCTCCGGCAACGTACCCGCAGCTCGGGCAGACGCTAAAGGTCGGAGTAATGGTAAAATACGGCAGTTTGTAGCGATGACAGATCATGCGGATCAGCGATTTAAGGCTTTCTGTATTTTCGATCTTCTCGCCGACAAATCCATGAAAGACCGTGCCGCCCGTGTAGCGGCTCTGCAGGTTGTCCTGAAGGTCCAGAACCTCGAAAATGTCATCGGAATAATTCACGGGCAGATGGGTCGAATTGGTGTAAAACGGCTCCTTCCCCTGCTGGTACTCCGCCTCATTCCCGCATATGATCTTGGGATGCTTGTCCTTGTCCATCCTGGCCAGCCGGTAAGACACGCCTTCGGCCGGAGTGGCTTCGAGATTGTAGATATTGCCCGTTTCCTCCTGGAATTCCACAAGCTTATTGCGCATAAAGTCCAATACCCTGGCCGAGAAGTCATGGCCCTTCTCAGAGGCAATGTTTTCACCGAACAGGTTCAGGCAAGCCTCATTCATGCCCACGAGACCGATCGTGGCAAAGTGGTTTTTCCAATATTGGCCGAACCTTTTCTTGATATCGCGCAGGAAAAACTTCAGGTAAGGGTAAAGGTTATCATCGGTGAATTTCTCAAGGATCTTGCGCTTGATCTCAAGGCTTTCCCTGGCTATGATCATTTGTTCTTCCAACTGCGCGAAAAACTGCTTTTCATCCTTGGCCATATATCCGATCCGCGGCATATTGATGGTTACGACGCCGATGGAACCGGTTAAAGGCGAGGCCCCGAACAGCCCTCCGCCGCGGGTACGCAGCTCCCTGTTATCGATCCGCAGCCGGCAGCACATACTGCGCGCATCCTCAGGCTTCATGTCCGAATTGACGAAATTCGCGAAGTAGGGGATCCCGTACTTTGCCGTCATTTCCCACAACAGCTGAAGATTTGGATTATCCCAGTCAAACTGCTCATTGATATTGTAAGTCGGGATCGGGAACGTAAAAACACGGCCCTTTGCGTCGCCCTCAAGCATGACCTCAAGAAACGCCCTGTTAAACAAGTCCATCTCTCTTTGGAACTCTTTATAGGTCTCTTTTTGTACCTTTCCGCCGATAATGACCCCTTGATCGGCAAAATAAGAGGGCACAACCAGGTCCATCGTAATGTTGGTAAACGGGGTCTGAAAGCCCACACGGGTGGGGACATTGACATTGAAGACGAACTCCTGAAGGGCCTGTTTGAGCTCTCTGTAGCTTAAGCCGTCATAACGGACAAATGGGGCCAAAAGCGTGTCAAAATTGGAGAAAGCCTGGGCACCGGCAGCCTCCCCTTGAAGCGTGTAGAAGAAGTTAACGACCTGCCCGAGAGCGCTGCGTAAATGCTTAGCCGGCCGGGATTCCATCTTGCCCGAAGCGCCCTTAAAACCGCTGATCAAGACATCCTGGAGGTCCCATCCGACACAGTAAACACTGATAAGCCCCAGATCATGGATATGGGAATCCCCGTTGTTGTGGGAATCATTAACACTGGGGGGATAAATCTTGCTTAACCAGTAGGTTTTGCTGATTTCTGAAGAAATATAGTGGTTTAATCCCTGCAGGGAAAATCCCATATTACTGTTCTCATTGACCTTCCAGTCGGTTCGGTTGAGATATTGGTCGACCAGCTCAACACTGCTTTTGGAGGTAATTTCCCTGATCTGCTTGTGCTGGTCGCGGTAAATGATGTATTTCTTGGCCGTTTTCTTATAGGGGGAAGAAAGCAGGACCTCTTCCACAATATCCTGAATTTCCTCAACGGTGGGGTTACGATCAGTTATTAACTGCTGTGCTAGGTTCAGGACCCTTAGGGTCAGCATTTGGGCCACATCATGAGAAAATTCGCCACTGGCCTCTCCTGCCTTTTGAATGGCGGTTGTAATCTTGGATGGGTTAAATTCGTCTTCCGTGCCATTACGCTTAATGATCCTGGTTAAAACCTGGCTTGTTTTCATGTACTCCCCCTGTTTTTAAGGAATTGATATCTTAGATTGGCTCTGGGGTAATCTGGTTTAGAACGGGGTAAATATGCCGTCTTTTTCCATCCCTAAATGCATTCTACATACAATATCTTGTATGTCAAGCCTTTTTTCCTACAATATATGGTTGTTTTCTGGCTTTAATCAAATCCGGCCTGTTTTGCGGCATTTCCGTGGCGAAGAAGCGTGTTTTTCTCGTCAAGAGGCTCGACGTCCCGGCGATCTGCTTCATAAACCGTTATCACCGAGGAGCTTTTGAAATGTTTCTTTATCTTAAGGATCTCTTCCTCGCTTAACGGCGCCGTCTGGCACGGCCTTAACGGCGTGTTAATCTGTATCTCGTCGGGATTAATCCCTTCCGCGATGTCCGCGATGGCTTGGGCGTAATCCTTGTTGTGCCCGACAAACATGATCTGCAGGGCGAGTTTTCCTTGATGCGTTTTCTTAAAGGCTTTTATCCCGTCGACAATCCTTTGAAAGCGAATGTCTCCTGCCGGGCGGTTCACGACGTTCAGAGAATGCTCGCCGCACGTGTCCAGCTTCGCCAGGACAAAATCCGCCAGCAGAAGGTCTTTTTGGACATCTTTATCATCGATCAAAGACGCGTTGGTGATGACCGCGATCTTCCCGCCCGTCACTTCCCGCACGGCCTTGATCATGGCGCCCAGATTCTTGGCCAGCGTCGGCTCGCCCCGGCCCGAAAAGGTGTAATAATCGATGTTCATTGGCGGCAGGGATTTGACCTCCTTGACGATGTCTTTGACGGGAACAAATTCCGCGCGTTCGTGAGAATATTTTTTCGTTTCCCCCAGCTGGCAATAGACGCAATTGAAATTGCACGTCTTCTCCGGCATGGACAACGGGTCAATGCCGAGGGACATCCCCAACCGCCACGAATACACGGGCCCAAAGATATATTTAAACTCGCTTTTTTTCATAATGGGAAAGATGGTTTGATGTTCTTTGATGATCGAACCGCTTTAGGCGAATGAGTATAACACTCCTTTTAGATTTGTAAATGAAAATAGGGCAATAAAGGACAGGAACTTAAAAGCCTTTCCTCTGTTTGATCTTGCATCGCAAGCAAATGGTTTTCATTTGACGCGAAGTATGATAATATATATCGAAAAACTCAATTAATCACAATTTTTAGAACAGTGGGCATGAAAAATTATCGTCTTTTGACAATCGTTTTCGTTATGATCTTTATTGCCGGAGGCGTTCTTCATTTCCGTAAAGAATCCGGACGGGCAACGAAGGAAACGGTAAAGGAAGAGTCCTTAAAGGCCGTCCTGCCTGGCGCGCGCAGTTTTTCGAAAGAGACCGGCGAGTTTCCCTATTACAAAGGTTACAAAACAACCGCCCAGACAGACACAGACCTTGTCGGTTTCGCGTTCTTCAGCGCTGACATTGTGCCGGAGATTACCGGCTACGCCGGCCCCATCCCAATGGCCATCGGCATGAGCCCCGAAGGGAAAATCACAAAAGTGCATGTCCTTTCCCATTCGGAAACTTCCTCTTATATTTCCAACCTCGATTCTTTCCTCGGTCAATTCGCTTCTAAGAGCATCCATGACCCTTTTGAACTGGGAAAAGATCTCGACGGGATAAGCAGGGCGACCATTACCAGTACCGCCATCGCCCGAGCGGTGGAAACAAGCCTGGATGAAGCCGGCCGCAGTATCCTCCAAATGGAAGCCGCCGGACCGGCCGCGCCAAAGAAGCCCTTGGCTTGGGATGAGATTTTAATTCCGCTCGTCCTTTTTGGCGTCGCGGTTGCCGGCATCCTGACGCACAAACAAAACCTCCGCTGGATTGCGCTTTTCGGCGGCTTCGTGTATTTCGGGATCGTCAAAAGCACGATGGTCTCCGTTGTCCACTTTGTCAATATCGGCCTCATGAGCTTCCCTTCATTCGAACAAAGCCCGTTGTGGTACATGCTCATGGGTTTGACGCTCTTGACGACATTCCTGTTCGGCATGGTCTTCTGCGGCAGCTTGTGCCCGTTTGCCGCCGTTGAGGAGCTCTTATACAACCTTGTCCATCGGAAAAAAAGATTCCCGGAACGCCCATTGTCTAACAAAGTCGATCAAAAATCGCGTTACATAAAATACCTGGTCTTATTCACGGCTGTCGCGGTCAGCGCCTTTCTGGGAAATTCCGGCCCCGCCAGCATCGAACCTTTTCTCACTCTTTTTACGCTCAACGGGACATTCCTCGCGTGGAGCCTCTTGGCCCTCATGCTCCTTCTGGCCTTTTCCCAGTTCCGGTTTTGGTGCAAATACCTTTGCCCGGTCGGCGCATGCTTGGGGCTTTTCTCCCGCTTCAGCCTGTATAAGATCAAGCTGGGAGACAATTGCTCCCAGTGCGCCGCTTGCGAGAAAATTTGTCCGACGCGCGCCATCCGGATGGATGAAACCGGAATGCCGCGAATCGACTATCCCGAATGCATCCTGTGCGGAAAATGTGTCCGTGTTTGTCCGATGGAAAAAACAAAAAATCCTACTCAGAAAAATGAACAATAAAAGTTTTGTTATTTTATTAATTATCGCCGCCATCATGGTGTTCGGAGTCATCACGGAAAATACCCTGTCCATCCATGGTTCAAAAAAATCCGAAATGAGTACCGCTGCGATCGACACGTTGAAGGTAGACGATATTAAGAACAAAATCCAAAAAGCCGGGATCGTCCCTCATGACGCCCTGTATTGGAAGGAACTGTAGAAAACTCAAAAACCAAATACTACCAAATCCAAAATAATCCCAAAATCCCAAATCCAAACAGATGTTAGGGGTTTTGGACTTTGAGATTGGGATTTATTTGGTAGTATTGGTATTATTTGCATTTTGAATTTAACTATGCCCAAGATCATCGAATGCCAATTGTGCCCGCGCGCCTGCCGCCTCAGTGAAGGCCAACGGGGCGATTGCCGCGTGCGCATCCACCTGGATGGGAAACTTCAAACTCTCGTTTACGGCAATCCCTGTTCCGTCCATGTTGACCCTATCGAGAAAAAGCCTTTATTCCACGTCCTCCCGAACACCGGATCCTTTTCAATCGCTACCGCCGGTTGTAATCTGCACTGCAAGGCCTGCCAGAACTGGCAGATCTCGCAGCGCCCGCCGGAAGAAACGGTTAATTACGACCTGCCGCCGGAAATGGTCGTCAGCGAAGCGCTCCGATTGGGGGCCCAAAGCATTGCCTACACCTATTCCGATCCGGTCATTTTTTATGAATACGCCTATGACACCGCGCGGCTGGCCCATCAGAAAAAGCTGCTGAATATCCTGCACACGGCCGGATACATTAACGAAAAGCCCCTTTTGGAACTCTGCCCCTACATCGACGCCGCCAATGTGGACTTAAAAGGCATCACGGAGGAATTTTACCGGGACATGTCCTCAGCGACTTTAGCCCCGGTCCAAAAGGCGATCCAAATCATGCAGCGCGAGGGCGTCTGGGTGGAACTCACGAACCTGGTCATCCCGACATGGAACGATAAGGAAAAAGATATCCGGGACCTGTGCCGGTGGGTGGCGAAAACCCTCGGCCCCGACGTCCCTGTTCACTTTTCCAGGTTCTGGCCGCAGCATCAATTGAAAAATCTGCCGCCGACGCCGCTGGAAACAATGGACATGGCGCGGGAAACCGCCAAACGCGAAGGCCTGAATTACACGTACGTCGGCAATGTCCCCGGGCATCCGGGCAACAACACCTTCTGCCCCGTGGACAACAAGCTTTTGATCCAACGGATCGGGTATCAGATCCTTGAGAATAATATCGTGGACGGGAAATGTAGATTCTGCCAAACCCAAATACCTGGGATTTGGAAAATATAATTTTTAAGAAAATAATGATAATGGCAGGGATAATTTCAAAATTCAAATACTACAAAATCCCAAATAAATCCAAACTCCCAAATCCAAATGGTTGTAAGGGGGTTGGATTTTGAGTTTGGGATTTGTTCGGTAGTATTGGTATTATTTGGATTTTGAATTTTTTAAATGTTCATTCACTAAAGGACAAAATGGATAAACTAAAAATGGAACGCAGGGATTTCTTGAAGTTAATGGGGAGCCTTATTATCGGGTTGATTTGCCTGCCCTTTGTCCGGCTGTTCCGGGCAAAAAAAGACCGGCCGGCCGCTTCGCCAACCACGAGAGAAGCGATGTATTATAAATCAGGCGATAGTTTGGCCGGATAAAGAAGAAGGAAAACCGCCCCGTTGATCGCCATGCATAGGAAAGCCACGGCAAAAATCCCGTAAAGCGGGATGAAGAATATTCCCGTCAAAAGCGCGCCCACGGTCGCGCCCAAAACATCGACCGCGTAGAGAAACCCCGCCGATTTTGTCGCGCTTCTTTCCTTTTTCGAATGGAACGAATGAAGGATATGCGCGGCTAAAGGGTATTGGAACCCGCCGATAAAGCCGGCGATGGCGGGAAGCGTCGCAAAGACCGTTGCAAACACACCCACCATTTTCTGGGTCACTGAAATATCACGGAAAACGACAAAGACCAAGGGCAATACAGCCGGGTAAAGGACAATCGCCAATTGCGCGATCTTGTAGGCTCTGAGAATAGCATCTGGTTTTTTGGAAATAAAATGCCTGGCCGTTAAGGCCCCAAGACATAATCCGGCCATGAACGACGCGATAATCAATCCTATCTTGTAATACGCATACCCGTAGAGCGTCTGGAAGGCTAAAATAACCACCAACTGAAACACAATCTCTGAGAACCCTGTCGTAACGATCGACAGGCTGACGGGCGCTGTTCCCGAGACCTTCCGAAAGGCCCATCCTCCCAAAAAGACGAGAAGCGCGACCAAAAAAAGATACCGGAATTTCAGATACTGCACCTTGGCGACCAAGGCCTTAAAGCCCGTATTAAAATGGGTGGACCAAAGGACAATATCATACAAATACGCTATGGGACGGATATCGGTGTTCAAAGCCCCCTCTTCGCTCAGAACATTCTCGATATATTGGAGCCTATCCGGGCTTAATTTATCCGGCAAATAGTACTCCCGGACATATTTTGTCTGAACGCCGCGCGCCTTGAGACGGTCTGTCAAAACCTGATGGTCATACGTTAAAACGCCGCTTTGGCCGCAAGCCATGAAAATGTTGGTATTGCCCGGGACTGATTTGACATCGGCAAAAATACTCTTGAGCGTCGTATGGATCGATCGCAAAAAGGCCCGGGTTTCCTCATTAATATAGTTCTCCGACGACGAGACGCTCAAGGCCAGGATCCCACCGGATTTGAGGATCCTGCGCGCCTCCTGAAAAAATTCCTGGGTATAATAACGGTTGATCAAAGCCGTATAGGGGTCCGAAAGGTTAATGATCACCACATCGTATTCTTCCGGCGTTTGTTTGACCAGCCATCGCGCGTCCGCGTGGAACACCCGCACACGGCCATCTTCCAGGAGTTTTGTGTACTTGTCCGGCAAATATTCCTTTGACATATCAATAATTTTCGGGTCCAATTCCACATAGTCAACTCTTGTTAACGGATGTTTCAATATTTCCCGCAAACTTCCGCCTATCCCATTGCCCACCAGAAGAACCTGACGGGGACCGGGATGCTCGAGCAAAGGGAAATGGACGCTTTCCTCGCTGGAGAGGTCGTCCCGTGTCGCGAAAGAAAAGAGGCCATTTTCATACAGGCTGTATTCCTCGCCGGTCTTGATAATCGCAATATTCCCGTAAATGGAATCGGTGACCGCAACCAAATCCAGCCCCCTCCACTGCCGCTTTCGCGTCCATTGATCGATTTTCCCGATCAATCCGGACAAGAGCATAATGACCGTTGCCAAAACAAGGATCATTTTACTAACAAACAACCAGCCCGGGCGCTTAGGGAAGGCCATGGCAACTGCCAAATTGACTGCCCCCATGAAGAAAGCGATATGCAAGGCCGGAAAAAGGCGGACCAAGATAAAGGAAAAAGCCAATCCGCCGACAGCCGCGCCGGTCGACTCCCAGAAATAAACGGTCCCGATCCCGTAGGTTTTGGCTTCCCCTTTTTCCTGCTCATCAAAAAAAAGACAGGCCATCGTATATGACCCTCCAAGCAGCATGGCCAAAGGAGCCAGCAACACAAATGACAGAACGCTCATCGGGATGATCCCAATGATCTCACCGGTCTGAAGACGCATGAATTCATTGATATGGCGCGACAGAACAATGGTGGCCGGCAGGATCAAATAAACGGCCGCCTGGAGAATCCCGATCGCCTGGACAGAACTTTTGATGAAAGGGCTCAGCGAACCGGCAACATAGCTTCCGACGGCAATCCAAAACAACCAGCTGGCCAATATAACAGCATAGGCCATCTCGTTGCCGTAAAAAACAGTGACCAGCTCCCTGAGAAGGAGGATTTGGCCGATCAGGGACGTCAGCCCAAGGACAAAAGCAGAAATGACGATTGGCAGGTCGCGGTTCTTCTTCATGGGATCACTTTCCTGCACAGAAAAAATACAAAATAAAAGCCCATTGACTTCAACAATCACTCAACGGGCTTCAAATGTGATAATAATATGATTTAAGGCCAAAATCCCTATACTTATCTCCGTGACAGGTCCCGGATGCGCAGGTTTAGATCCCTGTTTCTGGCCCTAAGTTCCGCCATCTTGTCTTTTTGCTGTGTCTTTTGCAATTGCTGGGCCAATTTGCTGCTGCGAAGGATATCATTGGCATTATTACTGGCGATACGGCTCAATTCGGCCCCTCGTATTTGGTCCGACCGCCTGAATTTAAGCATGGATAAGGAATCTTTGACCCTCTGGATCAATGCCGAAACTTTGCTTTTGAGGTCAGTGCCGCGGATAATCTCATCGCTCTGTGTTCCCTGCGCATAAAGGCCGCGATATATCTGAACGCCGCCATTTATGGGTTCAAAGCGCAAATTTAAATTATAATCATTATAATCTAGGATTTCGGCGTAAGCTGGCAGGGTGAAGAGCGCTCCCAGAAAAATAAGAAATAATGTGATGGCTGCTTTTTGAGTTATGACTTTCATGTTAATAGCCTATACTAGTGTCCGTACTTTCGTCAACAAAATATTTTCATGCCCTTTTTGCTGATCGGTCTTTGGTCAGATCCGGCGCACAAGTTTCAAAGAACCCCCGTATCATCCTTCCCCGGAAGTTTTGCCTTTGATCTCATTGCGGTAATATTCAACGCATTTCCTGCACAGGCCGCCCTTTTCCGTCCAGTCGGGATGATCGGCATGGATCTGATCCGCAATATGTTTTTCCGTATGATGGATATAAACCATGAGGTCATCTTTGATATGTTTGCCGCAAACGCTGCATTTATATTCCATCCGCGTTCTCCCTCAAAGCCATCTATTTTTGTTTGTCCTGCTCTTCTTTCTCCTTCTTTTTCCCGTGGTACATGAGCTTCCACGGATTCAGCTTCAGATCATAACTCAACTCTTCTAAGTTGACGGAAAGATCGTGAAAGTTCACGATCGTTTCATCGATCTTCTTCTCGTTGGCCAACAGACTTTTATTCACGCTGCTTGAGATCGATGCAAGGTCCTTCATCGTCAGGTTCAGGTTAGATAATGTCTCATCCAGGAACTCCTTATTCGTCTCTAAGCGTTCATCCAGATTGATGGAAATCGATTTCAGCCTTTTCGCGATCTCCTTCCCTTCGGAGATCAGATGTTCGAAATCCGGCGGTTCCTGGCCCACAATAACAGACCCTGGGGCCAAATAGGCCCCTGACGCATTTCCTGAAGTCAACCCGACATATTTCTCTCCCATAAATCCTAAGCTCTTGATATAAGCCTTGGCCCCTTCCCGCAATTTCGCGCGATCATTCACCCAAAGGAGGAGTTCCATGTTCACTTGCCCGTTGTCATCCTTGATGTTGATTTCATCAACAATTCCCACCTCAAAGCCGTTGAACATGACCGGCGAGTTCAGGTTGACCCCGTCCACATTATTAAACTGGGCTTTAAGCATATAGCCCTTAGTCGACAAATTGAACTTCCCGGTTTTGATCGTCAATATCGCCAGTAAGATGATGACCACCGTAACCATCAAACCGATTTTTGTTTCATTATTCATTTTCATAAACGGCTCCTAGCTTAATTGGATCGGCCCCTCGATTTTCCCTTTAATGAACTGCTGGATGATATCGTTCTTCGAATTCTTGATCTGCTCTTTCGTGCCGACTTCCAGGAGCTTCCCCTGGTAAAGCATGGCGACCCGGTCGGCGATGCGAAAGACGCTTTCCATATTATGCGTAACAACGATGGAAGTCAAATTGAGTTTCCTGGTCAAGTCAAGAATCAGCCGGTCGATGACCGCGCACATGATCGGGTCCAATCCGGCCGTCGGCTCGTCATAAAAGACGATCTCCGGGTCCATCGCGATCGCCCGCGCGAGCCCGGCCCGTTTGCGCATCCCGCCGGAAAGCGCGCTCGGCATATAATGTTCGAATCCCTGCAGGCCGACCAAGTTCAATTTCATCTTCGCGATGATACTGATGACGCTGGGCGTTAACCTCGTATGTTCCTTAAGCGGCAGGCTGACGTTTTCCTCCACCGACAAAGAATCCAGAAGCGCGGCCGACTGAAAGCTCATCCCGAAACGGCGTTTCATGGCTTCCCTTTCTTCATCATCCAATTCGCTAATCTCCTTCTCGCCGATATACACCTTGCCCGCGTTGGGCTTAATGGCCCCCGTCATGATCCTTAATAAAGTGCTCTTCCCGCTGCCGGAACCGCCCATGATCACGAACGTTTCGCCCCTGTAAATATCCAGGTCGATGTCCTGTAACACTTTTAAACCCTCGAAGGACTTTTCCAGATCTTTGACCGATACGGCGATTTCTCGTTCAGGCATTACTTATCCCTTCGTAGAACTTTGGGCACAAGCGCACAAGATCACAAGAACATAAGTGTCATGAGATTGAAATTTGTTGAAATTAATAGAAATTTGTCAAAATTAATTGCAACAGTTAAGAGCGATCCCTATAACGGCCAGCCCGATCAATTTCAATAAATTTCTATTAATTTCCACTAATTTCAAAAGTCCAGATCCTTCCACGCTGTTGTTAAACGATGGGGTGTCCAGATGACAATTCTTGTGCACTTGTGCTCATGTGCTCTTGTGTCTTGTTTAATATCCAGAAAAATAATAGATGCTCGTCATTAAGGCATCGGCGATAATGACAAGGATAAAACTCGTGACCACGCTGATGGTCGTCGCCCTGCCGACGCCTACCGCCCCGCCCTGCGTCTTAAACCCCTGGTAAGCGCCGACCATCGTGATAATGACCGCGAAAACAAAAGATTTCGACAGCCCCGTATAAATATCTTTCAGCGTCAGGAATTTCAAGGCCGTTTGGATATACAAGCCGGAATTGATCCTCAGATTATGGACACCGATGAGATAGCCGCCTAACAGGCCGGAGACATCTCCAATCACCGTCAGACAGGGAAGCATGAAAAACAACGCGATCAGTTTGGGAACGACCAGGTAACGGACCGGGTTAACGGCCATGGTATCGAGGGCTTCCACCTGCTCGTTCACTTTCATGGAACCGATCTCCGCCGTGATCGCCGCCCCGATCCGTCCGGCGATCACCAGGGCCGTCAGGACGGGGCCCAATTCGCGGCAAATCGAAATACTCACGAGGCTGGCCACATAAATAAGCCCTCCCATTTGGATCAGTTGAGGCGCCGACTGCATGGCCAGCACGATCCCCGTGAAGAACATCACAAAGAACACGATGATGATGGATTGGATCCCCATGAAGACCATTTGATAGGAGACGATCTGCGGATGAAGCGGTTTCTTCTTGATCGGGCTCATCACGCCCCAGTAAACCGTGTCTATACAAAGGCGGGAAAAATCGATAAAGACACAACACCATTGCGTAACAGCTCTTCCTATGTGTTCGAAAATGTGCATAAAAAACCGCGGTTTAGTCCTCTGCGGATTCGATGACTTTGATGGTCTTAAGTAATTCGACGACATTAAGCGGCTTGATCAAATATGCTTCGGCGCCCATCTCAAGGCCGATCTCAATATCTTTCAGTTTGTTCCTGGAGGTCAGCATGATGACCGGAATATCCTTGGTATTTTCCTCGGCCTTGACAAGCCGGCAGAAATTAAAACCGTTAATGATCGGCATCATGATATCCAGAACAATCAGATCAGGTTTGCGGGTCATGGCAAATTCCAGCCCTTCGGAGGCTTCGTTCATGGCGGTTACTTTATATCCTTCTTTTTCCAAATATTTTTTTAGAAGTACGGTGATCGTCTTATCATCATCCACAACCAGTATTGTGCGGATTTTACGCTTTTCGCCCATATGCGTTTCCTTATAGTTATAAATTTATATGTCCATACAGACCATCATAATCCTAATGAAAAATTCAGGTGAAAACAAGTTAAAACGCATTTATTAGAATGGGTGGAATGGGGACAGGTGCTAAAGCACCTGTCCCCTATTATGTCTTCAGTCCCGTTCCTCTCTGCAGCAAAACCAAATTCACCAATGTTAAAACGACCGCGAAAACCGCCAGAATCATGAAACTGGCAAACACATTGACATCCGAAAAACCGAAAAAACCGTAGCGGAATCCATTGACCATGTACAAGACAGGGTTGAATTTCGAGACCATGCGCCAAAAAGGCGGCAGGTTATCGATCGAATAAAAAACCCCGCCCAAATAGATCATCGGCGTCATGATAAACGTCGGGAATATCGATATGTCATCGAACTTCTTGGCAAAGATAGCGTTCAGCAGCCCGCCAAGCGCAAAGACGATCGCCGTTAAAATAACGAAAGAAAAAATGACCGCCAGGTGCTGGACCCGGGGCCAGGTAAAAAGGATGGAAACCAAAAAAACAAGCGACCCCACGATGATCCCCCGCACCACTCCCCCCGTCACATAACCCGCGATAATGACCTCATTGGACGTCGATGAGACGATCAGCTCCTCGATGCTGCGCTGGAACTTCGAGCTGAAAAAAGAGCTGACGACATTCACGAAGGAGGTATTGATGACCGCCATCATGACAAGGCCGGGGACAATGAAGGTCATATAATTGATGCCGTTGATGTCCCGTATCTGTGACCCGATAAATTTCCCGAAGATCAGGAAATACAATGTCTGCGTAATGACCGGCGGGAAAAGGGTCTGCGGCCATATTCTTAAAACCCGCGTGACCTCTTTACGGACGATCGTCGCATAGGCAATATATTGGCCGTTTCCCGTCATAAGCCAGCCCCTATCCCTGTCTGTGAATTCAGGATGTGCAGGAACAATTTCTCGATCCGGTTGCCTTTGGGGCGGAAATCCGTCACCACCATTCCTAATTGCGACAGATACGCGATAAATTCATTGAGCCGTTCTTCCTTGCTTAACTCAACTTCAAATGTGTTTTCATCGATCATGACAGGATGATATCCCCTGATCTTTTCCAGAGAACGGATCGCGTCCACATGGACGATATATGTTTCCCTGGCGACCATTTTGACAAGGTTCTTAACACGGTCGTTGGCGATGATCAGCCCGTCTTTGATGATCGCCGCCCGGCGGCAAAGCCGTTCAACCTCCTCAAGATAATGCGTGGTCAAAAGGATGGCCGTTCCCCCGCTGTTCAATTCGCCTAAGAATTCCCACATGGAATGCCTGATCTCGACATCGACGCCGGCCGTCGATTCATCCAAAATGAGCAATCTTGGCTTGTTCACCAGGGCGCGGGCGATCATCAGTCGCCGCTTCATTCCCCCCGAAAGGTTCTTGGCCATTTGTTGGCGTTGGTCCCAAAGCCGGAGCCGGCGTAAATTTTTTTCTGCTTCCGCCGATGCCGTTTTCCGGTCAATGCCGAAATATCCGGCCTGATTGACCACGATATCCTCCACCTTCTCAAAGATGCTGAAATTCATCTCCTGGGGGACGACCCCGATGACCCTCTTCGCCGATTGGTGCTCGCGGTCAATATCATGGCCGAAAACCTCGACATGTCCCGACGTCTTATTGACCAAGCCGGTCAGGATCCCGATAATCGTTGTTTTTCCAGCGCCGTTGGCCCCCAGCAAAGCGCAAAAATCACCCGCCGAAACTTGCAGGTCAACGCCTTTTAGTGCCCGAGTCCCGTTGGAGTAGGTCTTTGTCAGGTTCTTAATGCTGATGGCATTCATAGAGGGATCTTTTCCCCAAGCAGGATTTTTGATAAAGGCGCGGCGTCGATGCGAAGGCCGCCGTCGTGCTCGATCTTGATCGTGTACAGGTTGCCCGGAACGAACATCGTCCCGGGGGCTTCAATCTGGGCGTTCTTGATACCTTCCGGCATAGCTCCTTTTGGGTCCAGCGCATACTCCCAAAAACGCGACCAGAATTTGGCCTCAACCGGATTCTCTTCGGCCTCCAGCCGATAGCCTCGGGGGATTTGATTGATCTTGGCGATCTCATACTCTTGGGTTTTCTCCCCATCCAGGACAAAGGCCTTCCAGAACAGATAAGCGCTTTTTCCCTTAAATTGGTCCGCTTGCCGGATCTTCATATCATCAAAACGGACGACCAGCGACTGAAACTGAATGATATTTCCCGAAAAAGTATAATACTTCGGTTCCATCGGCCTTCCCGCGCTGTCATATTCCAGGAATTTGATCGTCGTGTAGGTCTTTCTGTCGACCTCGTTGTAATTAACGCCCGTGACAAGGACTTCGGCGACCCTTGAGTCTGCCTCAAGGCGCGAGATGATCTGTTTAAGGACGGTGTTTTCATAGACATATTGCGTGACAGCTCTGTAAGCCTGATATCCTAGCGCTCCGCAAAGGATGATCATTATAAGTCGAATGAATATTTTCGCTATTTTTTTCATATTTCTCCGAATGACAGCATGTTTAAATATGTTAAATTCAAGATTCTTTATTTTTTCGGATTCCGGTAATTCGGCGATTTTGCCCATTCCGGCCGTCCTTCTTCCATAAAGTAAACGGCGGAATTATGCCCCACGATATGCAGGTCCTGAAATTCATAATAGACGTCAAACCATCCTGCCGGTTTCAAAGGGCTTACGTAATCCGGTTCCCCCAAGTATTGCTGGACAGCCCACAAGCGGCTTTCCCCTTTTTGTTTCCTGGTGCCGAAAGGCGTCCCAAACTCCACCCCCGTATGCCTCCTTTGAAACACTTCTTGGATCACGTCGGCATTGAACAAGCCGTCGACATCGTAGCTTCTGGGGACTTTGAATCTTCTTATCACATCGCAGTAATAATGCCTCTGGGGCTCAACTTGGCCTTTGTCTTTATATTCCGTCAGGTAGATATAGTTTTTTGAGATTCCCGTCAACGTCACCGGATATTTTTTCCCATTGTCCTCTTTGGTCGGTAAACGCGTCTGGACGATCCCCATCCCGTCCCCCTCTAAAGGCTCATCCGCCAATTCATAGCCTTCAGAAAACATCTTTACAGCCTCCTGCTCGCTTAACAGAAGCTCTTGGCCTCCTCCCCTGAAATGCCGATACCAAAAAAATAACGGATAATAATAATTTTCCCGGTCAACGCCGTCAAACACGCCTTGGGTATAATACTGCCTGTATTCCAATTCCCCGTTTTCATCAAACTTTTCATAAAATCCGTCAAGCTGCTCATTTTTGACCGCATATTGGAGCTTCCGTGTCCCATTTTCATTAAATTCTTTGTGAATCCCGTCTCTTTTTCCTTTCAATTCCTGGCAGAAACCTTTTGAACAGAATATTAAAATGAATATTAGGATAAAAGCAACAAATCTTTTCATCGGTCTGTTCCGTTTACAGAAGTATATCACTAATCAATATTATAGTTAATGATTTTATAAAGTAAAAAGGGGACAGCGCCCTTTAATGAATGGGCGCTTGTCCCCTCTTTACCAGCTGGGCAACAACACGAAACCAGTTCTACTTTTTTTCTTTGACACTCGCCTTGATCTCTTGAAGAAGGCTCATTATTTTTCCCTGGTTAACAAGGATCTCCTTTAACATCGTCCGGTCGCTCATATCCGTCTTAAACGGGATTTCAATGTCATCACCGGATTGGCCTTGATAGGCCGCCATGACATTCAAGCTTAACGCCAAAATGACTGTCAAACAGAGCAAACCAGCAAGAATATAACCATACCGTTTCTTTTGCATGTCCTCCTCCTTCTGTTAAGCAAAATTTAACCGATTATTTTTTGGACTTCATCAATTAATTCCTTGGACGAAAATGGCTTACTCAGCGCCTTGTAGCGGCGTTCGCCTACGCGGACTTCCGAAGAGGCCCCGCCCCCCTTCTCGCGCGTGACAATGCCGGAAAGAAAAATAACGGGAATGTGCGCGGTCAAGGAATCCTCGCTCAAGGTGCGGACCGCCTCCGGCCCCTCCATATCGGGAAGAATAATGTCGATCAGGATGAGGTCGGGAAGGAGCGCGCGCGCCTTGTCTATGGCGTCTTCGGCGTTCGTCACCGCGGTGACTTCATAGTTTTCATTGGACAACGTCTTTGCGATCAGGTCTAACAGTTCTTCTTCGTCATCGACGAGTAAAATCTTTTTGGTCTCCACGGATCCTTCTCCTCGTTAAAGAATTATGAAGAAAAATCCCGCTCTCCGAAAAGGTCCTAGTGAACCCCCTGATAGCTTTGAAGGATCTTCATGTAATGCGCCCTTTCGAACGAATCGGGATTTTGGCATGATTTCCGGCTCATGCTGCCTTTCATCTGTTGGACAGATTCATATTGATTGACCTTCATCCATTCCTGCATGTCCCTGATGATCTCGCCGGCATATTCGATGCCGTTCTTTAAAAGCACGGAACAGAGCATCGTGACATCCGCGCCCCCCATGATCATTTTGATCACATCCTGCGCATTATAGATACCGCCTGTCGCGGCCAGGCTGGCCTTGACCTGCCCGAAAGTGATCGCAATCCACCTCAAAGGCAGCCGGATGTCGTGGGGCATGCTCAATATCAAATTGGGCACCACTTCCAGGTTCTCCAGGTCAATATCAGGCTGATAGAACCGGTTAAAAAGCACGATGGCGTCGGCCCCGGCATCATCCAGCCTCTTGACCATGTTAGCCGTAGAGCTGAAGAAGGGGCTCAGCTTCACGGCCACCGGGACCTTGACCGCCTTTTTCACCGCCCGAAAGATCTCAAGGTAATTTTCCTCGACTTTTGAACCCGAAAGGGCAGGATCCGTCGGGACAAAATAAACATTTAATTCCAAAGCATCGATCCCTGTTTCCCCCAAACGCTTCGCGTACTTGATCCATCCGCCCGAAGAATATCCGTTGAGGCTTCCGATCACGGGGATGCTCACCGCTTTCTTCGCCGCTTCCAGACGCTTGAGGTAATCATCAGGATCCAGATAAGACATCTCCGGGTCAGGGATATAGCTCAGCGATTCGGCGAACCGGTTCGTGCCCGCGTTCGCGAAATAATCCCCGGCCTCATCTTCTTTGATGATCTCCTCTTCAAAGAGCGAATGGGTAACGACGGCGGCGATGCCGGAGTCTTCCATCCGTTTATAGTTATCGATATTCTTGGAAAGCGGCGAGGCAGACGCGACGATCGGGTTCTTGAGTTTAAGCCCCATGTACGTGGTGGAAAGGTCCATCGGGTTTCCTATTCTCTGTGGATTCCTCCCCCTTTAGGGAGGTTAGGAGGGGGTGCCTCGACAAGGACCACCCTCCCCTATCCCCTCCCATCTAGGAGGGGAATTTTCTGTATCAAAGATTACTGAACATCCGGATTTTTAGGCAATTGACTCGCCATCTGCTCATAGATCGTCCAGCGGTCATAAATATCCTGCTGCGCGAGTTTCATAAGTTCTTTGGCTTTCTCCGGATGGCTCTTCTCGAGCATTTTGTAACGGTTTTCCCGGTCGGCCTGATCTTTAAACGGGACCTTCGGCGCCGCGGAATCAAGAATGAACGGATTTTTCCCCTCTGCCTTAAGTTCGGGATTATAGCGGAACAGCGGCCAATACCCGGTCAAGACGGCCGTCTTTTGGTCCGAGAACGCCGTCGTCATATTGATCCCGTGGGCAATGCAATGGCTGTAGGCGATAATCAGAGACGGCCCTTCATAGCGCTCAGCCTCAATAAAGGTGCGCAGGGTATGTTCATCCTTGGCCCCGATCGCGACGCTGGCAACATAGACATTCCCGTAAGTCATAGCGATCCTGGCCAGGTCTTTTTTCGGCATAGTTTTCCCGGCAGCCGCGAATTTCGCGACAGCGCCGCGTGAGGTCGATTTCGACGCCTGTCCTCCGGTATTGGAATAAACTTCCGTATCCAAAACAAGGATATTGACGTCGCGGCCGCAGGCAATAACGTGATCCAGCCCGCCGAAACCGATATCATAGGCCCATCCGTCACCGCCCATGATCCAAACGCTCTTTTTAACAAGGAAGTCGGCCAGGCTTAAAAGCTGCTTCGCTTGCGGAGAATCAATTCCTTTAAGTTTCTTTTTTAATTCCTCAACACGCCTTCTTTGCTCAAAAATATCCGCCTCATCCCTCTGCTTGGCCCCGATCAGCTGGGCCGCCAGTTCCGTCCCGATGGTTGACTCAAGGGCCTTGACCAACTCGCAGGCAAATTCTTTCTGCTTATCGATGGTCAGGCGGAAACCGAACCCGAATTCCGCGTTATCCTCAAAAAGGGAATTCGACCAGGCCGGCCCGCGGCCGTCCGCGTTCTTTGCCCACGGCGTCGTCGGAAGGTTGCCGCCGTAAATTGAAGAGCATCCGGTGGCGTTGGCGATAATCGCGCGGTCCCCGAACAATTGGCTCACTAACTTGATATAGGGGGTCTCTCCGCAACCCGCGCACGCACCTGAGAACTCAAAAAGCGGCTTAAGGGTCTGGACCCCGCGGACCGAGGTCATCTTGACCTTGGCCCGGTCGGTATCCGGGATATTCAGGAAGAAATCCCAGTTCTTGCTTTCCTCATCCCTCAAAGGCTGCTGCGGGTTCATATTAATGGCCTTCAGTTTTGTTTCGGCCTTGTTCTTGACGGGACAAACATCCACGCAAACCGAACAACCTGTGCAGTCTTCAGGCGCAACTTGAATCGTATAATTCAATCCTTCAAACTCGCGGTCCTTGGCCTTGACCGACTTAAATGTCGCCGGTGCCCCTTCCAGATGCTTGGGATCATAAACCTTCGCGCGGATGACCGCGTGAGGGCACACCGCCACGCATTTGCCGCATTGGATACAAATGTTCGGGTCCCAGACAGGGATTTCCTGGGCGATATTCCGTTTTTCCCAGCGGCCCGTATCGGTCGGGAACGTCCCGTCGACGGGGATCGCGCTGACCGGCAAATCGTCGCCGCAGCGGGCCATCATCTTCGCGGTTATCTCCCGGACAAATTCAGGCGCCTTCGGCGAAACGGCCGGCGGTTTTTCAATGGTGCCGGTCACTTTGGCCGGGACATCCATCTTGTAAAGATGCTCCAGCGTGTGATCGACCGCGTCGAAATTCTTCTTGACGATCTCCTCGCCCTTTTTCCCGTAAGCCTTTTTGATCATGGTTTTGATTGCCTTAATCGCTTCTTCCCTCGGCAGCACGCCCGAGATGGCGAAGAAACAGGTCTGCATGATCGTGTTGATCCTCTGCCCCATACCGGTGTCCCGCGCGACCTTATAACCGTCGATCACGTAAAATTCGCATTTCTTCTCGATGATCTGCCTCTGGACATCCTTGGGCAGTTTATTCCATGTCTCATCCTTGCTGTACGGGCTGTTTAAAAGGAACACGCCGCCCTCGACAAGGCTTCCTAAAATATCATATCTCTCCAAGAAAGGAAACGAATGGCAGCCGACAAAGTTAGCCTGACTGATAAGATAAGGCGCATGGATCGGGTCGGGCCCAAACCGCAAGTGTGAGACAGTCACAGACCCGGCTTTTTTGGAATCATAAACAAAATATCCTTGCGCGTAGTTGGCGGTGTTTTCTCCAATGATCTTGATCGAGCTCTGGTTGGCCCCGACCGTCCCGTCCGAACCGAGCCCGAAGAATACCGCGCGCACGCCTTTATCGTTCTCGATCGAAAAAGCCGGATCATATTCAAGGCTGGTGTTTGTGACATCATCATGAATGCCGACCGTAAAATGGTTTTTCGGCCTGCCTTTCTTCATTTCATCAAAGACGCCTTTGACCATTGCCGGCGTAAATTCTTTGGACGATAAACCATAACGCCCGCCGATAATCGCGGGCGTTGTTTTGAATTTCCCGGATTTATGGCTCTCAAAGACCGCGTTGACGACATCCTGAAAGAGAGGCTCACCGGCGCTGCCGGGTTCTTTCGTCCGGTCCAAGACCGCGATGGTCTTTGTGGTTTCCGGCAAGGCGTCAACACAATGGCCGACGGCAAACGGACGGTAAAGGCGCACCTTCAAAAGCCCGACCTTCTCGCCCCGCTTGGAAAGGTCATCGACCGTATCCTGCACCGTCTCGGCGCCGGACCCCATAATAACGATAACGCGCTCGGCATCCTTCGGCCCGTAATAATCGAAAAGGTGATACTGCCGGCCGGCGAGTTTGGCGAACTTGTCCATCGTCTTTTGGACGATCCCGGGGCAGGCATTGTAATAAGGGTTGGCCGCTTCCCTGGCCTGGAAATACACGTCCGGGTTTTGGGCGGTCCCGCGCAGGACCGGGCGGTCCGGAGACAAGGCCCTGGCGCGATGCTCAAAGACGAATTTGTCATCGATCATCGCGCGGATATCTTCTTCCGTCAGCTGTTCCACCTTGGAAATTTCGTGAGAGGTACGGAACCCGTCAAAGAAATGCATGAACGGAATGCGGGATTCAAGCGCCGCCGCGTGGGCAATGAGCGCGAGGTCCATAACCTCCTGGACGCACGCGGAGGAAAGTATGGCGAAGCCGGTTGAGCGGGCCGCCATTACGTCGGAATGGTCCCCGAAAATGGACAGCGCCTGGGCGGCGATGGTCCGCGCCGCGACATGGAAAACGGTCGGTGACAGCTCGCCGGAAATCTTATACATGTTGGGGATCATCAAAAGCAGGCCTTGGGAAGCCGTAAAGGTCGTCGACATGGCGCCCGTCTGCAGGGCCCCGTGAAGCGCCCCGGCCGCGCCTCCTTCGCTCTGCATTTCCTGGACAAGAGGCACGGTCCCCCAGATATTCTTCTCGCCTTTGACGGCGCGCTGGTCGGCGATCTCGCCCATCCCCGATGACGGCGTAATCGGGTAAATCGCGATCACCTCACTGACCTTAAAGGCGATATAAGTCGCGGCATCGTTGCCATCGATCGTAATATGAATTCTTTTTTGAGTATTATTCATGGCTTGATTAATAACTTCCTTTCTGGACTGGGACTGTGCAATAGACATGATATTATAAACCTTTTTTGGAATTGTGCGAGGCTTGCGGAAACCTCGGTTGAGCGGATTTATTTTTTAAACCATTATAAATCTTTTGCGGATTGCGTCAAGTAAGATTGTGGGATATAAAGGGCATCGCCGTCCCCTTTTGAAAAACGGCCGCAATTTTGTCCCGCTGGCTGCCCAAGCATGCCCTATTGACAAACCAAACACGGCGCGGGATAATTGAACCTATTCTGACGGCGATCAGTTGTCATTCTCACGCGACGGTTTTGCCAGCGATATTCTTATTTATGAAAATATAAATCTCATACAAAGGAGAACCAATGGCTCATAATTATTTTTTTGGCAAGAATAATCAGAAGATCGGCCCGTTTGACAAGGAAAGTATCCAGAAACAGATCTCGGAAGGCCAGATCCATTCGCAGATGCTGGCATGGTGCGAAGGAATGGACAGTTGGAAACCCGCCTGCCAGGTCCCGGAATTAACGGCATTATTCCAGGAAGGGACCCAGCCGCCCCCTCTGCCTGGAGAATCGCAAACCCCGCCTCCGCTTCCCGGAACAGAAATTCCCGCGGGCTTAAGCCCCTTGGAAGAACAAGCTTACCGCTTTGCGGCCGCCATCTTCCGTCCGTGGAGGGGAAAACATTCCCCTTTAGGCGCCTATGTCCGGAAGAACCCGAAAAACGCCGTTTATGTCTCGCTGGGGACGATCATCGTCATGATCGCGTTTGTTATTATGGTTGCCTACAGCTTTTCCCCCGACCAACAACAAGGCCAAGATACCGCCCAAGGCCAGCAGCAGTTGCCGATGAACCCAATGATGCCGCCTGCCGGCTGGCAAGCGCAGCACCGCGCCATGATGGATGCGCAGAGAGAGACTAGCCGCATTTCCGATGAGGTATACACATACCGGCGTGACCGCCAGGATAAGATGGACGACCTTCGCAGGGAAGTGACTTACGACTTGGACGATTAGAAAAGGGAACTGATGCCCGATCGATAGGAGACAGCGCTCTAAAGCGAATTCCTATTTACCCGCAATTAAGAATGAAACCCGATTCTTTGTTTTGGCCTTTGTTCTTCCCGCATCAATCGCCGGATCGTCTCAAAAACCGCGTGGATCGCTTCATCATGACCTTCCACTTTGCGCTCCAGCTCCTTCAGTTTCACCGCCAGCTCTTTGTGCAACGAAAGCGTCTCGCGCAGCCTGACAAATGCTCTCATGATGGCCACATTCACCAAGACGGCCCTGTCGCTGTGAAGGACACTTGAAAGCATAGCTACCCCCTGTTTGGTAAAGGCATACGATAAATAACGGCGGCCGCCCCAACTTGAGGTCGCAATTTGCGACCTCAAGTTTAGCGACTCGGCTTTAGTCAGCTGAAACATAAAGTCCTTTGGAAATCTTTTTTTGTTCCGTTTGACCTGTTCAATAAGCCGTTTGGTCAAAACAGCGTACATTTCAGCCAAATCTTGATCAATCATCACCTTTTGGCCGCGGATAGAAATATCTTCTCATCGATAAGTTCTCTTACAACCAATGTAGACATAAAAAATCCCCCTCTCTGTTTTTGGGAAAAACTTTAAGGGGGTAACCTGAATGATTAAAGCTTAAATGAGGGCCTCTTCTTTGTCAAGCCGTGATGAATTGGGCCGCTGCGCTCTAGCTTTCTTCAACGCCGATATTAATTCCCTTATCTGTCATTTTATATTAATATAGGTTTTATGGCTGACCATTTGTCTGTTCAAAAACGCAGCTGGAATATGTCACAAATCCGCTCCAAGGATACTGCTCCTGAAAAACAAGTCAAGAGAATCCTAAGGCGATTTAAAATCAACTACCGCTCTCATCCTCAGAATATCCCCGGCAAGCCCGACATTGTACTGCCACGCTTCAATACTGTAGTTTTTGTTCACGGCTGCTTTTGGCATCAACACAAGAATTGCCATCGGGCAAATATCCCTAAAAGCAATATTGCATATTGGAAGGTTAAATTACTGAATAATGTAAAAAGAGATAGAAAATATTCCTTTCTACTAAAAAAAGAAGGATGGAAGATTTTGATTGTTTGGGAATGCGAAATAGGACATAATACTTTATTAAAAAAACTATCTCATCTGGAGAAACAATATGGGTGACATCAAAGATTCTGATTTAACGGGACTAATAAAAGCTAAAAGCAGCGCCCCTTTAGGCGATGCCCATGAGCTGTATGCTAGAGCCATTCTCATGCGTCTAGGCTTCGAAGTTGGAAAAGTAGATCTATCTGCAGGCCCTTTTGATTTGTTTTTAGTGGTATATACTGCGCCAAAAGGCGATAAAAAATTGTTGCGAGTTCAGATTAAAACAATTTCGAGCAGCTTACAACTACAAGCAGGAAGCAGAGGCGGGATAGACAGAACATATAACAGTGATGTTAAAGTTTATAAGTATGATGAAACGCACAACGATTTAATTCTAGGGGTAGATACACATACGCTGGATATTTATATTTTTCCTACAAGATTTGCTAAGAAATACGGCAAGAGTATCGGCAAAGGAAAGATATCGATTCTAAAAAATAATTGGGATATTTTAAAAAATTGGAATCCGAAATACCTTTCTAATTTAGAAAATAAGCTTTAAACCAATTTCTTTATTTCTAACCCCCGTTAATTTTATTTTCTCGGCGATACCAAATCCTTCTCCGATTCATCCATCGCATCATTTGTTTGAAATATTCCGCTGAACATGTTCACATTTTCATACAAGTTCCCTTCCCTCAATTCTATCAATCTTCGTTTAATAGACAGGCGCTTTAATTGCTCATTCACCGCAAAGAGGTCAACCGCAACATATCTCTTATGAAAAAGCTTTAACAATTCCCGTGCTACAGGACGCACACCCTCAGGAGGTACGGCGTTGCCTATTTGTCTTCTAACTTCACTGAAGGAACCTTCAAACACAAAATCATCAGGGAATGACTGCAATCTTGCTCTTTCACGATTAGTTAACGCTCTCGGCTCAGGGTAATGGTAACCCCATGTTCCGCCGCCGCCAGCTGCAATAATAGTTTTAGCAGGCTCATCTCTATGGATACGACGATAAACATGACTTATCATACCCTTTACATAATACTTATTGTCTTTTGGAATATCTGTAAAGTTCCCTCCCTCTTTAATTCTCTTTAATATCTCAACAGTTCTAGGTGCAATTTTCATATGCTCAGCATTATGAGGGACATTCTGTACTCCTTTTAGCGCCTCTCCTGCAGATACCCATTTACTTAATCTACCTGGTCCGTGAGTTGGTTTCGGATGTTGAAAATCAAATCCTGTATCCATTCTAATTCCAACAAACAAAACTCTTTCGCGAAATTGCGGGACTCCGTAATCAGCAAAATTGTAAAGTTTAGGATAAACAATATATCCTGGTTTAACATTTTCAAAATCACGTATTATTTGCTCTACCGCCTTTCCCCCGTTAGCAGAAAGGATGCCTTTAACATTTTCAGCCAGAAAAGCCAAAGGCTTTTTTGCATCTACAAATCTTAAAAATTCTTTATATAAATTTCCCCGCTCACCATTTAATCCCGGCCGCTTCCAAATCATAGAGAAATCTTGACAAGGAAATCCGCCGATTACAATATCGCCATCTGGAACCCCTTTAATATTGTAAGGATCAATTTCCTTAACATCTGCACAAATTCCAACTTTATTAAAAGGCTTGTAATTATTAAAAGACTTGATGGCCCACGGGTCAATATCATTAGCCCAAACTACTTTGTAGCCTTCTTTATGGAAGCCTACGTCTAACCCGCCACAACCAGAAAAAAGTGATATTACTCTAGGATTAATAATTTCTTTAAAATCTTTTGATTTTTCTTTTTGTTTATTCGGCATTTCTCGCGTGATATCAGTTTTTAAAGACTCTGTTTTAATGTTTGGTTCTATTATACCAACATTCAGCTTTATTTCCATTAGTATGACCTCCTTTTATTGAACTATTTATTTCCACTATATAACAAAAAACCTCCGCCGGAATTTTCATCCAGCGAAGGTTTTACTTTTTTAATGTCCAGGTTCCCCCTTCAACTCAGGACAACTATACATTTTATTACAACAGCAAAGGGGAATTTTTAAATAAGGGATTGTTTTTCTTATACCACACAGTTGTGTGGAATGTCAAGATTTTTCTTCTTCTTGTCAAGCCAAAATAGAAATGTCCTAGTTTAACCAAATTAGAAATGTCCGGTTTTTATCTTAAACTTCCGGCCAATTTAAAGCCAT
>JAFGFL010000090.1 GCA_016931055.1 Candidatus Omnitrophota bacterium | reverse complement strand
ATGGCTTTAAATTGGCCGGAAGTTTAAGATAAAAACCGGACATTTCTAATTTGGTTAAACTAGGACATTTCTATTTTGGCTTGACAATAAATATTAATTTTCTTGATTTTTAAAATACTATTGGTTAGAATAGCACTTCCTATTGTATCTAACCATCAGAAACACTCTATTAATGGACAAAATTGTTTCCCTCTGCAAAAGACGCGGCTTTATTTTTCCATCGTCCGAGATTTACGGCGGGCTGGCGAGCACGTTTGATTACGGCCCGTTGGGCGTGGAACTGAAGAGAAACGTCAAGGCCGCCTGGTGGAAAGCCGTCGTGCATGACCGCGATGACATGGTTGGCCTGGATGCCAGTATCCTCATGCATCCTGACGTCTGGAAGGCCTCCGGCCACACGGACAGTTTCAACGACATCCTGGTGGACTGCAAAAAATGCAAGAACCGTTGCCGCGAAGACCATATCGTCGGCGGGAAATGCCCTCATTGCGGCGGGAAAGAGTTTACCAAAGGACGCGCGTTTAACCTGATGTTAAAGACCCATCTCGGTGCTGTGGAAGATGGCGCGAGCTTAGCATATCTTCGGCCTGAGACCGCGCAGGGGATCTTTGTCAATTTCAGGAATGTGATGGACACCACTAGCCGCAAACTGCCGTTCGGGATCGCCCAAATAGGCAAGGCGTTCCGCAATGAAGTGACGACAGGCAATTACACGTTCCGCATGCGCGAATTCGAGCAGATGGAGATCGAATATTTCACGAAGCCGGAAGACGCCGAAGGATGCCATAAACAATGGATCGAAGACCGCCTGAATTGGTTTCATGATCTGGGCATCAGAAAAGAAAACCTCCGGCTGCGCGAGCACGGCAAGAACGAACTGGCCCATTACGCCAAGGCGTGCAGCGACATCGAGTATCAATTCCCTTTCGGCTGGTCGGAACTCGAGGGAATCGCCAACCGGACCGACTTTGACCTCAAACAGCATTCCAAGTTTTCAGGCAAAGACCTGCAATATCAGGATAAAGTGACCAATGAGAGATTTTTTCCTTATGTGATCGAACCTTCGGGCGGTGTCGACCGGGCAACGCTGGCTTTTCTTGCCGATGCGTACCATGAAGAGGAAGTCGAAGGCAGGACGCGCGTAGTCTTGAAACTGAGCAAACAATTGGCGCCGACAAAGGCCGCGGTCTTGCCGTTATTGAAAAAGAACAACGATATCGTGGTTCTTGCCAAAAATATCAAGAAAGATTTGGAACAATGTTTCACAACCGTGTATGATGACACGGCGGCAATCGGGAAACTGTACCGGCGGCAGGATGAAGTGGGGACGTTTTTCTGTGTGACCGTGGATGTCGATTCCCTGGAAGACAGGAAAGTAACCGTTAGAGAGAGGGATACGATGGAGCAACAGCGTATTGCCTTAGACCATTTAAAGACATATTTAATCGAGAAGTTATCAAACTGAAAAAGAAAGGGTAAGAACAAAATGGCAAAGAAGTATGTGTATTTTTTCGGGGGAGGTAGAGCCGACGGCAAAGCGGAAATGAAAAATCTGTTAGGCGGGAAAGGCGCGAACTTAGCGGAGATGGCAGGGCATAAAGACCTGCGCCTTCCGGTGCCCCCGGGGTTCACGATCACGACCGAGGTGTGTGCCCATTATTACGCGAACAAGAGGAAATATCCGGCGGGAGTCAAAGAACAGGTTGCGGCAGCCATGAAAAAGGTGGAGAACATCATGGGCAAGAAGTTCGGCGACCCGAAGGACCCGCTTCTCGTTTCGGTGCGTTCCGGCGCGCGAAGATCCATGCCGGGGATGATGGAGACCGTCCTTAATGTCGGTTTGACCGGGAAGACCTTGCCGGGACTGGCCAAGAAGTTCGGCAGCGAGCGCTTCGCGTACGACGCCTACAGGCGGCTCATCACCATGTACGCGGATGTCGTGATGGAAAAGGCGGCCGGCATCGAGCCTGCCGAAGGCAAGGGGATCCGCATGCAGTTGGATAAGATCCTGCACGGCGCAAAAAAAGATAAGGGAGTTCAGAGTGATTCTGATCTGGATGTCCATGACCTGAAGAAATTGTGCTCGCGGTACAAAGAGACGATCAAGAGCGTCCTTGGCGAGGAATTCCCGGACGACCCCGACAAGCAACTTTGGGGCGGGATTACGGCGGTGTTTGCTTCCTGGAACGGCAAGAGGGCGGTTTCCTATCGCAACATTGAGGGCATCCCGCACGACTGGGGAACGGCGGTCAACGTGCAGAGCATGGCCTTCGGGAACACGGGCAGCAATTCGTCCACGGGTGTGGCCTTCACGCGCAACCCCGGCAACGGAGAGAACTCGTTTTACGGCGAATATCTGGTCAACGCCCAGGGCGAAGACGTGGTCGCCGGCATCCGGACGCCTGCGCCGATCAATCAATACTCTCAAAGCGACAACAACAAGCACCTGCCGACGTTGGAGCAGCAGTCGCCGAAAATCTACAAGCAGCTGGAAGACTTCCGCAACCGCCTGGAAAGACATTACAAGGACATGCAGGACATCGAGTTCACGGTCCAGGACGGCGTATTGTTCATGCTCCAGTGCCGCATCGGAAAGCGCAACGGACCTGCCGCTGTCCGCATGGCCGTTGACATGGTCAAGGAAAAACTGATCACGAAAAAAGAAGCGGTCGAGCGCGTCACGCCAAGCCAATTGGATGAATTGCTTCATCCGATCATCGATTCGGCTGAGGAGAAGAAAGCGAAAGCCTTAGGCAAGGGATTGCCGGCCGGGCCCGGCGGGGCAGCGGGCCAGATCGTGTTCACGGCGGATGAAGCCGTAAAATGGCATAAAAACGGCAAACAGGTCATTCTTGTCCGCGAGGAAACCAATCCTGAAGATGTCGAAGGCATGCGGGCCGCTGAAGCGATCCTGACGGCACGCGGCGGGATGACATCGCACGCCGCTCTCGTTGCCCGCGGCTGGGGCAAGTGCTGTATCGTAGGTTGTTCCGATATCGAGACGGATATGAAGCAACGGACAATGACGGTTGGCAAGACCCCCTTGAAAGAGGGAGACTGGCTCACTTTAAACGGGACGAAAGGCACATTTTATCAAGGGAAACTGCCCATGATCGATGCCTCTTCCGAGAACAAATATCTTAACGAGTTTTTGAAGATCTGCGATTCCATCCGCACTTTGAAGATCCGCACCAATGCTGACACTCCCGAGGACGCGGCCAAGGCGCGCGCCTTCGGCGCCGAGGGCATCGGGCTGTTCCGCACGGAGCACATGTTCTACGGGAAGGGGTCCGAGGAGCCTTTGTTCAAGTTAAGAAAGATGATCGTCTCGGCGGACGAAAAGGAACGCCGCAGTGCACTAGACGAACTTTTCCCGTTTGTCAAAAAGGACGTCAAAGGGACCTTGAGCGCCATGGACGGCTATCCCGTGACCTTCCGTTTGCTGGATCCGCCGTTGCATGAATTTGTACCGCATAGCAAGAGTGCCATGGAGAACTTGGCCAATAGCCTGGGCATTTCTGTCGAGGACCTGGAAAAACGCGCAGCGTCGCTCCATGAAAGTAACCCCATGATGGGCCATCGCGGTGTCCGATTAGGAGTCACATACCCGGAGATGACCGAAATGCAAATTCGCGCGATTCTCGAGGCCACCGTGGAGTTAATCAAAGAAGGTAAGAAAGTCTTGCCGGAGATCATGATTCCCGTTCTGGGAATGGTCAACGAACTTGATGATCAAAAGAAAATCGTCGAACGTGTTTACCAGGAAGTGTGTTTGAAGTACAATGTAAATAAAATACCCTACTTGTACGGGACGATGATTGAAATCCCGCGCGCCGCCCTGACCGCGGACCAGATCGCGAAAACAGCGGAATTTTTCTCTTTTGGGACGAACGACCTGACCCAGATGGGCTTCGGGTTTTCCCGCGATGATATCGGCGCATTTTTACAGGATTACATTAAGAAAGGAATTTTGCCGGAAGACCCGTTCCAGAGCATCGATGTCGGCGGGGTTGGCCAATTGATCGATATGGGCGTCCGCCGCGGGCGCGCGACACGGCCGGACTTGAAAGTCGGGATTTGCGGCGAGCACGGCGGCGATCCTGCCTCGATTCATTTTTGCCAGAAGGTCGGGATGAATTATGTCAGTTGTTCGCCCTATCGCGTCCCGATCGCCCGTTTAGCGGCGGCACAAGCTGTGACGAGGGTTACTAACGGCGGAAACGCAAAGACAAAGAAATTTGTTGTTAAGGGAAAGAGAAAAGCGAAGAAATAAAGGGGTATGAATCTTAGAGCATCCGTCCTCTGGCTTAATTAATCTCAGAGGACGAGACCTCGCTCCCAAACAAATTCCTGTTTGGGGGCGGGCAAGTACACAAGCGCACAAGAACACAAGAAACGATCATTCTTGCGCTCATGCGCGCTTGTAATTTTGCGCCCAAACGCTTAACAAACATTTTATGACCGATCCCATCAAAGCTTATCTTAAAGACATACGGCCGATTCCTCTTTTGACGCCCCAAGAAGAGCTTGAGCTGGCCAAAAGGCTCAAGAAAGGGGATAAGGAAGCCCGGGATAAAATGATCCGGGCAAACCTGCGTTTGGTCATCAGCATCGCCAAACGGTATGTCAATTTGGGTGTTCCTTTAAGCGATCTCATTGAGGAAGGGAATATCGGGCTGATGAAAAGCGTTGAGAAGTTTGATCCCGACAAAGGCTTTCGTTTCTCAACTTATGCGGCTTGGTGGATTAAGCAGGGAGTTTCCCGGGCGATCATCGATCAAGGGAAAATGATCCGCGTCCCGGTGTACATGAACGAAGAGATCCTCAAATATAAAAAGACGATTGAAAAATTAACGCACAAGCTGAAAAGGGTTCCCCGCGCCGGTGAAGTGGCCAAGAGGCTGAAGATATCTGTGGAAAGGGTGCGGGAATTGGAGAGGTCCATCGCCAAGATGTCCAGTTTGGACGCACCCATCGGGGAAAGCGGGGAAGGGCAGGTCAAAGATATTATCGAGGACGAGAATATCGCCAGTCCCGACGCGCAACTTGAGAAGTTTTTTGACAAGGAAAGGGCGATCGGCTTCCTTGATTTGCTTAACCCCCGTGAGCGGCAGATTGTCGATTTGCGTTACGGGCTTAGCGATGGGAATACCCATACATTGGCCGAAATCGCGAAGACCTTGGGGGTCTCGCGCGAACGCGTTCGCCAGATTGAGGCGGCAACGATTAAGAAGATCAGACAAATCATTGAGCAAAAAGAACGGGAACAGGAAAGTGAGTAGCCGTAAAAGAAAGCCAACCTTTGTTTTAGTTATTCCTCGTTTCGAAGACATATTCCATTCCTATTATGCCGGAGAGGTCATCAGAGGCGTTAGCCTTTCCGCCAGCCGGGTCAATGCCGATTTCCTCATCCATATTACCGACCGCTCCAATCATCGCGGATGGCTGGATTCGACTTTGATGGACAGGAATTATATCGACGGCATTATCTTTGCCGATATTGATAATGATGTCAGTATTGTGAAAAAAGCGATCCGCTGGGGCATGCCATGCATGGTCCTCAATAACATATTAGATGAACCTATCAATTATGTGGCTGTGGATAATCATGCCGCCGCATTCGGCGTCATTGAATATTTGCTGAAATTGGGCCATACGCAAATCGCGACTATTGCGGGGGATATTTCAACGCAAGCCGGATTAAAACGGCTGGAAGGTTACCGGGAGGCCCTTCATGCCAAGGATATCCAGGTAGCCAGGAATTATATCACGTTTGGGGAGTTCTTAAGGACCCCGGCTCGGATTGCGGCTAAAAAACTCTTAAAATTAAGAATGCGGCCGACCGCGATCTTCGCGGCATCGGATGTCATGGCCCTTGAGGTCCTGGATGAGGCGAAACATTTGGGCATTCAGGTCCCTGAAGAATTGTCTATCGTCGGGTTTGATGATAATCCTCTGAGCACGACAGGATCCGTTAAGTTGACCACTATTTCTCAACCCCTGGTTGAGATGGCGCGTTTGGGAGCGGAAAATCTTTATCAGATCAGCCGCGGCGCAATGAAGTTGCCTTTGAAAATAGTCTTGCCGACCAAATTGGTCAAGAGGCAATCAGTCAGTACGGTCGCGAAAGCGGATAAAAGGCTTGCCGAGGTAAATAAATGAGCCCTCGGGGAGTTTTTCTCATCGAGGGCTGAGGGGTCGAAGACGATTGAAAACTCCCCGAGCCATCAAATAAATAAGTCGAGAGCCGCTGGACCCCCGGATCTTTAATGCATACGGGTGGGCCAGCGTTTATGAGGAAAGGAAGGAGACGTCCTGTGGCGAACGCAATCAAAAAAAACGAACTGAAAAATCATATCCGCGATATTCCCGATTTTCCGAAAAAGGGGATCATATTCAAGGATATCACGACATTGCTGCAAAATGGCGCTGTCTTTAAGAAGTCCGTTGATTTGCTGGCCAAAAAATTCAAGAAGGAAAATATTGACCTGGTTGTCGCTGTAGAAGCCCGAGGGTTTATCTTCGGCGCCGCGGTTGCCTACAAGCTTGGCACGGGATTTGTCCCAGTTCGAAAAAAAGGGAAACTGCCGGCGAGGACAAAAAGCGTGACCTATGAACTGGAGTACGGCACGGACGTCCTGGAGATCCACGAGGACGCCATCCAGCCCGGGAAACGCGTTTTGATCGTCGATGATCTTTTGGCAACCGGCGGCACGATCAAAGCGGTGTCGGACCTGGTGAAGGCCCAGGGCGCCGTTATAGTCGGGCTGGCTTTCTTGGTCGAATTGAAATTTCTTAAAGGGAAAGCCAAACTGAAAGATCTCCCCGTTTATTCCATCATCAAATATTAGCGAAATTCTTATTGTATGCCATCATGCGTAAGTTTAAATTGTCATCCTCCCAAAGCGGTATTCTTTTACTTCTGGTTGCCATTCTCTTTGTTGTTTATTTCTCCTATATTCCAGCGCTAAAGAACAACTTCCTTTTATGGGACGACGATGCTCATCTGTATGAGAATATCAGCGTGCAGACGCTGGATCTTGAGCATATCGGAGATATCTTCAAGAGCACCGTCAATCATATCTACATCCCTTTGACCAGCCTTTCGTTTGCCATTGAATACCATTTCTTCGGGCCGGATCCTTTTATTTATCATCTTGATAATCTATTGTTGCATTTGGGTGTTGTGGCGTTGATTTATTGGTTGGGGATGAGGCTGGGGCTTTCGGCCCTGGAGAGCGGCTTTGCCGCGTTAGTGTTCGGCATCCATCCGGTCCATGTTGAGTCTGTGGCATGGGTCACGGAGCGCAAAGACGTGTTGTATGCTTTTTTTTACATGGCGGCCCTTTTGAGTTATTCCCGATATTTGGTTTTTACGAAATCGACCCCGTCGCTTCAGATCAAAAAACCTTATGGATTCCTTGTCCTGACGGTGTTCTTTGGGATTTTAAGCATGCTTGCCAAACCGATGGCGCTAAGCCTGCCGCTCGTTCTCCTTTTAATGGACTGGTTTCACGGGCGGGCCATCGGTCGAGAGGCGCTTCTTGAGAAACTTCCACTTGCGGCCGTAATCGCCGCGATCACTTGGGCCAGTTATGCCAAGCATGCGCGCCTACCCGGGGAAAGCGCAATGGAGGCGATCCTGATCTGGTCCTGGACACTCGTTTTTTATTTAAGGCAATTTATTCTTCCGCTTTTCTCTGTCCCGGTTTATCATCTTTCCAAACCGGTGTCGGTTTTCAATCCCGAATATTATCTTTCGTTGCTGGTCCTCGGCACTTTAATCCTTGCGCTGGTTCGCCTGCGCAAACAGCGTTGGTTTATCTTTGCGGTGGCGTTCTTCTTTTTTTCGATTTTCTTTTTGCTGCGTTATGACGATGCAGGGGATACCAATATAGTTGCGGATCGTTTCATGTATCTGCCGATCTTGGGTTTTTGTTTTCTCGTTGGGAGGGGATGGGGCATTTTGATGGAAAAGAAAAGATTAAGAGTTTTGGGTGCGACAGCGGCCGTTCTCTTAATAGCCTTGTTCTCCATGAAAACGTATCATCAATGCCAAATTTGGCGCGATAGCATGACTTTGTGGCGGTACCAATTGAGCATCTTTCCTGATGACCCGATCGCACTTAATAATCTGGCAATCGCCCTGCTGAAAGAAGAAAGATACAAGATGGCCCTGGAAGAATACAAGAAAATCAGAAAAATCCAGGCGAAGGGGCTGGCTGTAGACTTCTCCGACTGGGCTCATGAGGTCATGAGGAATGTTAATGAATTAATCGGCTTGTATCAGAAAGCTATTGAAGCTGAGCCTGATTATATAGAAGCGTATTACAATCTTGGGAAGTTGTATGCCGATATCGGTATGATCCCTGATGCGATCACTCAATATAAAGAGGCCCTGATGATCGATTACAGGTACAAGGACGCCCATTTTAACCTTGGTGATTTGTACCGGGAAATCGGCCATGCATCGGAAGCCATTTTTGCCTATGAACAGGCAGTTAAGTTACATTCGGAAGATGAAGACATTTATATTAATGCCGTTTCCGCGTACAATGATGCCTTGAGAAAGGATGCTAAGAATGCGAAATATCTCGAAGCCAGGCAAAGAATGATGGATGATTTGACGCGATTGGTAATCAACAGGCCTGCCAGGGAAACCTCCTTTTTCAACCTTGGCTATTTGTACGGTGAAATGGGAGATTATGAAAGGGCTGTTTCGGCTTATCAAACGGCGCTTGATATCAACCCGAACCATAGAAAGGCCCTCTATAATTTGGGGAACATCTTTCGGGACCAGGGACATTTAGGCAAGGCGCTTGAGGTTTATCAGAAAGTTGTTTCGGTTGATTCAAAGAATGCGGATGCCTTTATCAATATGGGAGTGATTCACAAACGTCTTGGTGATGAAAAATTGGCCAAGGAAGATTTTCAGAAGGCAATTAAGGCTAATCAGCGCAATCCTATGGCTTATTTTAATTTAGGATATATTGAAGAGAGTGCCGGGAATCTCCGTAATGCTATTGAAATGTATCAAAAATCAATCCAATTTGGCCCGGCGAATGCGGAAGCCTATTACAATTTGGGCAATTCATATGCCCGCCTTGGAAGAAATTCTGACTCTGTGAGTTCGTATCTTAAGGCTGTTAGAATCAATCCTGGCTATATGGATGCATGGGTAAATTTATCAATACTGTCTTATAAAATGGAAGATTATGATAATGCAGTTAAATATTGCGATGAAGCAATGCTTCTCGGCTATATTGCACCGCAAGGGTATTTGAAGGCTTTGGAGCCGTACCGAAGAGGAAAGGAATAGTTATAAATTACTATAAATTTTTATATGAATATTAATTAAGGTCAAAGGAAATAAAAAATGCGCCTGCACCCAGAACTCAATTGAGAGGGTGTTGGCGCAGATAAAGTTATCAAACATGCGCCTATAGCTCAGGTGGATAGAGCGGCCGCCTCCTAAGCGGCAGGTCACACGTTCGAATCGTGTTAGGCGCATTTTTCCTTTAGACAATAATGTTTCCGCCCTTAACAAGGGCGGCGGCAGATATTCAGAAAGGAATACGCCAGTTATTGTGCCAACGGTGTGGTTGCGGACGCAAACGATATTTTTCCATAACCACTTGATATTATTGCATAATGATGATCAGAACGCATATTTCGACGGAAACTTTGGCTCTATGTGGAGCCAAAATGGCATTTTAAAAAAATCTGAAAATATATTGACACGCTTGAGCATGTATGTGAGAATATCACTCAGTGTTGGGAGGCTTTAAAACCTAAAGCTGACCAGCAGGTTGCTGTTTTGGATGTTCTGCGGCAGCCGAAACCTCTAACGCTTTTGTATGAATTAAAGTGGAAGGGGTTGTGTCGCTGTTTTATCCTGTGATTTTCAAATGGATTATGGCGGCACCATTATATTTTAACCAGTGATGATCCTAATTTGACTCAGAAAGGGGGGATGAAAAACAGTTAGTCTGGAATCATCAAAGAAGCTGGGTTTGTTCGAAAGTATCTAGTCCATTTTGGACCTAGTTCTAATAGATGAACTAAAGAATTAAAAACTCTTTGGAGGAGAAAATAATGAGAAAATTAATTATATTAGCGATTGCCCTTATGGTCGCCTTGGTGGCCGTACCGGCATTTGCTAGTGTACAAAACGTAAAGGTGAGTGGGGATATCGATTCCACTTGGCTTTATCGTAACAATTTCGACTTTGGTTCCAGCACATCTGGTGGCGGCGCCAATCCAACAGTCGAAAATATTCACCAGAGCATCTTCATGACTCAGACAAGACTGAGAGTGGATGCTGATCTTACGGATCAAGTGTCTGCAACAGTTGCGTTGATCAACGAAAGAGCCTGGGGTAATGATAATGAAGATGCTGCAACAACAAAAGGAACGACGGTTACAGACATTGATCTTAATCTGGCTTATGTCACCTTAAGAGAGATGCTTTATTCGCCATTAACCGTTGTGGTTGGGCGTCAGGTGTTTAGTTATGGCAATAGCCTGATTGTCAATGCATCTGGCACGAATAATGCCGCTTCTTCGGATTCTGGCATTGCTGCTGTTGCAGGTGACCTGAGCAAACAGGCTGCCATGGACGCCATTCGTCTTATCTTCGACTACAATCCTCTTACTTTAGAGGTTTTGTATGCCAAGATTAATGAAAATACGGCAACCTCAGCCGTTGATCATGATACCGATGATATTGACCTGTATGGTATCAACGCCACTTATGAGCTTGGCGATGACTTAAACACCCAGGTTGAAGGTTACTTCTTTGCCAGGATCAATAAGTCGACCAACGATGGCACGGCCGCTGCAACGAATGGTACAAAATCAGACACGACGTATGTGCCTGGTTTAAGAGCCAGTGCAGATGTCCTGGATGGTTTGAATATTCAGGGTGAAGTAGCTTGGCAGCGCGGGAACAATGTCTCGAGCACGAGCGATCTTGACAACGAAAAACGAGATGCTTTTGCGGCTCAATTTGTTTCCAACTATCAGATTCCTAAAGACGTATTGCCTGATGCATTAGATGAATACAGCCCAGCATTAGGATATACGTATACCTATGTTTCCGGGGATAGCAATCCTGCGGACTCAGGATATGTGAACCAAGCTTCTGCAAATATCGACACAGCATGGGATCCGATGTTTGAAGCGCAGGGTGGAAAAACGATCTACAATGCATTATTCAACTTGACAAACCTTCAGATCCACTCGGTGTCTTTGACAGCGAATCCAATGGAAGATGTCACAGCTAAAGTCACCTGGAATGGCCTTTGGTTGGACAAGAAAATAGATCCTTCGTCAACGGTAGCTAGTACATTCGCTCTGCAAAGACCGGATGCAGCTGCTACTTATACGCCTACAGCGGATAAAGACGAAACAGGCCTAGGATATGAAATTGATGTTGATGCCATCTATGACTACACCGAAGATGTTCAACTCGGTGCAAGTTTTGGATGGTTCGTTCCTGGCGATGTGTTTGAAGAGAATCATGACTCGGTGGCCTCACAGGCAATCGTTCATGGTATCGTAAACTTCTAATTCAATCTGCATTAGAAGTTTCTCACCCCTGCTGATCGTTAAGATCAGCAGGGGTTTTTTGTTAGTGATACGTTTAATACGCGTTTTATTATTTTATTTGTTCCTATTCTTATGATGATAGAATCACGTGTTATAGGCATCTTGTTTCTCGACGGTAGAATTCTCAAGGCATTAACTAAAAAAAGAAAATACTGTTTCCTTTTTCTCTTTTATTTGCTATTATAAGATTAATCTTTCCGGATTTATCTAACATATTGTTTCCAAATGGGTTAAGGTTTAATTTAAAAATTATTAAAAGCGATTTGAATCATGACACGCGATGATATCTATGATCATTTAGCGCAGGTTTATCTCGGCAAGCGCTCAAAATCAGATATTAAGAAGGAAAAGCAGTTCAGTGCGTGGCTGTTAATCAACATCCTCATTACAGTCGTGATATTTACTAGCGCCTTCTATGGGTTAACGGCTTTTTTGACCAACCGGAATTCAGCCTTGCAGAGCAGGGTGATATTTTCTTTGCACAACGGGCCGATTCGTATGGAATATAATTTTTCGGATTCCTTCCCGCCTGTTGAAACGTTCACGTTAGATGTCCCTGAGGTGGATGCGGCTAAGTATGGCAGAATCCAGTTTTCCATCCGCGGAAAAGAAGAAGGAGCGCCCGGGATCGTGAAAGTGGTGATTAATAACCGCAAAAAGGAAGAGGCGTCTTATTATGTCCAGGGAATAGGGCTGGAATGGCAGAAGTTCGATATTCCGTTAACGGAATTCCAGCAGATCACGGATTGGTCAAGCTTGACGGATGTGTCCTTTGTCCTGGAGTCGTGGAATGTTGAAAGCAAAAAAGGTCTTATTCTCATCGATGGTGTGTGCTTTTCAAGCTAAGAATTCAAAAAGCCATAAGAAAGGGATAAAGCGACAATGAAAATCATTTCTATTGCGAATCAGAAAGGTGGTTGCGGAAAGACAACAACGGCGATTAATCTTGCTACGGCCCTGGGGCTTAATAAAAAAAGAGTCCTTCTGATTGACTTGGATGCCCAAGCCCATGCCTCGCTTGGCCTGGATATTGAAAGCCAGGACAGCCTTTATAATGTTATTTCTAAACTCACTCCGCGTAAATTAAAGATCGAGAACATTATCAAACGGGTTGAGGGTACCTTTGATATCGCCCCATCCAATATTCTTGTCGGGACCCTGGAGCAGGAACTGGCTGATGAGATTGGCCGGGAATTAAAACTGCTTGAGATTATTAAAACCATCAAGGATCAGTACGATTACATCATTATTGATTGCCCGCCCAGCCTGGGGATTCTGACAATCAATGCAATTCGCGTCAGTGATGAAGCGATTATTCCCGTTGAGACAAGCCGCTTTTCCCTTCAGGGTGTTGGCCACTTGATGGATATCATCACATTGGTGAAGGAAAGACTGGATCATCAAGTCAAGTGCCGTGTCCTGATTACGATGTTTGATTCCCGTTTGAGGCACTCATTTGCCATGCTTGAAACGATCAAGGAGAAATTTGGGACGATTTTATTCGATACGATCATTCACGTCAATGTTAAGCTCAAAGAGTCGGCGGTTTCCGGCAAACCGGTTGCGTTCTTTGACAAATACTGCAGGGGATCGAAGGACTATTACTCGTTAGCCAAAGAATTACTTCTGCTTGAAAAGAAGGAAAAGGCGGGGGATATTCGCGAAGGGGCCGAAACGCCTTCCAAAGCAACATCAGATCTTGAAGAGGCTTTACAAACGGAAGAAACGGTCATCGAAACAACAGAAAACGAGATCTCCCCATTAGAGTTAGAGCCGTTTTCGGAAAAAATGCAGAAGATGGTGGCCAGGGAGGCCAAGGCATTCTTCACAACACGCTTCGCCATTGAGGCGCCGGGGGCAAAATCAGTTTATGTGACCGGGAGTTTTAATGATTGGTCCTTGGATGACGGTTGCCGCTTGAAAGAAAGAGACGGCCAGTGGGAGGTTTATATCCCGTTAAGGCCTGGTTTTTATAAATATCAGTTTATCGTTGACGGCGTCTGGAAAGAAGACCCCGGCAATCCCCGACGGGAACGAAATTCATTCGGGGACATTAACTCTTTGATCGAAGTGAATTCCGAGATGGCTCTTGAAGAGAAATAAGCCGCCGTATCAGCGAATTTTGAAGGCGCAAGAAGATTTTTATGATGAAAGGCCAGCCTAATAAAGATCAGCAGATCCTCGAAGGGAAAGTTATCGCGATTTTATCTTACCTTTCTATCCTCTGCATTATTCCTCTTGTCTTGAAAAAGGACAATTCCTTCGTTATGAAGCACGGCAAACAGGGGCTCATCCTTTTTTTGGGAGAGGTAGCTGTTTTTATTCTCCACATCATTTTGGGCCAATGGATCCTGCGCTTAGGCATGTTTGTCTTCGGCGTGCTGTCTTTCATTGGCCTTATTGCCGTTCTGCAGGGACGCGATACCGATTTGCCGGTTGTCAGTCGATTGGCAAATTCGATCACCCTCTGACATGTCCATTGCTGATTTTCTTCTTAAGTCTTTAATAAAACATCTTCAAAAAATTCAAAAAAAACGGAAAATAAAGCGTAAAATCAAGCATGTGTCTTTCCGGAAGCCTCGAAAATCTGCGCAACGTCAATCACTAAGAAAAACATCTATTAAGAGAAAACGCAAGACATCCCTTCGTCGCAGGAGAAAAGTAAAGCGGTCTTCAAGAAAGACCGCAAGAAAATCCTCAAGAAAGATCCCTGTTGTAAAGAAAAAAAACGGCTCTCCGCTAAGAAGAAAGAGGATTCCAGGCTCGTCTATAGCGCATCCAAAGATCAAATTATCAACAGCCAATAAAATAAGAAAGACAGTTGCCGAGGGCCTGAAAGATTATAAGGAATCAAAAGAAGCTTGCGTTGGAGAAATAACCCATTATTTCTCGCGCATAAAAGTCGTTGTCCTGAAAATGACGGAAGGCCGTATCACGATCGGTGATAAGATCCGCATCATGGGAAAAGGCGCGGATTTTGTTCAAAAGGTGGGGTCTCTTCAAATCGAAAGCATCGATGTCAAAACGGCCCGTAAGGGGCAATTGGTCGGCCTTAAAGTTGATAAAGTTGTTAAGGTAGGCAGCAAGGTTTATAAAGTGGGATGATGAAGCATTTCCATGATGCCCGATGCTCGCCTTCAGGAAATGGATAACAACAAATCATGAGGAAAGAATATCATGCCGAAAAGATCGCAACTGACACAGAAAGAAAAGAACCTTATCCGACGCTATTTGATATGGTGTTATAAAACAACAAAGGAAGAACTGGATAAGATTGACCGGTATTTTACCCAGTTAAAAGCGGATGAGTTCGTGCTGCGGCAGCTAAAAAGGTCAAAGGAATACAGATTGGCGCAGGGGAATCAGGCGTTCAAGGATATGGTTGAGCAGTTTTCCGTATATATGAAAACAAAAGAAGAAAATGTCTTAAAAAAGAAATTTATGGATAGCCGGCGTCAAACACTCAGCCCGGAGTATCAATATTTAAATAACCGGTTTACTGCGATCGAAGGCGCTATTCGCCATTTTCTCGGAGCCTGGGAATTGAAGAAAATATGCTTGTTGTATGAGCAAGAGATGACCATGCGCATCCTTCAGGCCCGTGAGCATGCGTAAAAAGCGTTTACAGTCTTTGCATGTCGCGGATTTTCTGCCTTTGGTCGCGCATGAACTGTTTCTGGCGGCTTTGGATGTCATCCATGCGCCGTTTTTGTTCTTTTAGTAAAAGGGTGGAATCGATGGTGTCATTCCTCGAAGGAGGGGTTAAGGATTTCTTGATAGCTGTAATGACGCCCAAAAAGAGGACGATGGCAGCAAGGAGGGCCGCGATAAGAGGGAGTGTTTCTTCAAAGCCTTTCATGATAGTTAATTGATAATGACACGGAAATTTGGTTGATAAAAATTCTGTTCTTTAGCAATAATACGACGACAAGCAATATGCTCCTATGTCAT
>JAFGFL010000089.1 GCA_016931055.1 Candidatus Omnitrophota bacterium | reverse complement strand
CTAACGGAAGTGGACTCTCTCTTCACCGTTGCGCCGCACTTCTTGGCGCATTACGGCGGCAGGTGTATAGTCTCTGCACGTTTCCGCCAAACGTCGCGGCGGACTTCGCTCAGGATTATCCTTCGACTTCGCTCAGGACTCCCTATGGTCGCCCTAGCAACATCGAGTCGGACTTCCCTGAATTAGCCTGCTTTGTCAACCAGCGTTTCCGCTGGAAGCTGCGTTTACGAATTGATCCCTCGACTTCGCCTCACTATCGTTCGGCTCCGCTCGGGATGAATTCGCCCCTCAAACTTACCTCGCTTCGCTCCGTAAGTTTGGGGCTCATTCACAGCCATCTGCTCTACCAACTGAGCTACAGGGGAATAAATTTTCGGAGAAAATTTATTCCCCAGCAATAGTTTCCATAGATGTTCAGAAAAACCATGCAGGGGAAATTTTCTCCAAAAAGAGGGTTTTTTGAAAGAACAGGGGCAAACAATACATGGATTATAGCCAAAATTTATCAAAAGTCAATTAATGATATGCGCATCTTAAGCAAATTAAAAACGTCCAATGCAAATCCCGTCACTCCCCTGCCCTTGACAACCTTCTGAAATTTGTTATACTCTCAATAGACTATTGATGATTTATCAATCCCCTCTTCTTTCCCGGGCGTTTACCTATTTTAAAGACCTCTTAAGAACAATTTGACAATACAAGCATATGCTTGTATACTTTAAAAGGCTGGAAGCCCATGCCCTATACAACCGAATTTTTTACGACAAGCTCCGGGAGATCACCTGTAGAGGAATTCCTGGATTCCTTGGATTTACGGACACGCCAAAAGTTCTTATATACCCGTTCTTTGCTGGAAGAATTTGGGGTCAAGCTTTCAATGCCTTTTTGCAAATACTTACAGAGCGATATCTATGAATTGAGATTTACGGGCCGAGAAGGAGCGCTCCGCGTTTTGTATTTCTTCATAAAAGATGACAGCATTGTTTTTACCAACGGGTTTTTAAAGAAAACCCGGAAAGCGCCGCGAAAAGAGATCGAATTGGCTATTAACCGCAGAAAAACATTCTTGGAGGAATCCCTATGATTAAAGTGAAAACCAGGGCCGTGGATGATTATTTAAAAGAGCAATTAAAAGACCCTTATTTCAAAGAACTTTGGGAACTCGAAGAACAAAAGCTTGAGATCGTTAAACCGATCATTGAATACCGGATTAAAAATAATCTAACGCAGGGGCAATTGGCCAGGCAAATCCAGGTTTCGCAGCAACACATCTCCCATATTGAGAGCGGCGAGTTCAGCAGTGTGGCGACTTTGGAAAAGGTGTTATTATTTATCGGCTACAAAGTCAGAATGGAAGCTGTCCCTTTAACAAGGACTGTTAAAAATCGGATTCAAAAATCGTTGCGTTCGAATGCCACTGTGTCTCATGATTAATATCCCCCTACTCCCGGATCTCCCGCCGGGTCATCAGGGACATCCCCAAGGTCGACATGTCCGCGTATTCCAGGGAACTGCCCATCGGGATGCCGACGCTGATGCGGCTGAGGCGCACGCCCAGCGGCTTGAGCTCCTTGATCAGGTACAGCGCGGTCATCTCGCCTTCATTGTCCGGGTCGGTCGCCAGCACGACCTCCTGGATCTGCTGGCTTTTGACGCGGTTGATGAGCTGCGGGATCTTGATATCGCCGGGCCCGATGCCGTCCGCCGGCGCGATGGTCCCCAGGAGCACGTGATAATGCCCTTTGAATGATCCGGTCCGCTCGATCGCCAGGACATCTTTAGGGTTCTCCACCACACAGATCACTTTCTCATCGCGGGCCGTATCGCTGCAGATCATGCAGACTTCCGTGTCGCTTAAATTATTGCAGATGCGGCAGAACATCAAGCCCTCTTTAAGCGCAACGATGCTGCGGGCCAGCGCTTCCGCGTCTTCTCGGGGGTGATTCAGCAGCCAGAACGCCATGCGCTCGGCGCTGCGCTGCCCGATGCCGGGGAGCCTGACAAGGCGCTCCATGAGATTTTGGATTAATTTAGGGTAAGCCATTGCTTTGTCAATAGTAAATAGTTAATGGTGAATGGTCTGGGTTATTAGAAATTATATTCTTAATCTTAAACAGTTAATGGTGAATTGAATATCAAGCAATCTCAGTCGTCCATAAACCCACTCTGCTAATAACACTATTTACTATTCACCATTAACCATTTACTCATCACCCCCTCCGCTTCGCTCCGGGGGCGACTACATCTACAGACTTACGTTCGCGCCTTTGGCGCTCCGTAAGTCTAAGATTCGTCGTGCCAGCGGTTCACGACCTTCCCCTGGAACGTCTCCAGCACGCCTTTGACATTCTCCGTCTCTTCCTGGGGTGCACAATTCTCAACGATCAGATATTTAACGACGACGGGCGCTTTCAACAATTCCGAGAATACTCTCTGGACAAATTCAACGTTATGGGCGTCTTCCAGGGTCTCTTTCTGGAACTTGCATTCCATAGGAAAAGCGATGGTCAACCTTGCCCCCGTCAGGTCATAAGGGACGCCGCTCTGCAGGTAGGTCGCGATCGACATGCGCTCTCGGCTGATCCCATGGGTCAGCGCATCCCATACCTTCTTAACCTTATGCAGGTCCAAAGCGGCTTCTTTCTGCTCCTTTACTGGCCCGAGCTCTTGCGCCACTAACGTATCCAAGTCTCCAACGGCATTCTCCTGCGGCCCCAAAGGTTCCTCTTCCTCGTCGTCTGTCTCCTGCTTTTCCCCTTCCTCATAAGGCCGGCCAGGACCGGAGATGTCCACTTGCCCTTTTTTGTCACGCAGGACATCGGCCGGCGAGAATCCGCGCGCAGATTCCATTTTCTGTTCCACGGCTTGGTCGGACAGCTTTTTCAAAACAGCCGGTTTCATATCGGAAGGCTCCCCCTGATAGGTCAATTTCGCAAACGCCACTTCAAGAGGCATGCGGATCGAATCAACCACACGGGCCGTATCCTGGGCTTCGATAAACATGTCGATGGCCGTTAGGATCTCTTTGAGTGTAAATTTTTTGCTTTGGGCGAAAAGCATGTCCTTAATGGCATTCGGATAATCAATAAGTTTCCCCATAGACTCAAGGTTTTTTGACTTGCTGCCGACCTTAATGACCATCAGGTGACGGAAGTGCTCGGTGATGTCCCGCGCCAATTGTTTGACGTCCTTGCCCTTATCGATGATCTTCTCAAGGACATCCAGGCACAGGGAACAATCTTTTTCACCTAACGCGCCGGCCAGATCAAACAAAAGCTGCGTCTCGACCAATCCTAACATGGAAAACACGTCATCGGTGACAATGCCTTTATCGCTCAAGGCGCTGAGCTGGTCAAGAATGCTTAAGGCGTCCCGCAGGCTCCCCTGCGCCGCCTTGCCGATCGCGTACAACGCCTCCTGATCGACTTTGAATTTCTCTTTTTTGCTGATCCTGGAAAGCTCATCGACGATGGTCTTGGTCGCGATGCGCTTGAAATCAAAGCGCTGGCAGCGCGAGATGATGGTCGCCGGGACTTTATTGGGCGCGGTGGTCGCCAGGACAAACTTGACATGCTCCGGCGGCTCTTCCAGCGTCTTCAATAACGCGTTGAACGCCTCGGCGGTGAGCATGTGCACTTCATCAACAATGTAGATCTTATAGCGGCCGTAGTTGGGCGCGAATTTGACGTTTTCCCTGAGGGTGCGGATCTCATCAATGCCGCGGTTGGAGGCGCCGTCGATCTCAAGGACATCGAAACTCGTGCCTTTGGCGATTTCCACGCACGCCGGGCACTTGCCGCAGGGCTTTAAGGTGGGCCCTTGCTCACAATTCAGGGATTTCGCCAGGATGCGCGCGCACGAGGTCTTGCCGATCCCGCGCGGCCCGCAAAAAAGATACGCGTGGGTCAGGCGGTCGGCTTGGATCGTTTTCTTCAGAAGTTCCGTGATATGTTCCTGGCCGACGACCTCATCAAAGGTCTGCGGTCGGTGCTTCCGGGCTAGGACAATGTAGGACATTGGTTAATGGCTATTAAACTTTTGGGTACAAGAGCACAAGACACAAGCGCACAACCCAGGTTGTGATCTTGTGCACTTGTGCGTTTGTGTTCTCTTTAAACGTGCCGATATTCTACCACACTTTCAATAAAACTCAATGCTGTGATCACAAACAACTAGTCCACCAAAGCTCTCTAAGGACGATAAGATGTTCTGCAGACAGCTGTCGATGCGGCGGCGGTCGTTATTGATCATCGCGAAGCCCAAGGTGGAAACCTGCCACTTATCCTGGCCGTCCAGTTCCGCGACCGAGACATTGTATTTCTGACGGACCTTATCCTTCAGGCTTTTTAAAACAAACCGTTTTGCTTTAAGCGACTGTGCATCCGGGATATGAACGGAAACCGAAAGAACGCCGAGATGTTGCGTGTGGTCCTGGATCATGATTATGTAATTAATAATCCCGATGACACATGTGTTTCTCAATCTTGTGTCTTGTGTCTTGTGTCCTGTGTCTTGTGTCTTAAAATGGTTTCTTTCCCTAAGTCTTCACGATCCTGTACGTCGGGTAGGCGAGCTTAACGTTCGGCTCCTTCCTGAAATCCTCAAGGATCGCCTGGCAGAGCTGGTCCTGGGTCGAGCGGCGCTTCTTCGCCTCGGTTAAATAACGCAGGGTCAATTCGACCCCGCTGTCCTTAATATCGACATAAACAATGGGCGTCAGCTTTCCGTAATAGATCATGTAGCGGTTGCGCATGGCCTCGATCTTCCGGCTGACCTCGGCCTCAAGCCCTTCGGCCAGGTTCTTCGCGTGCGCCATCATGATCTCGCGGCCGCGCTTCCAGTCGCTTTCAAAGGTCAAGAGGATCGGGATCTCGTTCCAGATAAACTCGAACTCGCGGTTGTAATTATAGGTTGCATGTTTAAAGACAAAGCTGTTAGGGAAATGGACGATGCGCCCCGTGCTCTGGTCCGCGTGGACCCAGTTGCCGATCTCCAGGACCGACGTCTGGAAGATGCGGATATCTATGACATCGCCTCTGATACCGTTGATTTCAATCCGGTCCCCCGCCTCAAACGGGTGGCGCAGGATGATGAGGAACCATCCGGCGATAGACAAAATAACTTCCTGCAAAGCGAGCGCCAGACCGGCGCTGGCAACTCCCAAAAGGATCGTCAGCGAATTGATGCTCTGTATCCAAATGACGAATAGGACGAGCAAAAGGACCAGGCTGACAACATAAACGGTGTTTTTCCGGACCGCATAGCGCGTCTTGATGTCCTTGACGCGCTTATTGATGACCCGGATGAACCCGAACATCAAAAAATAACCGAGAAGAACGATAAAAACCGTCCCCAGGACCTTCCTTTTCATGACGGCGCTGTCCATGATCGTATCCATCGCCAGGGCCCTATCAAGGCTGGCGCCTAGAGAGGGCGCTTTTGTTGAAACAACCGGCTGCTGGGCTGCCGTCAGGGAAACACAGGTTCCGAAAATGACCAAAGTTAGGAATAATATCCTGGCAGGAAAACAATATTTCTTCAAATCCGGCTCCCGTCATTTTTCCTCATTTCCATATAAGATGAAAATGACGAGGCTCGCACAAAATCGCATACGGAATTATGCGGCCCTGGTTAAGAACCTCTTATGGATGGGATTATATTCTATCAATATTGGAGTCAAAGGAAAAGGAATAAAAGAAATATTAAACCATGTCATGACAACTGTTTGTTAACCGCTCTTTCTCATCGAAAGCGCGATGCGCCGGCGCTTCATGTCAACTTCAAGGATCCGCACCGTAACCTTCTGGTGAACCTTGACCGCTTCCTGCGGATCCTTAACATAGCGGTCTGAAAGCTGGCTGATATGCACGAGCCCGTCCTGATGCACGCCGATATCGACAAACGCGCCGAAGGCCGTCACGTTTGTGACCACGCCGGGCAACGTCATGCCCGGGCTTAAATCCTCCATGGTCTCGATGCCTTCTTTAAAACTGAAAATCTGAAAAGGCGGGCGCGGGTCCCTTCCCGGCTTGGCCAATTCATTTTGAATATCCATCAATGTCGGCAAGCCGACTGTGTCCGTCACATATTTTTTAAGGTCAATCTTTTTCCGCAAGGCTTCCTTTAACAGAATATCCTTGATAGAACAGCCGAGGTCATCCGCTATCCGATGGACGATCGGATAACTCTCCGGATGGACGGCGCTGGCATCGAGCGGATTGCTGCCGCCTAAAATGCGCAAAAACCCGGCGGCCTGCTCGAAGGCCTTTGGGCCAAGCCCGGGGACCTCACGGATCTGTTCGCGGGAAACAAACGGGCCTTTGTTGTGTCTGAAATCAATGATCGCCTGCGCGCGGCCCGGGCCCAGCCCGGAGACATAGGTCAACAATTGCCTGCTCGCCGTATTCACCTCAACGCCAACCCGGTTCACGCAACTGATGACGACATCGTCAAGGCTTTGTTTCAGCAGGTTCTGGTCAACATCGTGCTGGTATTGGCCGACGCCGATGGACTTGGGATCGATCTTCACCAGCTCCGCCAGCGGGTCCATGAGCCGCCGGCCGATCGACACCGCCCCGCGGACCGTCACGTCATAATCAGGGAATTCCTCCCGTGCCACATCCGACGCCGAATAAATCGAGGCGCCGCTTTCATTGACCACGACCGTCTGGACCTCTTTCGGCAGGCCGATGCTGCGGATGAACGCCTCGGTCTCACGGCTGGCCGTGCCGTTGCCGACCGCGATGACATTCACCGCGAATCTCTTGCACAAATTCGCGACGGTCCGGGCCGCTTCTTCCCTAGCCCCCTCGGACTGGCTTAAGTAGATCGTGTCATTGGCGGCCAATTTCCCCTGGCTGTCCAGGCACACGACCTTGCATCCCGTCCTGATCCCTGGATCGATCGCCATGACCGGCACCTGGCCCAACGGCGGCGCCATCAAAAGTTCGCGCAAATTCCTGTCAAAGACCTTGATCGCGTCTTGGTCCGCCTTCTTCTTGAGCTCCAGGCGGATTTCCGTCTCAAGCGAAAGGGACAACAGCCTTTTGTAGCTGTCGTGGACGGCTGTTTGGACCTGGCGGGAATCCGCGTTATGTGAGGTGACAAAACATGACTCCAGAATAGCGACCGCGTCCTCTTCGGGCGGCAGGATACGCACCATGAGGAATTTTTCTTTTTCTCCGCGGCGGACCGCGAGGATCCGATGGGACGGCGCGTTCTTGGCCAGTTCCTCCCATTGGAAATAATCTTTGTATTTATTGCCTTCTTCCTCTTTGCCGCGGATCACGCGCGAGGTCATAATCCCTTTTTCATAAAACAATTTCCGCAGCTGCGCGCGGGCCTTCGCGTCCTCATTGACCCATTCGGCGATGATATCCCTCGCGCCGGACAAGGCCTCCTCAGTCGATTCGACGCCTTTCTCGGCGCTGACAAACCGGACCGCCTCGGCCTCGGGGTCAATGCCTCTTTGCTCAAAGATCATTTTGGCCAAAGGTTCCAGGCCTTTTTCTTTGGCGACGGTCGCCCTTGTGCGGCGCTTAGGCCGGTAAGGCAGGTAAATGTCCTCAAGGACGGCCAATGTCTCGGCAGCGATGATCTTGCTTTTCAGCTCTTCGGTAAGTTTGCCCTGTTCCTGGATGGATTGAAGGACGCTCGCGCGGCGCTTATCCAGTTCCCTTAACTGGCCGACTCGGTCGCGGATATTGCTGACGGCAACCTCATCGAGGTTGCCCGTGGCTTCTTTGCGGTAGCGGGAGATGAACGGCACGGTCGCGCCATCGTCCAGCAGGCGGACAGTGGCCGCGACCTGCTCCGGGCGAAGCCGCAATTCAAGAGCGATCTTGGCATCGTAATTCCTGTCCATAAGCTGCTATTATACCGGCAAAGAAACTTTCCGCACTTGTTTTTTAAACAAAAAGGGGACAGATGCGAAAGCACCTGTCCCACAAGCATCTTTTCCCCATATTGCTACTAAGTCGGATTATCGATTTTCCGCCAGGAAATCACTCTCATCAAATAGATCTCATCGCCGGTGATCAGTCCATCAGGAAGATTATCCGATGTATCGGGAACCTGCCAGACACTCGGCACTTGATTCGAGACGTTGAAATAGTTCGTGACTAATGACCCCATCACATCGGTTTGCTTGGCTGTTTTGATCTCCCCTTCGGCAAAGAACAATCCCATAACATCCAATTGGGCTGCTCCCGCGCCGGTCCCCATTTCAATATCACTGGGCGTCATAATGGCCAAGACATTCTTCTGTCCTGTAACTTCATGAACGGGATAATTCTCATATTGATTGCCGCTGACTGGATCTAAATCTGTTGCCGTAATTAAGTCCTCATTAATAGTGACATCGCCAGACACTAAAATTGTGCCGCTACCCGTATATTCAACTGTGCTCCCTGTTATCCCCAAGGTTCCACCGTTAACATACACTTTTCCTTTGACATACAATTTGCCGCCCGTCATGGATATGCAATTCGTCGCGCAGTTTCCATACGTAAAATTCGGTGTGGCACCCGACAACGCAGCCACTGTTGCCAGTTCACCTGCGGCAAGCGTATAGCCTTCCGCCGAAAAATAAGCATAATAATCGTCATAGCCAGAAATAGAGTCATTGAGACTTGGGAAAGTGACAGCATCGCCCAAGTCATAGCCTTCCGAACTTCCGTTGTCCGAAAATACATTGGTTGTACCTGCTGTCCCATTATAACCATCCGTGACATATGTTCCGTCAACCGTTTCTTTATCGCCATCACCGGAAGCATCAGCATTCCCAACCTTCGAAGTACCGCTCAAACCCACCAGTCCTTTTTTGACGCGAAGTTCCGCATTCAAAGTCTCCACATTTTCACCATTAAACAAAACCGTGTCAAGTTCCGGAACCCTGTCATCCAGATCAGCCTCTAATCCATCATAATTATTACCGACAAGTTCCGCTGTCCCGCCAAGATCAATGGCATTATCACCATCCGCAAGACCGTTGCCTAATATGTGAACTGAACCCATGATCTTGACGTTCCCGTTTACCATGGCTCCGGACGAACCTGCTCCCCCGAAAATGGCGTTGTCCCATGGGGAAAGAGCAATCACCCGCACAAAAACTTCAATCGTCTGCCTTATGCTGCCGATCGTCCCAACAGAACGGATCCAAATTTCATCATCCGCGCTGCTCTTTAAGCTGATCGCATAAGAACCATCCCCGAGCGTTGATGGCGGGTAGGCCGCATTAGCCGCATCAGACACATCCGGAAACGGAAAATAATTATTCGCGTCCACATCTGTCGAATCATATGTCCATCCATCGACCTCACCGTCCGACCAATCTTTATCGACAGCAAAATCTTCCTTAAGATAATAGATCATCCGCTCTATGCCGGCCTCGGCAATATTAAAAGCCTGTGTATATCTTCTATTCGCTTCCGCGATCCTGTTTTCGTTCATGGTTGCCACCACAAATGCCGCGCCGAGGATCAGCAAGACCGTGATCAGCAAGAAGGTCGTTAAAAGCACGCTCCCCTTTTCTTCCGTTAATCGCGCCAAGCCTTTTTTTCCATGATCATTGTTCATTATTAATTCCTCATCTGGACTCCAAAAGCAAAATTGACCGTAAGCGGAATGCCTTTGATGGTATCTTTCTGGGCTACGAGAGACACATCAATGATATCAGGTGTTGCCGCAGCGCGGGAAAATGTCAACGACTGGATATTCTGTGCGATGACTTCAGTATTTCCCCCTTCGATCCGTTGGAGCTGATTGGAATCGGTCCCCCCTAATTTATATTGTGTTGTGTTCGCGCTCCAGGTAATCGAATTTCCGGAAACGCCAGTCGGCAAATAAAATGTTATCGATGCCGATGTTGAACCATTCGCGACTGTCGGGCCGGCTGTTATAGCAACTGGGGATGTTTGTCTTAATTCGTCTTCCATTTTGTTGATCGCCTTGCGGAGTTCCTGGCGCAGCTCAATGCGGACGCTGTTTGTTTGCCAGGAGGATTCTCCCACGAGCAAGACCATGTTGATCGCCCCGGCAAGAACGGCAAAAATTGTGACTGTGACCAGAACTTCTATAAGAGTGTACCCTTCAAGAGATCCGAACAACCCGGGTTTTTTCCTGTGATAATACTTAACGTTCATCATAATCGTCCCGCCTCTAATATCTGGCAGCAATACAACTGATCACCATCGCCATCGATGAAAAGTCCCCATCGCCATCCACGTCTTCGCCCGTATCCTCCACCCCATCCAGATCAAGATCTTCTCCCATAATGCGATCCTGCTGAGCTTTCCAACTGCCGACGATCTTAATTTGCATCAGATTGTCATCACCCGCATTAAACTGGGTAATATAAACAGCGGCCTTCCCAGTCAATGGGTCAAGGTCAAACGTTTCGGCCGGATCTCCGCTGGCCGTCGCGTCATAAAGGGCGACAATATCCGCATAGTCGCGTTGCCGGATATCCTCCATCCTTCCTTGCAGCAAGCTCATGACAGCCGATTTGCTTTGCGCTATTTCCGCGAAAACGGAACATCGGATAAAAACTTGTAAAAGTCCGACAAGAGTAAATCCCAGGATCAGAACTGCCAACAGGAGTTCCACCAGGGTAAATCCAATAGAGTTTCGGGATATCTTATTCATATGAACCCTTTAGGGTTATATAACAATTGCTTTATAGTTAGTTATTATACTTGATTTACTAGTCCTAATAAAAAAGAATATTGTTTATTTTCAATGACGGCGCAACTTATGGAACGAACAAAGTGAGTGAACATAAGTTGCTGCCGGAATTGATCCCGCGTCACCCTCTTACGAACTTTGGTGACGAGGGATCTGAGATCCCTCTCCGCCAAAACTCTTGGCGGATCGGGATTAATTCGCACAGTACTTTATGTTCGCTTCGCTCCATAAAGTACGTGCTCATTAAAAAAGCCTATCCTGAAATCATTCTGGATAGGCACTGCCTTATTTATTGATTCGGCAACTGGCTATCCTGTTTTCCAGGACCCTGTAGCTTTGCCCCTGCTTCGCTCCAAAACTTACGTTTGGGAGCTTCGCAGGGCCCTGCGAAGCTCAAACATGAAAATATTTGAGCGACGTAGGGGTCCCCACCTTACGATGAGTTTGCCCTTTTCGTCAATCTCTATTGTCTACCCCGCAATACTCAGTTAACCCGACTTTTACGGGGTCTACCATAAGTATAAAACACGAAAGGAAGAATAACAAATATCAGCTGGCAGGGATAAAGATCTGTTTCGGCGGACGATCTTTGATCGGCGATGAGTCTGGTTCCTGAAGATCATTAACGCTTTGGGAGGGTTCAACATCAGATGGAGTTTCCACCACAGGAATAGCCTCCTGCGGATCAACGGCCTGACCGAATTCATCAAAATAGACAGCATCAACAACATTCCCTTTTCGGTCATAAGATTTTAAATATCCAATCGGCTCCGTGACCGTCAAATGCCATTCATATTTGACCGTGCCGTCCCGAAAATAGACCTTGCCCATACCCTTTTCGGTATGATTGGTCAGGGCCCGCGCATCCGTAAAATCCTCTTGCATCCGAACGGTCCCATCATGATAGTATTCCGTGTTGGTGATCAGTTTCCCGTTCTGATAAACCAATTCCTGTTTCAAAACATCATCGCTATAGTAGATGTTCGCGGGGCCGTGCAATTTCTGGTTGCGGTAATATTCCACGCCATAGGTCTCCGTGGATACATTGACGAATTTCACTTTCCCGTCAGGAATTTCGCCTTCCTGATCATAAACCTCTCCGTTTGTCGTCCTGTTGCGGGCGATTTCCTTACCGTCCTGGTAAAAAACATTAATCTCATATTTCCGGTCAGGGGAATAGCGGGTTTCGCGGATGACCTCCCCGGTCCTTCTGACGGTGGATGTTTTTTTAACAGGCTCTGGCCTCCCGGGTTCTGGGATTGGTGGGGCTGCCGCGGTTGTGCCAATGCTGTCGGTCTGTTTTTGGAGCCACCGATTCGCCATGGCAATCCCAATGATCACTGCGGCTATAACAATCATTGCCATGACACCCACAGATCCTTTTTGCGCTTGATTGATCATAAATCGTTCCGTTATATTATTCCCTCATGCTTTTCCACAAAAAGTTTACCACTAAACTGTCAGCTAGCAAAGATGATTATTAATAAAAAACGCCAGTTTCTTTTGAGAAATTGAATCTGTCATCATTCTTCCAATTCGATTTTCATTCTGGACAGCTCCTAAAAAGTCTGATATAAAAGGTAGTCTTGTCCAACCGCATTATTAGACAATAGTAAGTTGTAAAGAGGCGGCGACAGTCCTATCTAAACATTTTAATGGTAGACTTAACTGCCTTCCCTCTTTTCTAAATTTTCAGTAGCAAATCTTTTCAATTGTGGAGAGGTGGCGGAGTGGCTGAACGCAACTGCCTGCTAAGCAGTTGGCCTGGTAACGGGCCCTCGGGTTCGAATCCCGGCCTCTCCGTTTCATTTTTAATCGAAAAATCAAATGGGATCTTCAATCTTCTCAATGGAATAGCTGTCATTAGCCGTACCACCAACAACCCTGACAAAAAGCCCCCGCATAGGACAAGCCTGATCTAACAGACATTTCTTAATGACGATAGTATTCTAATTTCTTAAGAAATGCCGCATCCATGTCATGCCCAAGTTTGACAGCCAAATCATAATGTTGAAGAGCCAAATCATAATTCCGATTTTGATAATGAGCCGTTGAGAGCTCATAATGCGCATCCGCATACAGCGGATTTATCTGCACGGTTTTTTCAAATGCCTCGAGGGATTCTTGGCTTTTATTCAGGATCTTATACATCTGCCCCAGATTATAATAGGCCTCTGGATAACGGGGATTAATCTCTACGGCCTTTTTCAACATGACGACCGCCGTCTCAACCTTCCCTGAATGATAATAGGCAACACCCAGGCCGTTATAAGGCTGCGCATATTCAAAGCCCGTTTTATTGACTTCGATGGATTTTTGATAAGCCCTGATAGCCTCATCCGTTTTGCCAGCCACGTTGTAGGCATTGCCGAGGTTGCTGTAGAGCCTATAGCTGTCTGGCGCATACCGTAACGTTTGCTCATAAAAGGTTACCGGGTCCCGCCAGTAATGGTTCTGCCTTCGGGTTAAGGCCGCTAAAAACATCAACCACAGGACAATCAGGACCGCGGCAAAAATCTTGAACTTACGATTTCGGAATAATACGCTCAAAGGTTGCGAGAGAACAAGGAAAAAACCGATTGAAGGCAAATACAGCCAATGCTCCGCCATGTAGGCATTGATCGGATACAGATTGGACACAGGCAGTAAAGCCGCAAAAAACCATATGATCGAGAAAAAAACCAATGTGTTGTTCTCTCTCTTTTTAAACGCAAAGATCAATGATCCAAACAATATCCCGATACCCAGGATAGCCTTGATATCCGTATAGCTGAACAGGGTATTGCCATATTCCATATGAAGATTTAAGGGCAATATCAGGAGCCTAAGATAACCTGTCAACGCCACAAAGAATTTCGGCAGCCTCTCTAGTAATGTCGTTGATTCAACCGTCAAGCCTGGAACATATGAGTTATAAGATAAAAGCTCCTTCAATAACGTGAAGCGTAACGCAAGATAGGCCGCTGTCACACCCAAAACTGTCATGAATTGTTTTGGCTTGATTTTTCCCTTAAAGCCGAAGTGATACAGCATCAGGATGGCGGGAAAGATTATGGCGTTTTCTTTCGATAAGAGCGCAACGGCATAACAAAAAACCATTCCAAAATAAAGGCCTGCCTTCTCTGTCTTAAGGCTTTTGACATAAAGAATCAACGCAAGAAGGATGAAAAACGTGCTCAACGGCTCTGCCCTGCCTGAGATATAACTCACGGCCTCCGCATGGACAGGATGCGCGACAAAAAAAAGGCTCGCCAAAAGAGCAATCAACCGATCCTGAAAGAGGATATCGGCCATCCATAATAAAAGCAAAGCCGCCGAAATATGCCATATGGTGTTGGTTAAATGGTATCCCTTTTCATCAAGCTTCCAAAAGCGGTAGTCCAACATATAGGTCAATGTCTGGACCGGGCGGTAAAAACTGGTTTTACCGCCGGCGCCGGCTTCCACATTTCCGCTGAAAATTTTTGTGATGTACGACCAATCCCTTAGGCAGACATTATTCTTGATCAAGGCATCATCGTCCCAAATGAATTTTCCGTTTAGCGAGTTTCCATAGGCAAGGAGGCCAAAAGCCACGATCAAAAGAACGGAAAAAACAACCTTCTTTTGTCGGCTGTTGCTTTCTATCTGTTGTTTAGCATCCAATGGCCTGACCTGCCTTTCTGCGATCTCCTATTTTCTGTAAGGCTTCAGCAAATCCGAGAAGACCGAATTGGAGTGCCCCAATTCAACTGCCTTATCAAAATACTCGATCGCCTGCTCATATTGCTGCGAGCGGTAATAAATCTCGGCGATATTATTATACGCGGAGGCAAAGTTTGGATCGATCTTTAAGGCCTTGTTATACAGGCGAAGGGCTTCTTCCGTCTTCCCTAAATCTTTATACACGACCCCGAGATTGTTCGTCGCTTCGACATCATCGGGATCCATTGAAAGCGCCTGTTCATAAGCGGCCATCGCTTCGTTTTTCTTGCCTAAAGCATAATAGGCCGTGCCGAGATTATTGTAAGCCGCCAAATAACCGGGATCGATCTTCAGCGCTTCCTCATAAGACCTTACGGCCTCGTCAATCCTCCCGGAATAATAATACAGGTTGCCGAGGTTATAGTGCAGCCTTGGGAAATGGGCAGCGTATTTCAGGGTCCTTTTGTAAAAGGTTTCGGGATCCTTCCAATACCGGTTCTGCCTGAACGTCAAGCAAGAATAAAAGACCATCAGGGCCAAGATTAGGACAACCGTATAAATCCTAAGATTTTTATTTCTGTACAAATAGTCCAGGCCCAGTGCCGCAAGCAGAAAGAATCCCACGGACGGCGTGTACAACCAATGTTCGGACATAAACGCGTTGATCGGATAGAGGTTAGAGACCGGCAAGAGCGCCAAGAAAAACCAATAGGCCGAGAAGAATGCCGATGGGTTAGATCCCTTCTTCCTGAACGTATAGGCAAGCATGAAAAACACCAGGAAAGCTCCGATCATGACCTGAATGTTTCCCCAAGCGAATAATCTATTGCCGCCATATTCCATATGCTGGTCCAAGGGGAAAAACAAAAGCCGTAGATAATGGGCTATGGCGGCAAAGAAACCCGGCGCCCTTTGCCATACACTCGTCGATGGCATATCAAAATTGGCCATGATCGGTTTTAACACGGTGACCCTTAAAAGAACATAAATACACGCCATGGCCGATATCAAACAAAAACGGACAGGTTCAATCCTTTTCTTGTACGAATAATGATATAAGAGCAATAAGGCTGGCAGGATGAGGCTGTTTTCCTTTGACAGAAGTGCTAAAACGTAACTCAATAACATCAGAAGATATGCCGCCGTTCCCTTTGAGTCAGTGCCTTTTATATAAAAAATGAGACACAGCAGCATGAAAAGCAAGGCCAAGGGGTCCGCCCTGCCGGCAACATACGTTACAGCCTCGGTTTGAATGGGATGAATGACAAAGAAAATAGCAGTAATAAAAGATAAAAATGCGTTCTTGCCAAGGATATTGACCAGCCAGAAAACAGCAAGCGCGGTACAAATATGCAATATCGTACTTGTCAAATGGTACCCTCTCACGTCAAATTTCCATAAGGAATAATCCGCATTATAGGTGACCATCTGAAGGGGGCGGTAAGAAGCATATTTCTCCCCTGCGCCGGCCCCGATGCCGCTGACAAAATATTTCGGCAGATGCGCCCAATCCTTGATGAACACATTGTCTTCGATCAAGTGCTTATCGTCCCAGAGGAATTCGTTTCTGAAGGAATTGCCGTAAACGGCAAAAGCCAAAACAATGATGAGAAGGACAGAGAAAAAGACCTGTTTCTTTTGAACGGGCATCCCGGTTTCCGGCGAGAGATTATCTTGCTGCCTTCCCCCGTTTTTCTGCTGCTGGATAAATCTCCTGACCTGTTTTTCCTTGATGTTCAGTTTCCTAGAGATCTCCTTAACGGAATCCCTGTTGATATTTTTGAGGATATATTCTTTATGCTCAGGCTTCATTCCCATACGATCCTTCACGTTCCATGAACCGTTATTGGTATTTATGGTAACATATTTTAAACATTACTCCAAAATTTTGTTCATAATTACCATAAAGGCGACGTTTTATCACAAGATCGGATAAATAGAACCTGTTCATCGGCAACAAATAATCCTTAAACAAACTAAGAGTCGTTGTGTATTGTTATGGCTTAAGCATATTCCTGGAAACAGGAATTTTTAGGAAGGCTTAAAATAACCGTCAATCAAACTCTGGGGTTTTCCGGGAAGCCTGATCCGGATCTGATGGCCATCAAAGAAGTCAACATCGAATCTTTTCATGCCCTGCAATTGGTGAGCGCTGCCTTGCGGCAGTTTGAAGCATTTTTCCAACCTTTCATCGGAAACGCCGCGGACAAACTTGCGGCGGGTCTTCTTGCCGTAACGTACCTTATTATACAAGTTCCAGCCCCGGACCAAGAAAATGATAACAATAATGACCGAGACATAATAGATCTTCAGTTGCTGCAGCCCGACAAATCCGCCGAGGTCCACCATGTGTCTGAAGAACACTCGGAAGCTCAAAAACCACAGGAGGATGATCAAAAGCGGACGGCAGAGGAAGATCCACACGGCCCATCCAATCGTCGTCAGGCTGAATTCGATCCTTCGGCGTGTCTTCTTCAAGACCTCCGGCCGGTTAATGATCAGCGATTCCCTCTTACGCTTTTTCCTTATTTCCTTTTCCCATTTATCCATCATGCAACTCCTATTATCCCGTCTTGTCATGACGGAGTTGGTTAAAATCCCCGGTCCGGGCTCTCCCAGATTGCCGGAGTCCCCTTCTTCTTTAACAAGGCTTTCGGCAGGCCGATGATGGCCACCGACGCGTTTAAAATCCAATAGATACACGGATACCAGATCAGCCAGAAAAACATCTTGATGATCCCCTTCTCGAACTTGCTGTCAATCAAAAGCCCGATCATGACCTGGCACAGGCAGACAACCGCCAGGATAACGCCTGTCCATCCCGGCACGATTGTCCGGACTTCAATGCCCGGCGGCAGATCGATGATCTTGTCCAGTATGTAGACCACCACGGTCAGCGAAAACAAGTAGGCCCACAAGACACTGACAACATATTCGATATAGATCGGCCAGATGCGCCTTTGCGTCCAATCCAGCATCGACCTTCCGTATTTTCTTAAGACCTCATTGCCGCCCTGCGCCCAGCGCAGCCTCTGGCGCCAAAGCCCCCTGAGCGTCTCCGGCATCAGGATCCAGCATAACGCGCGCGGCTCATAGCGGATGTCCCAGAACTTCAGCTGCAGCTTCCAGCTGATGTCGATATCTTCCGTGACCATGTCATTGCTCCAGAAGCCCACCGACATCAAGGCCGACTTGCGGAACGCCGCGACCACGCCGGAAACGGTGTAGATCTTCCCGATGATCCGCTGTGTCCGCTTGATCATGCCGACGATGGCCGAAAACTCCCCGACCTGGATCTTCCCCAGGATGCTGGTCCGGTTGCGGACTCGCGGATTCCCCGTAACGGCCCCGACCCTCGGGAAATTCAGGAAATGCCACATGAAGTATTTGATCGCCTTCGCGTCCAATAGCGCGTCGGCATCGATACACACGAGATATTCCCCGTTGGCCGCCATCGCCCCCATCGTCAGGCCCATGCCCTTGCCCTGGTTCGTTGTCATGTTGACAACGCGCAATTGGGGCATGGTCTTCTGCATTTCCTTGAGGATGTCCAGCGTCTTGTCCGTTGATGCGTCATTGATCGCGATGATTTCGATATTCTTGTATTCCTGTTTCTCCAAATACTGGATGGTCTGGATGATGCACTCTTCCTCGTTATGGCACGGCACAAGAATGGACACGAGCGGCTCTTCCGGCAATACGTCGGGATAGCTCTTGCGCTCCCGGAAGAAATGATAGCAGAACCCGCCCGTCATCAGGACAAACGCCATGAACAGCGGATAATGGAACACAAAACTGTAAATCAACTGCATCATTTCCAGTCCCTCTCAGAAGGAAAATCTTCGACGGACATCATTGCCCGGATGATGCCCTTCTCTGGATAATCCAAAACATAATCATCCGGATAGTATGCCAAGTGCCTCGCTCCGGCGGACACAAGCGTTCTTAACCACTGATCAAGGATCTTGCTGTCAATCCATCCCTTTTTCTTCCAATCAAAGGTTTGTATCTTAAAAACCGTTTTTTCAATGCCCTCGGGCTGCGTTTTGGCAACAGCAACGAGTTTTGCCAGCCATTTCTTAGGGGCCTTGACCTCTTCAAGGTACGGATAGGCCATGATGACCACGTAATCGTATAAGGCGAGGCTTTCTTCGTAACTTTGGGAGAACCGCTCCATGGTCGAATCATCAAGGACAACCGGGGCATAAAGCGTCCTGGCCGATTTGATCTCAGGACGGTAACGGGCAACGGCCTTTAAAAGGTGCTCGCTTAATTCGTTGAGTTTCTTGGTTTTCGATTCCGTCCATGCTTTCCGTTCGCTGATACTGGCTCCAAGTGGCGCGGCCAATTTCTCATCGCCGACAACTATTTCATATTCCGCCACGGCATCAGGGTGGAAATCCTCCTCCTCGTTCAAATAGCCGTCATCCAAAAATACGATGCCGTCCATATTGGCATGGACCGCCAGGTCCTCATAAAGCTTTGTCAGGATTTCTTCCGTTGCCGGGCTGAAGGGGCTTAAGCGTTTGTACCATGAGGTGCTGACCTTGCTTTCGCCCTCATTGAATTCGCGGACATAAAGACCGTCACGGGCAGCATCCTCCGGAAGCTCAATGCTTAACATCGGCATCCAGGCATAGACATTGACATTTGCCCGGCTTTTTAACTGGTGCGCGACGCGGCTGAAGAGATCCTGCTTCACCGGCAAGACGCGGTTAGGAAAATACACTTCCCGGATATTTCCTGTCCCTTCGATATCGCAAAAGGCCTGTAAATAGACCGACGTTACTCTCATGTCTTTGACCCTGTCTAAAAAGGCGCTTAAATTCCGTTCAGTCTGATCAGGGTCAGGGTCATAAATCATATCCAGATCAGCCTGCACAATCCGCTCTTGCGAATAGCCGTTGGGAACAAGTTTTAAATCCTTAAGCAGGTCAAGAACGGTAGGATTTTTATGAATAAGAAAACGGCTGATCTGCCCGAAACGGTTCGGCGCTACGATCTTGTCGTTTAAGGTGAACTGCACCTCAAGGCCGAGTTTAGCCGCCTGTTCGATGGTTATTTCATTATAAAGGCCGTAAGGCCAGGCAATAGCCCTGACCATCTTCCCGGTCTTTTCTTCCAGCATTTCTTTTGATGTTTTTAGATCATCGTAAATCCGCTTTACATACGCCGCTTCATCTTCATAGGTTTGAGTATCCGTATCATACTGGCGGCTGACGGCTGCCGGGGCACTGTTCCCTTGGGGATTATAAATAACCCCCCTATGGAGATTATGCGAATGCGAGATGACCTCGACATAAGGGCTGTTGGCCGCTTCCCGGATCTGCTCCCAGCTCATCAGCGAGTGTTTCACATATTCCGTGTCTCCACCCTCAATCCAGCTTGAGACAACGGCCAGCGTGCACGGGATCTTGTATTCGGCCAAAAGCGGATAAGCAAATTCGTAAAAACTTTCGTAAGCGTCATCAAAGGTCAGCAAAATGGTCTTCTCGGGCAGGACGATGCCGCCTTTTTTGGACTTGACCAGTTCGTCGAGACTGATGAAAGTATACCCGTGCATCTTGAAATATTCGATGGTATTGACAAAACTCTGCTGATCGGCCCCAAAATCATCCAGATTCACTTCTTTCGGGACATCGTGATAGCTCAAAACGATCGTCCCCTCATTGGCCGCAAGCAGCGGCACCGAAGCGAACGAGAAAAACGCGATTGAGAGAATAAATAACAGGATTTTGTTGTTTGTTTTCATCATTATACTCATTAGCATTTCAAAAATGACAATTTTAATTAAAACTTGAACCGCAGTGTCGTATACACATTCAGCGAGTTGACGCCTTCCCCGTCATATTCGTTAAGGCTGTACGTTGTCCCGATCAGCCAGCTTTTCGTATCCGAGAATTGGTGGTCCTGCTCATAGCGGATGTATCCGGCGTCGCTGGTCCCGAAATCCTTCTGCCATTTCTGCCCGATCCCTAAATAGAGACGGTCCACCCAAGCCTTTTCATAACGTCGGAACCACGTGTGTTCGACGATGGGAACGAGATAGAACGAGGTGGTCTCTTCCGGGCTGAAATAATCGACATCCTGGTCCGAGAATGTTTCATAGCTGAATTCCGTTTGCAAACGCGTCTTCCAATACGCCGATGTGGTCAGCGCCGTGTCGGTCCGCCAGAAATAATCCAGGTATTCGTTATTATCCGTAAAATCCTTGAAGGTAACGCCCAGCGTCGTATCAAACAATTCGCTCATCCGATAGGTCGCGGATAAAGTGTACAGGTCGGCCTCAACGCCATTTTTTCGTGACCGCGAAGCAATATCCAAGGTGTCAGATTCATATCCGAAATCGAACGTCCAGTAATCGTCCGGCTGATAGCGGATCTCTCCCAAGAAGCCCACGTCATCGGATTTTTCATAATCCCCCGTGACGGCCCCCACAAGCCGCCAGTTGTTATTGATCTGCCAGATGTCGCCGACACGGATCTTGCGCGCGACATCATTGTCCCCTTCTTGCGTTGTCTCCCGGCGGATCAATTCGGCGAACAGGGTGTGGTGGAAATCAACAGATTTTTCCCCGCGCAAGGAAAGGGTATATTCGTCTTCCCCGGGGTCCTCTGTTTTGTAATTGGCGCCAAACGTAACCTGCGCCATTTCCTCAACATCAAATGCCCGTTTCAAGCGCTGCGCATGTTTATGGGTAGGTTTCTTATCTAAGATATGATTTATCTCCTCGCGTGCTTGCTTTTTTTGCATGTTGTCATTGAGCGCCCGGGCGTAACCGACATGGGAAGCGAAATCGCGGTCATCCAGGGTCCGGATCATTTTGAAGTCTTCCAAAGCCTTTCTCTTCCAGCCGCGGTATAAATGAGTATGCGCCTCGGCTGTCCGCAGATTCGTATTGAACGGAGAAACCTTATTGACCTTTTGAATATATTCTTCTGCATCCTTCAGACGGTCCTGGTACAAAAGCAGCCAGGCCCTGTTAAACACAATGTCCGCTTTCTCCCAATTGTCCTGTAAAATACCGCGTCTGATAATCTTCGCAGGCGTAATCGCGTCCAGCCGGTCCAAGACCGCTTGGGCATCCTTGTAGCGCCCCAATTCCACGAATGTGTAATACTGCGACATCTGAACGTCAAATGACTGGTCCGTCTTGAGCAATTCATCATAGATAGCCAGGGCTTCCTCGGGTTTTTGCAAATAAAGATACGCGTCAGCGGCCGCGCGGCAGACCCATGGCGGGATGTCAGCGCCTTTTTCCAGGAGAGTCTCATATTCCGCAATAACCTCGTCCATCTTGTCCTCTTTGCGCAGAGCAAGGAGCCGGTCCCATTTGATCCGCTGATCATTCTCCGAAACTGTTTCATCACCACGGTCTTCCGCAAAGAGGCGCGCATATTTTTCTTCAAGCTCCCGGATCTCCTCCAGTGCCGGCTTCGATTCTTCCCACTGTATCCGGTGCATCGGGACATCGGTCCGCGCCCGCTCAAGAACAACAGGGTCAACAATATCAGGATGCTTATCACTTTCCTCAAGGACCAAGCTTGTAGCGCCGAGGTCCATTAAACTTCTCAGCTTCAAATTAATCGCCTTATCATTATCCGGTTCAATATTGAGGATATGATTGAATACCTGTACCGCTTTCCAGTATTCCCCGGCCGCATCATAGATCTCGGCCTTAATGAACAGAGCTTCCTGCTTTATAGGGTCATCTCCGGGAATATCATCAATCAGCCTTAAGGCCTCTGCCATGTTCCCTTCCTCTATATGGGATCGGATAAAGGCTAACTGCAACCGGGCTTGATACTCCTCTTCCTCGATTGCCTGAAGATAAGGAGTGATATACTGCCAGTGCTTGTCCGAAAGGATTATTTCCTGCCCGTTTTTCTTGTAGGCGCGCGCGACTTCTTTTAAGAAATACGGCGGCGGGTCTTTCTGGATATCCATCTGCCGGTAGGCGTCCACCGCTTCGCCGAATTTTTCCTGCCAGGCCATGATCACAATGCGGTCCATTTCGACTTGCTGGGATTTGTGCTTAAAGACTTCGAGTTGGTCCAAAAGGCCCAATGCCTCACCAAACCGGCCATTGCGGGCGAACGCGATGGCCTCGTCATAAACCAGATAAAATCCTTCGTTAAGGTCGCTTAATACCGCCGGATCCTGACCATCAATGATCAATGGCCTGACCCCTTCGATCGGATCAAAAAACTTATCCCATTGTTTTTGTGAGGCAAAAAGCAGGGTTTGAAGACTTTTTAGACGCAGGGCATCAGGAAATATTCCTACAAAAATGGACAACTGTTGGGACGCTTTCTCATAATCTTTAGTCTGAATCAGAGAATAGATCAGCCCAATGGCGACATCCAAATCTTTACCGTGCGATTCTAAATAACTTTCTGATAACCGGATCGATTCCTCATAATTGCCGACCTCGCGCAACGACTTGATCGCTTCCTTAACGGCGTAATCAGGAAGTCCTGATTCCTTGTGTTTATGATACAAAGTTACCGCCTCATCAAAGTGCTCCATCCAGGTTGAAATAGCGATATAGTCCGCAATAACTTCAGTCTTTTCAGGGTCGTTTTGGTAGGCCTGCTGAATGTATTCGTAAGCGGAAGCCATGTCTTGAGACCGTGCAAACTGGACGGCCTTTTCATGGCCGCTCGAAAGGGATAGTTTCATACTTGGAAGAGCTGCAGAAGCAGCCACCTTTTCCTCATTGACAGCGGGATCCTCTGCACCAACTGTGACAGCACATGCAGAGAGCGTATATATTATAAGAGAAACAAATATCCGTTTAAAAACCATCCAACTTCTCCTGAATTTTCAGTAACAATTACCTTTGGTAGGTTTGTTATACTTTGTCATAGAAAAACCGTTATTATGAGCAAGTATATAATATATGGCTAGATAAAAGCAACCGGAAGAAGTATTGTACAAAAAAAATCTCACTCGGGCAAGTGAGGCGTAACTATAACAATTACATGAGGTTGCAGATATTTTAATTCGGGTATAAATATCCTTTTCTAGTTTATTATTCGTTTTTCATTAATTGCCCCCTTTTCCCTTTAAAAAACTCAGTAATCAGGCTTCCACAGTCTTCCGCTAATAATCCGCCAGAAACCTCAATATGATGGTTAAGTTGGTTATTTTGCGCGATATTCACAACAGACCCGCAAGCACCGGTCTTGGGATCAGGCGCGCCATAATAAATCCTTTTGATACGGGCCAAAACAAGAGCGCCGGCACACATGCTGCAGGGTTCTATGGTCACATAGATAGCACAGTCATTCAGCCACTTGTTCGACAAGGCGCTAGTTGCTTGAGTGACCGCAATCATCTCGGCATGCGCGGTCGGGTCTTTCAGCATTTCAACCTGATTATGCGCTCTGGCAATGATTTGGTTCTTATGGACAATGACTGCCCCAACCGGCACTTCATCCTTCTCTAAAGCCATTTTTGCCTGCTTCAGGGCTTCTACCATAAATACGTGTTCTGGTGAAAACGGGGATTGGGGCATTTAGCGGCTGTGGTTTCGATTTCTTTTCGCTTTGGTGACCGGAAGGATGACCGTCACGACCGTTCCTTTACGGTAGTCGCTTTTGATGGAAACCTCGCCGTGATGTGTCTTAACGATGGAGTAAACAATGGATAGCCCCAGCCCTGAACTTTTATGCAAACCGCGTGATTTTGTCGTAAAAAACGGTTCAAAGACATGGCCCAGCATTTCTTCTGGAATACCAACACCATCATCACGGCAATCTATGCGCACAACATTCATGGCCTTTTGATATTTGGTCGTGACCTGGATCGTCCCGCCGCCGCTGGAAAAAGACTGAATCGCGTTGGTCAGAATATTGTTAAGCACCTGGCCCAGGTCCATCGGTCCGATCGCAACAGGCGGCAGCTGCGAACTTAAACTTGTCTTAAGCGTTATGTTAGAGACTTCTAAAGATTGCTTAAGGATGGCAACGGCTTCCTGGACGACAGAGTTCGCGGAACAACGGCGTCTTTCCAGATTGGCTTTTCTCCGGCTAAGGCTCACAATCTTGTTGACCGTCTCATAACAATATTTTGTTTGATCATTCATTGTCCGCAATGTCCTCATGATGTCGGCAAATTCCTTATAGCCGATATATTCGAAATACCGGTTGTCATATTTATCGATCAAACTCTGCAAGCGGACCGTTAACCCTTTCAGCGGCTGTTGGATCTCCCGGGTTGTCCCGGCGACAAAACCTTGAAGGGTCTTCATGTTTTCGGATTCCCGGATAAGCGAAGCTATCTCTCTTTCCTGGCGCATATCCCGGAAGATCACCTGGATCTGAGCCACTCTTTTCCCTATAAAAACCGGTGAAGCCACAAATTCCATGGGTGTGATTTTTCCATTCTGATCTTTGATGTTCAGGCCACTGCACAAAGAAGGCTTTCCGTTTTTAACCTTTCTGAAGCATCCCGACACTCTCGAAATAGAATTTTTATCCATAAAACGTTTAAAAGACATTCCAATCGCCTTCTGCGGTGAAATTTTAAACACCCCTGCCGCCGCTTTGTTGGCATAAAAGATAATGCCATTTAAATTGAGCATTAAAATTCCCTCGGTGGCTTGTTCGCTCAATAGCCGATAGCGGTCTTCCGACGTCTTCAGTTCCACCTGATTGACGAGTTGGTCAGTGACATCGCGGCCGACGGTCAGAACATAACCCTCAGATTTATACGGCATATAAACAGCCGTTACTTGGATGATCCGGACTTTCCCGCCCTTGACAACTCGGTTAATGACGTACAAAATCGGTTTCTTTTTCCTCTTAATCTTCGAAAAATATATCTTCTGCCATTGACGCACTGTTATTTTGTCATGGAAGAAATCCGTTACAGGCCGGCATAAGATATCCTGTCTTGCATATCCCAAACCTTTGACCGTTGCCTCATTCACAAAGACGATTCTGGCCTTTTTATCCGTAATCATCAATTCATCATCGATTTGATCGACCATATACCGGAAGAAATCAAGTTCCCCTTTCGGGACAGCTAAACCCGTTTTTCGGTTATTCGCAAACAGATCCGCTAAGGAAGACTCGGGGTTGCCGGGAGTCTCGGAGGAAACTCGGAAGTGTAATTTTTGTGGCTGGAGGAGCTTTCTTTGAGCCATGGTCATTAAACGTACGCACTTTATCTGATATAAAAAATATTTGCGTTTATCGCCTCTATAACCGAATTTTCTCCCGTGCGCGAAAATTTCGATTTAACTTAGAGGCAGAGCGCGCCTGAGTGGAATCGAACCACTAGCCTTCTGCTCCGTAGGCAGACGCTCTATCCAATTGAGCTACAGGCGCAGATTACAATAGTTTTTATCAAGAAAAACCTGTGCCAATACCCCATCTGCAAACTCAGGGGGTACTGGCGCTATCAAGAATGTCCAGAATAACAAACGCCAGCACTTTTTTCATCAAAAAAAGTGCAGGCGCATATCAGCTCTTCGTGCGACATTATATCAATAATTTTGACATTGGCAAGAAATGAGAAGCGTATGGTCCCTTTTTATCCTTAACCATTGGGCCCTAAACACTCCTCTGTCTTTTTAATCAACTCAGAAGTATCTACGGGCTTGACCAGGTATTCCTTTACCCCTTCCGACTTGAATAAATCTTCCATTTCTTCTTTCGCCGTTATGACAAATACCGGGACTGTCTTATTACGTTCGATAACACTAAGGGCCTTTAAAGCGCGCAAAAACTCATAGCCGTTCAAAGACGGCATAACAACGTCCAATAATATCAAATCCGGAGAAATCTGTTTAACAAGGGTAAGCCCTTCGTCGCCGCTATTGGCCGTAAATACCTCATAATTTCTTTTCGTCAAAGCGGATTTAACAAACTCAACAACACCCTTGTCATCATCAATAATTAATATCTTATGCGGCATCATTTCCTCCTCCAAAGCTTTTAAACACAAAACGGTCCCCAGACTGGTGATTGTAACGAAAAAGTGTTAATATTTATTGCTTTCAACATAGAGTTCGTTAAAATGCCTTTAAGGAGACTTCGATGTCCTATAAAGATTTCATGACCAAAATCAGGTATTGGGATAATCTGACGGCCAAATGGCTTATGCGCCATTTTTACTTCATGTTTTTCCAGATTGTCCTGTTTGTCATCTTCCTGTTCTGGTTCCATAATATGTTCAATGTCATCGACGTCAACTACCAAATCCCCAGATCCTCCATCCTGGAACGCGCCGTCATGACCCAATCCGTCAATACAGCCATCCTCGTCCTTCTTTTGCTTCTTAATTCCTTCTGGATGCTGTATATCTTTAACAGTATCCAACGACTTTCGAATATCCTTAAGGATATCAGCTACAACATCAACCGCCTGCGCATACAGAACAAATAGCTCCCCGGGATCAAAAATACTCCTGATATAAATCCTTGATTCTGTTGATCACTTGCTGGCTCCAATGGGACTGGCTGTTGGAAGCCATGGAATAACGGAAGCTTTTTTCATAACCGCATTGAGCCAATCCCACCACCGAGGAAAACAGGGCCGCATGGTTCAGATTCTTGCGTAAAGGCAAATTCACCTGTCCGAGTTTGACTGTCATGTTCATGGCCTGGCCGATTTTTTCTATAAAACCTGATAAGAGCGAACCGCCTCCAATGATTGTCAACCCGTTATTTATTTTATCCCTCAAACCCGAATGCATAACGGCCAATTGGATGCGCCCGGCCAATTCTTCAATATCGGACTCAATCGCTTGGCAAATTTCCCCTCTTTTTACCGGGAAATAGGAATCCTCCCGCTTTACTAAAATCTCTTCATCCTGAAGCGCCTCAGAACCCAGGACCATCGCGTAAGACTGCTTGATCTCTTCAGCCAAATCAAAGGACAAATGGATCTGATCAGCAATATGATGGGTCAGATGGTCCCCGCCCATATTGATCCTCTCAAGAAACCGAAGTCCTCCGTCAAGAAAAACAAGAACCGTTGTATTCTGTGATCCAATATCCACAAGAACACATCCCTTTTTCTTCTCAACATCGCGAAGAACGACCTTTGAAGTCACATAACTGCTAAAAAAGACATTGTCCACGTCATACCCGGCCTGATGCACCGCCTTGGTGATGTTGCGGATACGGTTGCCGTTGATCACGATCATCAAGGAATTGACGCCTAATTTACGCCCGTAAAGACCGGCCGGATTGAGCGCCGAATTCACATCGTCAACGACATAATATTGGGGCAGTTCATGCAAAACCTCCTCCTCAATCTTAGTCCCCAGTAACCGAGCGTTATTATTGAGTTTCTTGATGTCTTGCTGGGTAATGACTTTATGGCCCCTGTCGACCAAGGGAATAACCGTATCGACCTGGCGGGTCTCAATCATCGCCGCACCAACGCCTAATTGTATGGCCTTAAACTTAATCCCGGCTTTTTTGGTTATTTCGTCAATGGCGGAATGAATGCATTCCGAGAACTCTCCCAAATCGCTGACCGCATTGTCCCTAAACCCATGCGACTTGTGTTCATAAGCGCCGATCAGCTCCATATCGGACGGATCCTTGATCTTGAGAATACCGGCCTTGATCTTTCGAGTCCCTATGTCAAGACCGCAATAGTACTTTTCATTGATCATTTTTGTCAGCATAATCTTTATAGGCAACGGGCTGAAGACCAAAGGCCCGGACTAAATTCATGTGCTATATACTCCGTCGAGCCTGTTGTCTTTGGCCTAGTCCTTAAGGATGCTTCATTTCTTTCCTATGATCGGTTCTTTGAACCGGAGGTCAACATATTTGACCTCTTTCATGTCCAACATTCCTGGGGATAGAACAACTTCCAAAACCCTGATTTTTTGCGCAATATCATCCCGGTCAAGGACAACTTGAAGATCGTTGGATAACGTCAAATAGATCTTTGACAAATTTTCAACATTAATCGTACTGAGCGAATAAGAAGATAGCTTCTTGCTTCCCTGAAAATACCCGGCTATCTGAAGGGCCGTTTGGATATCATCCCCTTGAAAAGGCAGCCCCCGAACCAATCTTTGATTGTCAGTTTTCGCCCCGGCAATGAGCGGCAGGAGTTTTTCCGCCTTCCCCATGATCGACAAGACGACCCCATCCTCATCCATAATGGCGATCTTTTCTCCGATCCATATCTGCGCAAAAGGCATCCGCTGTTTAGCGACAATATCGATCTGGTCCGGAAAATGTTTTATGACCTTTAATTCGGCAGCTTGAGGATATTTATAACTGAGATGACGCTGGACGGCCTTCAGGTCAACCTCAAAAATATTTTTGCCGATCAGGTGTTTGAGGTCAGTCCTCTGGATGAATTGAAGAGCGGGGTCAATGATCACCGAACGGATCCTGAAATACTCCGTATTGCGGAAGAAATAAACCGCGGCCGAAGCGACCCCGAAACCCAATCCTCCCATCAAAAGGGTAATAAAAATAAACTTAACGATAAAGAGTTGCGTCTTTGATTGTCTTCTTCTTGCCATAAGCCAATTGGATTAATTTAAAACAAAGTTGATTGAAATTTATGCCTCGCGCCTGGGCCGCCATGGGTAACAGGCTTGTCGAAGTAAAGCCGGGGATCGTGTTGACTTCCAGAACATAATGCGCTTGATCAAGGCCAAGGATAAAATCGACCCGTGAAAAATCGGCGCAGCCTAAAACGTGATGGGCCTGAAGGGCGGTTTCCCTTAGCGCGCAGGAAACCTCTTCCGGGATATCGGCGGGAACAATGTAGTCCGTCATTCCCTTTGTGTATTTCGCATCATAATCGAAAAATGCCCGTTTCGAACAGACTTCCACGACAGGCAAGGCCTCTTCTTTAAGGATACCGACGGTTAATTCCCTGCCCTTGATATACCGTTCCAGCAATATCGTCGGGCCGTATCCCCAAGCCTGTTCCATGGCATGAATCGTCTCTTCCGGCGTCATCGTTATCCGGATACCGATACTGGACCCTTCACAAGCCGGTTTAACAACGATCGGGTAGCCTCCCAATTGTCCGGCTATTTCATCCGCGTTGAACTCATTGCCTTTTGACAAAGTCACATAAGCAGGAACGTTAATGCCGTTCTTTTTAAATATATTTTGAGTGAGGGGCTTATTGATGGCCAGACGGCTCGCCTCAATCCCGGAACCGGTGTACGGAATATTCATATTCTCTAAGATCGACTGAATGGTGCCGTCCTCCCCCATCCGCCCGTGCAGGGCAATAAACGCGATATCAAGATTTGCCCCGCCGATCAAGGAGGAAATGGCCTTTTCTTCCCCGTCAACAATATCCAAGGCGACGATATCGCAGCCTTGCCTCAGCAGGGCTTCCGCAACGGCCTTTCCTGATTTCAGCGAAACGGCGCGCTCAGAGGAAATCCCGCCCATTAAAATACCGATACGCCCAAATTGGTTTCCCGTTTCATCCATAATTATACTCCCGCCGCCGCGGACCGTTTTTTAAGCGCCTTAACAAATTCATCGGCGATACGCGTAATATCTCCGGCCCCCAAGGTCAAAACCATATCCTGGGGCTCGACAATAGCCAGCAGATGATCAATGATTCTGTCCTTCGGGATATAACTCACCGGCTTGTTCGAAATGGCTCGGATCTTTTGGCATAATGCCTCGGCCGTAACCCCGTCGATAGGTTTTTCGCTGGCTGCGTAAATATCCGTTACAATTAAATGATCGCTGGCCGTTAAACTCTTCGCAAAATCATCCATCAGCCCTTTAACCCGCGAATAACGGTGCGGTTGAAAAACCGCAATAAGCCTGCAGGCTTGCCTCCCGGCTCCCTTTTCCTGAACGGAGTGTTTGAACAACTGCGCTGTCTCCAGGGTGGCCTTGATTTCCGTCGGATGATGGGCGTAATCATCAATGATCCAGATATCATCGATCTTTTGTTTTAATTGAAACCGCCGTTGGACTCCCGGATAACTCTTCAGGCTTTCCCGAATCGTATCAAGACCGAGAGAAAGGCTAACCCCCAATCCAACACAAGCCATGGCATTGGCGATATTCACCCGTCCGGGGACCTTTAAGGAGATCTGCCCGCCGTCTTTTCCATCAATGACACAATCAAAGGTTGAACAAAAGCCGCCAAACTGGATATTGGCCGCGTGGATACTGTTCTCCCTTGAAAATCCGTACGTCCTGAATCGGCGCCCGCTTTCTTTCAACATATTCATGAGAGGCTTATCATCGCCATAGGCCAAGACAATACCCCCGTCCTGAGTTTTCCCGATAAACTCACGGTAAGCATCCAATACATTTTGCCACTTAAGGTAATAATCGACATGTTCAAAGTCGATATTGGTGATGATCGAATAATGCGGCCTGAAATATAAAAATGACCCGTCGCTTTCGTCAACCTCCGCCACAAAATACTTGCCCTCTCCCAGTCCGGCATGATGGTAGGTGTCGTTAACGATCCCGCCGATCGCCGTTGTCGGTTGCAGGCCGGCTTTTTCCAACAGGTGAGCGGCCATTGATGTCGTTGTCGTCTTCCCGTGGGCCCCGGCAACCGTAATGCCGATATACCCTTGCATGAGTTCTGCCAAAAACTTGGCTCTCTGCACAACCGGGATCCGCTTCCTTCGCGCCTCAATCAATTCCGGATTGTCACGGGAAATGGCTGAGGAGAAAACAATACAATCCGCATCCCCGATATTTTGCCCGGCATGGCCCAAGAAGATTTCGGCCCCTCTCGCCTTCAGCCGTTCTGTGACCTGGTTGCTGCGCAAATCGGACCCGCTCACGAGATAACCTTTATCCAAAGATAGCGCAGCTAACGCCCCCACCCCTATCCCGCCGATACCAACAAAATGATAATGTTTATTCATTTTTCAAATACTTAACCCACGCCTCGTTCAAATCGTCGATATTTTTCAGCCGCGAGTACACCGAATCCAGGACCCATGGAAACGGTTCGCCGTCCTTTAATTTCCGGCATAAATAGACAAACCGCTGATCGCCCAGTTCATTGATCATAAAATTCACAATACTGGCCGACTCCGCGTAAAAAAGGTTGACGAGATCCGCACTGGCCCGATAACTGACATTTGTGATAGTCAATTCTGGCAAAGGCACAAAGGTACCATCCTCGATCGCCTTGCGTACGACATCATGCGCCCCCCACCGCTTAGCCTTCTCTTGATACATCGCCACTCCTTCCTCAAACCAAGCCGGGATCTGCGCCTTAAATCCCACGAATTCGCGGAAGATGATGTGTCCCAATTCATGCGGTAATGTCGAGTCAAAGAAACCATGGGAAGAGGGAAAAGTGCGGATGGTCCTGTCTGCCGGATAAGCCGACCCGGCGGACCAACCAGCCTGTTTGCCGGATTCGACATAATCCTCCATGCTATCGTAAATATAGATCTTCGCCCGGTCCTCCCAATTCCAGCCTTTATAACGGGTGAATCCTAGATTGTGTGTAATTTCAACGTAATATTCTTCAGCCATTTCGTAAACCGTTTCAACGAAATCATAAGGGGCTTTTTTGTAATAAATGATAAAATGCTGGCGTTTAAACTCTTGCCAGTTTTGCGCATAAGCGGGAAGTCCCGTCAACACGAAAACTAAAAGCATGAGCGGGATAGCCTTTATTTGCGCTCTGCCAAACAAACCGCCTCCTCAGCTAATTTACCAACAGCATCAGGAAAACAAATTTCCTTATTCATTCTGTTCAAATCCCGGTCAGCGAGCATAGAGTAAACAGTTTCCGCCAACTTTGAAGCTGAAAGCTCCTTATCTTCGATTAATCGAGCAATATGTTCTTCACACAAAACAGCGGCGTTCTCTCTTTGATGCCCATGGGCATAAGGATAAGGAATAAAAATTGCCGGTATCCGAAATACGGCTATCTCACTTACTGTAACTGCTCCCGATCTGGAAATGACCAGATCAGAAATATGATAAGCCTCTTCCATCTTATCTAAAAAATCAAATAACGCAAAGGGTATTCCCAATAGATTATACTGTCCTTGCAGCTTTAGGTAGTCCTGTCGACCGGATATGTGGATGACTTGAAAGTCCAATTTTTCTTTTAATACTCCGGCTGTTTCCATAAATACTGTGTTTATGCGCTGGCTCCCCTGGCTTCCTCCGACAACCAGGATCGTGCGTTTGCCTTCCTTCAACCGGAATTCATTGAGGATGGCAGTCCGATCGGCATCTCCCTTGGGAAGATGACACGGGCATCCGGTCAAAACAGTTTTTCTGGGATTAAAGTACCGGCTGCCCTTTTGAAAACTGATTGCAATTCTATCCACAAAATTCGCCAATATCGCGTTGGCCCGTCCGGGAACAACATTCTGTTCATGGATCAAGACCGGATACCGCAAAAACACTGCCGATAAGACAACCGGGAAAGCGCCATAGCCCCCAAAGCCAAGGACGGCATGAGGCTTGATTTTTTTCAATAAGCGAAACGATATCAATATCGCCTTCATCATGGCGGCGCTAGCCACTATTTTTTCCTTGAATGACTTTGAGGTAAACCCTCTCGCTCCAACTTCTTCGAAGACAAAACCGCTATTGTGTAATTGTTTCCAGCTTTGCGCAAAGGATCCAAGATAGAGCACATCATGCCCTCTGCGCTCAAGTTCTGCGGAAACCATAAGCGCAGGGAAAAGATGCCCGCCTGTCCCGCCTGTCGCGATAACGAATTTCATGGCAAGTGAAATCCACAAAGACACAAGACGCAGGACACGGGACGCAGGGCTGCCTCATTCGTTTCTTGTGTCTTGTGTCTTGTGTCTTGTGTCATGTTATAAATCCTGCACCCTCGAAATATTCAGCAATAACGCGACCGCCATCATATTAAAAATCAGCGCTGAGCCTCCATAACTAATGAACGGAAGAGGCAATCCTTTCGTCGGGAAGGCCCCGATGCTGACGCCGATGTTCACAACAGCCTGAAGCCCGATCATGACAACAATACCGAAGGCCAAAAAATGGCCAAAAGGGTCCGTTGTCCTCTTGGCAATCCGTGCCCCCTGCCAAATAAACACCCCAAACAGAACAACCACGGCCAGCGTTCCTAACAAGCCCAATTCTTCCCCGATAATCGAAAAGATAAAGTCCGTGTGCGCCGCTGGAAGGTAAAAGAGTTTTTGGACACTTTTGCCCAAGCCGACGCCAAAAGTGCCCCCCGATCCTAACGCGATCTGAGACTGTGACAGTTGAAAACCAACCCCTTGTGCGTCCTTCCAGGGATCGATAAAGGCAATGATCCTTTTCCACCGATAAGGGACGCAGACAACCAACACGAACAAGGCGGGCATAGCCATCAATGCCAGAACCATAATATGAAGAATCCTTGCCCCAGCTGTATACATCAAGATCAGCATCATGACCGCAATAAGCACGGAATTGCCCAAGTCCGGCTGCTTCACGACCAGTAAACAAAGAACGCACAAAATAATGATAACGGGCAAAAACCCTTCCCAGAAACTTTTGATCTTATTCTGTTTCCGGGATAAAAAATCAGCAAGATAAATCAACACAGCTAGCTTTGCAAATTCAGAAGGCTGAAAATTAAACGGCCCGATTTTAAACCAGCGCCTCGCGCCAAAACTCGATTTCCCGATCCCTGGGACGAGAACAAGAACAAGCAATGCGATGGCTATAAGAAGAAGCGGCTTTGCGGCCCATTGCAAATGACGATAATCCACAGCCATAACGGCAAAAGCCGCCAACAAAGCAACAAACAAAAACAACAAATGCCGGCTTAAGAAATATGTCTTATCGCCCAGTTCCTGCATGGCGTATATGCCGCTTGAGCTATAGATCATCGTGATCCCAAGGCTGACCATAAGGGTCACGACAACTGCAATGGATATCCGAATATCGCGCATATTATTTTAGCCGATTGACAATTTCTTTAAACACACGGCCACGGTGCTCAAAATCCTTAAACATATCAAAACTCGCGCACATGGGGCTTAACAGAACGCAATCCCCTCTCGAAGCGCTTTGCCTCGCCTTGTTGACGGCCTCTTCCAATCCTTCACATTCCTCAAAACTGCTTACCGTCCCAAAAGCCCGGCGGATCTTCGCCCTCGCCTCTCCTATGGCATATATCTTCTTCACTTTTTCCCGTATGGGGCCGATCAATACGGAAAAATCGACATTTTTATCCCTCCCGCCGCAAATCAGGACAACCGGTTGATTGAGATTCTTGAGCGCCCACCCGGCCGCTTCGACCGTTGTCGCTTTGGAATCATTGATAAAATCGATGCCGTCCAGACAGCGCACTTTTTCCAACCGATGCTCAACGCCCTTAAACCGTTGAAATACTTCCCGACAGCATCCATCACTGACGCCGAGGATCCGCCCCACCGCCAGAACAGCTAAATGATTGGGATTGACGCTTTCTGGACTATCCGAAGGAACGTTAAAATAGACAACCTGGGATTTAACGCAGGAGGCTAAAGCTTTTAGTTGCGGATCGCCATAATTAAGAACGGCAAAATCATCTTTGTCTTGGTTCAGAAATATCCTCTTTTTCGCGCCCAAATATTCCTGGAGATCTTGATGGCGGTCGAGATGGTTCTGGCTGAAATTCAAGATAACCGCGATATGGGGTTTAAACCCCTTGACTCTATGATCACAGTCGGGATGCGTCCTTAGCGTCGAGCTCGGATCAAGGACAGATTCCAATTGAAAGGAACTGATTTCTAAAACCACATAATCTTTTTGATCAAGATCAAGGACATACTCCGAGAAAGGGTGTCCGATATTTCCGCATAAGCACGCTTTTCGTCCAGCATGCTCTAAGACTTCCTTGATCAGCGTACAGACCGTGGTTTTTCCGTTGCTTCCCGTGACCGCGATAATCGGTTTGCTGCAGAATTGCGCGGCGAATTCAATCTCCCCTAAGACCGGTATCCCTTTATTTTTGGCCCACTGAACGGGCAGAGTGTCAATACGCACCCCAGGGCTTAATACGATGAGATCGCCGTCCTCTACAAAACCTCGTGTATGCCCGTTAAATTCCAAAGCGACATGATGATGGACCGCCCAATCCCTGAATTCCTTGGCCAAGGCCTCTTGTGTCCCTTGCTCGGATATTCCTGCCTTGCCCCTCAAAGCAACCACTAATCGCGCCAAGGCCATCCCGCTTCTTTTGCCGCCGATGATGACAATCTTTTTCCCTTCCATTTTCATAGAATGAACCGTTTCTTCCCCAAGCCGTTATCTGATCTTCAAGGTTATTAACGTGATCATGGCGAGGATAATCGCGATAATCCAAAAACGGATGATGATTTTCGACTCATGCCATCCCGATAATTGCAGATGATGGTGCAGTGGGGAAACCTTGAATATTTTTTTGCCGCGCAGCCTAACGGAAAAGATCTGCATGATCACCGATACGGCCTCCATAACAAAAATCCCGCCAGCGATGAACAGCAATAATTCTTTTTTGATCAGGACGGCAATAACGCCCAAGGTCCCGCCCAGCGATAAAGACCCAACGTCCCCCATAAAAATAGTGGCCGGATGGCAATTAAACCACAAAAAGCCGAGACTGGCCCCCATCACGGCGGAACAGAAAACGGCAAGCTCACCCGCTCCAGAGATATAAGGGATAAACAGATACTGACTAAACGCCAAATGGCCTGTAATATAGCTTAAGACGGCCAAAGTTAAACTCACGATGAGCACGCAGCCTATCGCCAATCCATCGAGTCCGTCCGTCAGATTGACCGCATTCGATGTGCCGATGACCACGAGAGCGGCAAACGGAATATACAATATGCTCAAATCAATGATAAACTCCTTTAAAAACGGGATGTCCAACTTGGTGGCGGTGTCGGGATTAAAATAGACATAACTCCCGATAAAACACCCTAACGCAATCTCCCAAAGCAGTTTGGTGCGTTTGGTTAGGCCGCGCCGTCCTTTTTGCGTTAATTTGACATAATCATCAAACCACCCAAGGACCGCAAGATAGGCGCATGTGAAAGCTGTCAGAAGAATATAGCGGTTTCCCAAATCGGCCCACAAGAAAACGGAAAATAATATGCCGGCGACAATAAAAATGCCTCCCATGGTCGGAGTCCCTTCTTTGGGGCCGTGAAACGGGTCAAGGTCCGGGCAGTCAGCCCTTTTGGAAATTTCCCGGACTTTCATTTTTTTAAGCCTTTCAATGATAAACGGCCCGAAAACAACGCAAAACAAAAAAGTCGTCAAGCCCGCCATGGCGGAGCGGAAGGTAATATACCGGAAAATATTGAGACCGAAAAAGAGATGTTTGAATTCAGAGAGGTAATAAAACATGGGGGTTAATAAAGTTTAATGAGAATCTTAATGACTCAATTGAGAAATTTCAAATGACAATATTCCTTAAAATAGACAACGGCCCGTTCCATATGCATGGCCCGTGACCCTTTTATGAGGATGCCATCGCCGGGACGGCAGAAGGTTTTCAGGTGCCTCTGCACATCTTTCATGTCTTTGCAATGCCGGGCAACAATTTTGCTCTTGAATCGCTTTGCCTCTTCGGTAATAAAGCGCGAACAGCGGCCGATTGTCAAAACGACATCCGTGTTGGATCGCCCGATCATCGCTCCCGCTGCCCGATGGAATGCCGCCGACCGCGGGCCTAATTCCAGCATGTCCGCACAAACAACAATCCTCTTGCCCTGGATATGCAAGGCGTCCAGGGTGTTTATCGCGCTTGTAAACGATACCGGATTGGCGTTATAGGTATCATCAATCAGCCAAAACGGACCGATTTTATTTATTTCTTGCCGCCCCCTCCGGAATTGAAAGCGGCTCAACGCGACAATGATATCATTATAACGAATTTTGAACGCCAGACCACAAGAAATTGCAGCTAATGCATTATACACATTGTGAACGGCAGGGCTGTTGATTTTAACCAAATGATGTTGGATTTTAAAATGAAGGCAACGGTTGCCCATGATTCTGATGCGGCTTGCCTTATGATCAACGTTATGGCCGCACCCGAAACGGACAGCCCTATGTTTTATGGATGCCTTCGATAATGGCGCCAGGTAGCTGTCATCGCCGTTGACAAAGATCACACCTCCGGGTTCCACATACTTGATCAGTTGAGCTTTCTCCCTAAAAACTCCAGCCGGAGATTTTAACTTTTCTAAATGGGACTCGCCGATATTCGTAAAAACGGCCATTGTCGGCCCGGCAATCTTTGCCAGCCAACGGATATCCCCAGGCTGATTTGTCCCCAGCTCAAGGACGGCGGCTTGATGAAAAGATTTCAATCGAAGAAGGGTTAACGGCACTCCGAATTGATTGTTCTCGGTCCCGGCATTCTTCAGGACCCTGAATTTTTTCTGCAAGACAGAAGCAACCATCTCTTTGGTTGTCGTCTTCCCCGTGCTTCCTGTGATGGCAATGACGGGAATATCAAACCGCGCGCGGTGCCATGCCGCGATCTGCCCCAAGGCCTTGGTCGTATCTTTGACACGAACAACCGCAATATCACGCGGACATCTGACCTTTTTTGACACAATAACCGCACGGGCCCCATGGCGTATGGCCTTCGGGATAAACTGATGGCCATCGAACCGTGCGCCTTTAATGGCGATAAAAACGTTTCCCCTTCTTATGATCCGCGAATTGATCGAGACGCCCGTGACTGTTGCGGCGGCGTCTCCCTGGTCAATTTTTCCTTTTGTAATTTTTTGAAGTTCGTAAATCGTCAACATTTGAAAATTTTCTCAATGATTTCCCGTTCATTAAAATGGACCGGGCCATCCGCGAAAACCTGATAATTTTCATGCCCTTTTCCGGCAATAAGAACCATGTCTCCGGGTTTGGCCATCTTCAGCGCGTGGTGAATGGCCTCTTTCCGGTTCACAATGACTTTGTAATGATCATGATGAAATCCGGGAATGATTTGATCGATGATTGAGCGCGGATCTTCGTTCCTGGGATTATCACTCGTAACAATCGAGAAATCGGCTAACCGGTCAGCAGCATTCCCCATAAGGGCCCTTTTTGATTTGTCACGGTTGCCGCCGCAACCGAAAACAAGAATAATACGTGTCCGGCTGACCTCGCGCAGGGCCGTAAGGACATTCTCAAGGGCGTCAGGCGTATGCGCATAATCAATAAAAATAGAGAAATCCTGCCCGCAACTAACCCTTTCTAGTCGTCCAGGAACAATAGAAAGGCGCTCGATTCCCCTTTTTATGATGTTTAAGTCTAAACGTTCAGCAAGACAAATGGAAGCCGCCGCAAGGATGTTATAGACATTATAAATTCCAATAAACGGCGTTTGGATCTCGCTCTCACCAGTTGGGCAGGCCAGAATCAATCGGCTGCCGGATATATCTAACTGGACATCCTTGGCCATAACATCTGCTTGATTCTTTATACCATACGTAAAAACATTTGCCTTGGTCATGGGCAACAGCCGGCGTCCATACGGGTCGTCTATATTAATAACTGCCGTCGCTTCAGATGCCAATCCGGTGAACAAGAGCGATTTAACAGCAAAATAGTTCTCGATTGTTTCATGATAGTCCAAATGATCATTGGTCAGATTGGTAAATACGGCGCCCCTGAAATTGATGCCATGGACACGTCCCTGCGTTAACGCGTGTGAGGAAACTTCAATTGCGCAATACGGGACTCTTTGCAAGGCCAGCCCCTTCAAGAAATGCTGGTTATCAATGAAGCTCGGTGTCGTTTGTCTTGCCGGAACAACATTATCAGCCAGGCGGTAATTGACGGTGCCGACCACGCCGCATTCTTTTCCGGCTTCCTTGAGAATCGACTCGATCAAATACGTAATGGTGGTTTTACCGTTAGTTCCCGTAATGCCTATCGTCCGCACGTCATTGGAAGGGTTTCCCAAATACTTATAAACTGCCCCCTGCAAGAATTCCCGGGGATTGTCCACTTTCAGAAAACAAACGCGATGATATTCCTTTCGCAGACGATCAACATCTGCGCTTGTGGCTACCGCATAAGCCCCTTTCCCAATCGCCGCCTCAATAAAATCAGCCCCATTCTGTGCAAATCCTTGAAGGGCCACAAAAAGCCCGCCCATCATGACCTTGCGCGAATCGCAACTGATAGAGAAGATTTCGGTCTCTTTAAAACGGGGGTCGATTTCGCCGTCGTATATCCCGGCTAACAGTTCACTCAAGGTCATATATAGTCTGCGGTTCTTTGATTATTCGGAGATCTTAAGGTATTTTAACGCATTGCTCATAACTTCCTGGAAAACCGGGGCGGCAACAGTACCTCCAAAATAACTTGGATACGGTTGGTTAAGAACAACGACCACCGCTAAGCGTGGATTATCGGCAGGGGCAAACCCCATGAAACTTGCGTAATATTTACCCTGAATATAATGCCCATTGGCAACTTTACGCGCGGTTCCGGTCTTACCGGCCACCGTCATGCCCTTTATTTGTGCTTTCTTCCCTGTTCCGGTCTCAACAACCCCTTTAAGAATTTCTGTCACCCGCCTTGCCGTATCGGGGCTGATCGTTCTATCGATAATCTGTGGTTCGAATGATTTGATATACTCACCTTGATTATCTTTGACGTATTTTACCACAAACGGCCGCATATACACGCCCTCATTTGCGATTGATGAAAGGGCACAAACTAGCTGCAAGGGCGTGACCGTTACCTCATAGCCGATCGGGATGGCCCCGATTGTTGTCTTTGACCATTGGGAAGGATCCTTTAGCCAGCCGCTAACCTCCCCTTCAAGATCTATCCCTGTCGGCATCCCAAAGCGAAACCGCCGGCCATATTTATAGATATTCGCTGCCCCGACTTTCTGGGCAATTTTTGTGACTCCGATATTACTTGAAAGGCCAAAAACATCCCTGAAGGATAATGTCCCATGAGGCGTATGGTCTGATAAAATATGATTCGCAATTCGGTATTGACCGTTTTCACAATAGATCTTATCTTCTTCGGTGAAAATATCTTCTTCTAAAGCCGCCGCGGCCGTGACCACCTTAAAGACGGAACCCGGCTCATAAACAAAGCTGATCGCCCGATTGGTCCGGCTCTCAATAGCACTGTCCGCAGCATGATCCAAATCATAGGTTGGCCGGTTAGCCAAGGCGAGTAATTCTCCCGTCGCAATGTCCATAACAATGATACTGGCCGCTTTGGCATCATAGTGTTTATAGGCTTTCTCCAAAGCGCTTTCGGCAATATATTGAATGGTCTCATCAATGGTCAAGACAATATGAAATCCGTCCTGAGGCGGGATGAACCATTCCCTCATCTGCAATTGAATCTGCCGTGCATCTCTTAAGACCTGCATCTGCCCTTCTTTTCCCCTGAGGTATTTATCATAGGACAATTCGAGCCCTTCGAGCCCCGCATTATCCGTCCCGGCAAAACCGATAATATGGGAGGCCAAACTGCCGTTGGGATAATACCGTTTACTTTCCCTCCGGAAATCAATGCCTTTTATTTTCAGTTTTTTTATTTGGTCGGTTACCTCCGCAGGCAGTTTACGCTTAAGCCAGACAAAATATTTTTCACGATCTAGGCGCTCAAGAAGAAAATCGGGGCTCATCCCGAGTAGAGGCGCTAATTGTTCAACAGCCTCCTTTTTATCTTCCTCCGACATAGAACGCGGATTGGCAAACAAAGAATATACCGGCACATTGAAGGCCAAGGGCCGTAAATTACGGTCATAAATCGTACCGCGCACAGGCTCAAGCTCAACAAAATAATTATGCTGTTTCTGCGCCAGATTGGTCAAATGCGTTGACTTGAAGACCTGAATGAGAAGCAGCTTAACCAGGAATATAAAAAGGCAAGTTAAGAGCGCGAGGATAACAAGGCTGAAGCGAAGGGAATGTTTTCGATTTTGCATATCAAATTCTGTATACTATAGACCGCAACTGGACAGACCAGCACACACGTTCTAATAGAAAGCCGTAGCAATACAATCAAAGAAACATCTGGAATCTATTCGGCCGTTCTTGCCTCAGCCTCAATGCCGAGGGATGATAAATTGATCAAGGGATTTTTACGTTTAGCGAGCTTGGACTCTTCAACCAAATGATCTTCCATGAGGAGCTCTTTTGAGGTGACAACCTGAACGATATCCTCCGCATCGGCAAACTGCATGTCGGAGCCTTCATCCAGCATAGCGACTCCCAAATGATTGGCCGACTCCAACATTAAAATCTTATACGTCGTATTGCCGTTTTCTTCAACAAGTTTCCTGATCTTAAGCTCTTTCTGGTTCCCTCTATATGCCAAGTCGACAATCTGCATTTGCATGTGGATATACGTAAGCGCCAATGCGATAACGATTCCCATCATTTTTATGAATTTACACAATTGCATCTATATCCTTTCTGCGATCCTCAGCCGGGCGCTCCGTGCCCGGGGATTAAACCTGGCTTCCCCCTCGCTTGGCCTTAAAGGTTTTTTAACAATAAGATCCAACTCTCCGCTTTGGCTCCATTTGCGGAACTTCTGTTTGACAACCCGGTCTTCCAACGAATGAAACGCAACGACGGCGATCCGCCCGCCGACTTTCAAGGCATCCAAACACTTTTCGAGGGCTTCCTCAAGCCCTTCGAGCTCGCGATTAACGGCGATCCGAAAGGCTTGAAAAGCCCTTGTCGCTGGATGAATCTTTTCTCTTCGACTTTGGCGCGGCATGGCCCGCAGGACGATATCACTCAACTCTTTAGTAGTCTCTATTGGCTTTTTTAATCGGGATTGGACCACATAGCGGGCTATACGGTGATGCCAGCGCTCTTGTCCAAAATCCTTAAGAATCGTTGAAATTTCTCTTTCAGACAACGAATTGACCAAGTCAAAGGCGGAAATATAACTGTCCTGATCCATGCGCATATCTAAGGGGCCCTCTGCCCGAAAACTGAATCCTCTCTGAGGGTCGTTTAATTGAAAGCTCGAAAGCCCCAAATCCAAAAGAACACGGTCAACATGGCGGATGTTCAATTTTGCCAAGACCTTATCGATATTCGAATAGTTCTCGTGGATAAAATCGCATTGGTCCTGATAAGCACTTAAATTTTTACTCGCCATGGCAAGGGCTTGCGCGTCTCGATCGATACCGATTAAACGCCCCTTTGATCCAATCAGCTTGAGAATAACCTCGGCGTGCCCCCCCAATCCAAGAGTTCCATCAACAACAATATTTCCCGGTTTTGGATCCAAGTATTTAATCACTTCATTCAGCATAACCGGGATGTGGGATGTCTCTTCATTTCCTGTTGTTTCTTGTACGTCGCCCATAATCAAACGTTCCATCAGCATAGATAAAGCCCTGTTAGAGATTGAGGATGTTTTCCGCGATCTGCTCAAACGAACCGCTCGAATTTTCATAGAACGATTGCCAGCTTTTCCGGTCCCAGATTTCGATACGGTTGGAAACCCCGATAATGACCGTATCTTTCTTGACATCAGCATATTCTTTCAAGTACTCAGGGATAATGAAACGCCCCTGTTTGTCAGGGACCACATCAACCGCACCGGAGAAAAACATCCGGTTAAATGACCGCGTTTCTTGTTTGGTGAAAGACATCGTCTTAAATTTTTGTTCCTGAAGATGCCACTCGTCTTCCGTGAACATAAAGATACATTTGTCCAGACCGCGGGTCAAAAAAAACCGGTCGATTCTGTATTCCTTACATACCTCTCGGAATTTCGCCGGTAAAATAAGCCTCCCTTTTCTATCAATACTATGTTTAAATTCTCCGTAGAACATTCAACCTCATAGGATTCAATGGTTTTTACCGTGGCACATTCCTCCACTTTGCACCACTATATTTCACAGTATAGGTAATATCATGGGAAAAGTCAATACAAAATTTTACAAATTCTTTCGTATGTACTTCATATACAACAATTTGTATAATATGGGAAGCGAGATACAATATATGGGGTTTGCATTTCGGAACCCAATTTTGAAAATGAGATAAGCGAAGAGGAAAAATAATCGATATCACACTGTGAAGACAATTGACCTTAACGCGATTTTAAAATTGTTTTGCATGTGACAGTATCGCGTGCAAGCTGATCGGTTAATTCCTGCGGTGATTTGAAGAATTTCTCGTTGCGGATTTTTTTTATAAACTCGACACTAATTTCTTTTCCGTAGAGTGACTTCTTAAATTCGAAAATATGAATTTCTATATTGATATGATTCTTATTTTTTTTAAATGACGGCCTCCGGCCGACATTCGCCATCCCCTTATACATTCTGTGACCTGTTTTAACACGCACGGCATAAACACCGACGGGTAGAATCATCTCGTTCTCTGGAAAAATGTTGGCCGTCGGAAACCCAAGCGACTTTCCGCGGCCTTCGCCTTTGACAACCTTACCCATTAAAGAAACATTGCGACCCAATAAACGACTCGCTTCATTTAACCTGCCGCGCATGATCAAATGGCGGATGGAAGAACTTCCGATTTTCCTGTTGCCCGCTTTCACAGGAGCAACGGCATTGACTTTAAATCCATATTTCTGCCCGGCGTTCATTAAATAAGAAACCGTTCCTTGTCTGTTTTTACCGAAACAAAAATCGGCACCAACATACACTTCTTGAGGACAAAAAAGACGTATCAAATATTTCTTAACGAATTGTCCCGCCGTTAACTGCGAAATTTTCTTGGTAAATGGGATAACCAGACACGCTTTCACACCCAACTGTTTGATCAGTCTAAGGCGATGGGACAAAGAAACAATAAACGGCAGATAGCAGTTTGGGTGCAACACCTGCACGGGATGCGGGAAGAATGTCATGACGACGGCCGGCACTCTCATCTTTTTTGCTTTTTTAACTGCAGCTTTAATCAATTTCTGATGTCCAAGATGAAGGCCATCAAAAACACCAATTGCCAAGACTGCGTTTGTTAACGTCCGGTCAATCTTCCCAACGTCGTATATGACTTTCATTAAGATCCTTTATGTCGACAGCATCTTCAATGGAAAATGCACCGACTTTTGTCCTCTGGATTTGAGAGATGCAAGCCCCGCAGCCTAAGGCCTTTCCAGCATCATCGGCAAGCTGGCGAACATAGGTGCCCTTTGAGCATTCCAAATAAAATTTCACTTCAGGTGGATTAAATGCCTCAATCTCCAAACGCTTAATACAAACTTGCCGCGGTTTCCGTTTGACTTCGATGCCCCTGCGGGCTAAGTGGTAAAGCTTCTGCCCGGCCATTTTAACGGCTGAAACCATCGGGGGGATTTGCTCAATATCACCGATAAATTTCTCAAAAACATCCTCAACCTGTTTGCGCGCGATATGTTGGTAAGGTTTATGCCCGATCACTTTTCCATCTATATCTGCCGAAGTTGTTTCTGTCCCTAAAACCATAGTCGCCTGATAGGCCTTGTCTAAAGCAACAAATTTGCTGAAAAGTTTTGTTGCTTTTCCCAGAAGCACGATCAAAACACCCGTCGCCAAAGGGTCCAATGTTCCGGCATGTCCGACCCGCTTCATTTTAAACTTTCGCCGCACATGGGTCACGATATCGTGTGACGTCATCCCGTCAGGCTTATTGACGATTATGATCCCATCCATAATATATTCCTTCACAAAATCTTTTTAATTTCCCTCAGCACATCTTTTTGGGCCGAAAGGATATTCTTATTGATCATACAGCCACTGGCCCGACGGTGTCCTCCACCCTTAAAACGATTGGCAAGCTTTGCAACGTCAAATGAATTGGTTGAGCGCATATTCACCCGAGTCCTGTTCTTATCAATCTCTGTCAGTACGACAAAAACTTCAACGCTTTTTATCGACCGCAAAAACTTGAAAATGGTATCGCGTAAATCAAACTCTCCGGAAAATTTCGACAAGGCCTTCTTTCTCAATTGAACACAGACAACTTTTCCAGAATAAAACATGTCAAAACCGCTTATGACCTTCATGAATTCTTTAAGATCGCTGAAGGGAATGATCTCATAAAGTTTTCTGTACACATCCACGGCAGAAATCCTATGCCTTAACAATTCCGCCACAATCTCATGGGTCCGGGCCGTTGTATTTTCATAGCGGAATGATCCCGTGTCCGTCATGATCCCGACATATAAATGCATCGCCAAATTCTTGGTTAAAGTGCATTTGGCCCGCCGCAATAATTCATAAAGCACTTCAGCTGCTGAAGAGGCCATCGGCATAACTAAGTTGATGTCACCGAACCGATCGTTGGTAATATGATGGTCAATATTGATAAGGATCTTTTCTTTTTGGATTAAGTTTTGAACCTTTCCTATCCGGCTTAATTCGCCGCAGTCAACGATAACGGCAACATCATAAACAACCCTTTTATTTTGGTCGTATGATTTAATGCTTCGTGCCCTTGGAAGAAAATGGAATCTTGAATGAACAGGTTCATGATTGACGATCGTAACCGTTTTCCCCAATGACTTCAAGTAAATGGCCAAGGCCAATTCCGAACAGAGCGCATCCGGATCAGGATTGACATGGGTACTAATAAGGAATTTTTTATTCTTTTTGATTATCTGGATGATGCGTTTCATGCTCATCGTGGATCTCCTGTAAAGTTTCTTCGATACGGGCGCTTATTTCAATGGATTGGTCATATATAAATATCAAATCTGGCGTGTGGCGCATGTTCATAGACTGCCCCAAGAGACGCCGAATCATCCCCTTGGCCCCCTCCAAACCTTTTTTCGCAGATTGGATTTCGCTCTCTTTTCCCAAGACACTATAACGGATCCTTGCGTTTTGCAGATCTCGGCTGACATCCGCATCCATAATCGTCACGAATTGTAGGCGCGGGTCTGCCATTTCCTGAAGAAGGATCCTTCCAATTTCGCGCTTAACTTGCTGATTGATCCGCTCAATGCGTCCCATTTCCCTGCTCCTTTTTATTAACAAATCGATCCGCTGAACTTCCCTAAGCATGCCGACGCCGCTCTTAATTCTTCCTGCCGTGTACTGATTTTTCCATCTATTTTTAAACAAAGAATATCTTCTAAGATCTTTCCCATGCTGCTTCCAGAAACAATGCCCATCTGCTTTAAGGCCTCACCGTTGATATAAAGCTTAACATAACGGCTATGGATCAGGAACTGATCAATGCGCCTATGGACAATACGTGTTGATGTCATCACACGCAAATACAAAATCATTTCTCCCGTTAAATACCGTAATGCCTGATAAACCTGGCTCGGACGCAATTGCCGAACTGAAAGTTTTTTAATGACCTCATTGGCTTTAAGGCTTTGTTGGATGCCTACACGCTCATTTTTTGTAAATGAAAATTTCGTCAAAACACGATCAACGACACGGCAATCGGCATTTGCCATAAGTCCCATAAAATAAATGAGCCACCAATCTTTTTGTCTATAGAATAGATGTTTTCGCGTCTCTTGAATCCTCTGATGCAAAAGATTTAAGTCCTGTAGATGCGCTTTAAACCTAGGATTTAAAAAGCCTAATCCGCCCAATTGGTGCAGCCGTTTAAGGCATTTTATGGGATCCTCTTCATGTAATATGTTTTTGAATTCGTCAAAATAACGCGGGGGCTTCACATTCAAGAAGGCCTTCTTTTGCAATGCCGCTTTCAAGAGCGATAATGTGCGCTCTTCCATTTTAAACGAAAACCGCTGCTCAAAACGGACCGCTCTGAGAATCCGTGTCGGGTCATCCATAAAACTCTGGTCGTACAAGACCTTAATGACACCCTTTTGTAGATCGGTCAAACTTCCTAACCCATCTATTAATTGGCCAAAACAATCCGGATTGATCGCGATCGCCATTGCGTTCATGGTGAAATCCCGGCGTAAAAGGTCTTCCGATAAATTTCCTGGTTGAACATGAGGCAACGCGCCGGAATGTGCGTAACATTCCCTTCGGGCTGTCGCAAAATCAATGCGAAACCCTTCAGAAGTCTCCAAAGACGCTGTCCCGAACTCCTTATACGTTGTCACTTTCCCATTCCACTTTTTAGCCAAATCCCTGGCCAACCCTATGGCATTAGCTATGACAACAATATCGAGATCCAGATTCTTCCGTTTTAAGATAATATCCCGAACAACGCCGCCGACAATATAGGCGGACCGTTTCTTTCGTTCAGCTTCTTCCCCGATTTCCCGGATCGTCTGAAGGGATTTTTGGTCCAGGTTCAATAGATAATTCTTCATAGCTCTTGTTTCAACCGCGCGGATGGAACTGTTTATGAATCGTTTTAAGCCTTTCCCTGTCCACATGCGTGTAAATCTGTGTCGTGGAAATATCCGAATGCCCCAACATTTCCTGAACGGAACGCAGGTCGGCCCCACGCTCAAGAAGATGGGTCGCAAATGAGTGCCTCAGCGTATGCGGTTTTATCTCTGTTCTTATATGCGCCTGTTTTGCGCAGTTCTTAATGATTTTCCAAATGCTTTGCCGGCTGATTTTCTTGCCCAAACGGCTTAAGAATAAAAACACCGTTGTCTTATCCTTAACCAGTTTCGTGCGCACCTTCTGGCAATATTTCTCTATGGCCTCGCAAGCCCGCCTGCCGACGGGGATAATACGTTCCTTACTCCCTTTGCCCACACAACGGACATAACCCAGTTCGAGATTAACACTATCAACCTTCAGATTCAGCAATTCGGAAACACGCATGCCGCTGGCGTAAAACAATTCCAAAATGGCCTTATCACGGACCGCCTGCCATCCTTTCCCTTTGACGGTGTTAATCATGGACTCGATCTCAGACGTCGCCAGAACATTGGGAACCCTTTTCCATTTTTTAGGAGTATCGATCAAATGAGTCGGATCTTCATTGGCGTGCCTTTCACGGACCAAGAACCGATGGAACATCTTGATCGCAGCCAAACTCCGGCAGATGGAAGCGGCGGATAGGCCCCTCTTTTTCTGGTCAAACATGAAATCGGAGATATGCTCACGCTTAACCTGGACCGCCCCCTGAATCCCTTTCTTCGCCAGAAAAGAGGAATATTTGTTTAAGTCCCGGCGGTAAGCCAATAAGGTATTCTGGGCAAGCCCCCGTTCAACGGCCAAATAATTCATGAACTCTTCGATGCATTCTTTCATAAGATCATTTTGAACTGAGCCAAGCGGGGTCAGGCGCAAATCCGTTTCGGATATCCCGCGAGTTACGCTCGATGGTTTTCTTGATCGAGAACGTATTCCTCATGGCAACCGGCTTATTGTATTGATCTTCGAGTTTTCGCAGTTTGGTTATCAGAAGGATGAGCTCCGATCGCTTCGTATCATTTAACAGTTGTCCCATCTCTTCTAATTGTTCAACGGCCTGCCCCAAAAGATATTTCTGCCGCTTATCACTGTCATCATTATCAATCGCCTGCAAAAGGTCCCTGTCCCATACTCTCCAAAGCGAATAATGCCGTTTGTATTTTTCTAAAGGCGACTGCGTCTTTTCCGGATAATCGACCGGCTCCAAAACCGGGATGAATCTCTGGCTTTCCTCACTATCCTGTTTCTTTTTTCTGGTAAATTTGCGCCGTAAAGTCGAACAGCCGCCCAACGCAAAAACGAGTAAACAGAAACAGCAGATCCCTATTGCGCCAGAGAACCATTTCTTGTTGTGTCTTATATAACCCATAAAAGTCCTTTGTTTATGTCGTCCGACAAACTATTCTGAAATCAAATCAAAGAATTGTTGTTCATTTAATATCTTAATCCCCAGATCGGCGGCTTTTTTATATTTTGAACCTGGCAACTCCCCGGCAACCACAAAATCCGTATTTTTACTGACACTGGACGTCACGTCTCCTCCCATTTTCTTGACCTGAGCGCTTGCCTGACCCCGTGTTATCGTTTTTAATTCACCGGTAAACACAAACTTCTTTCCTGCCAACTGTTGCCCTCTTGGTTCAGCAGGTTCAATCATTTGGACGCCGGCTTTGCGGAACTTTTGGATCAGCTTCTTCGTCGCTGGTCTATGGAAATAAGCCGTTATGGAATCAGCCATGACTTCCCCGACCTCGTAGATCGATTCCAGGTCTTCCTTTTTTGCGGCCATGATCCTATCCAGGCCGCCATACCTCTGCGCTAATACATAAGCTGCTTTTTCGCCGATGTTCATGATCCCAAGTCCAAAAAGAAACCGCGAAAGCGGCTGTTGCTTGCTTTTTTCTATGGCCCGAATCAAATTATCCGCTTTCTTCTCCTTGAACAAATCAAGCGTCAACAGGTCCTTTTCTTTAAGGCCATAGATGTCTGCCACGTCATTGACAAGTTCCTTATCGAGCAATTGATCAACAACAGATTCCCCCAACCCCTCAATGTCCATAGCCCCGCGGGAGGCAAAATGAAGGATCCTGCGCTCCAACTGACGCGGACAATTGAGATTTGTGCAGCGGTAAGCAACATCTTCCGATTTTTCCTTAACAATTTTTCCCCCGCATTCCGGGCATTGTGTTGGAACCGTAAAGGGCCCGCCTTTCGACCCGTTTTTAGCGGATACGACTTTAACGATTTTCGGAATGACGTCTCCGGCCCGTTCAATCAGGACTCGGTCGCCTTTTTTGATTCCAAGCCGCTTCACTTCGTCAAAATTATGAAGCGTTGACCGGGAAATCACTACTCCCGCGCATTCAACCGGTTCCAACTCAGCCACAGGCGTTAGGACTCCTGTCCTCCCCACTTGAACGACAATATCTTTTACGGTGGTCGTTGCCTGAGTCGCCTGGAACTTATAGGCCACAGCCCACCGGGGGCTTTTTAACGTTGCCCCCAATCGCCCTTGATGCTCTAGTGAATTCACCTTAATAACAACGCCATCGACATCATAGGGGATGTCTCCCCGTTTACCCCGGTACTCTTCACAATATTTGATGACCTCCTCAATGGTTCGGCAGAGCCGATGATGCGGATCAACAGGAAATCCCCATTTGTTAATACTGTTAAGAAATTCCCATTGCGTTTTAAACTCTTTCTCACCTTTGAGAATCCCGAAGGAATGGATAAAACAACTCAAGTTTCTCTGTGCCGTGATCCGGGTATCCAGCAATTTGACCGATCCGCTCGTCGCGTTCCTGGGATTGGCAAACAGGACTTCCCCCGCCTCTTTGCGCTTTCGATTCAACTGTTCAAAATCCTTACGGGCCATATAGATTTCACCGCGGACTTCAAGCGCTTCCGGAATGGCCGTTTTTCCATCCCGCTTTAATTTAAGAGGAATGGAGCGGACCGTTTTCAGGCTATGCGTCACATCTTCTCCCACGGCGCCATCGCCGCGTGTCGCCCCAAGCACAAACCGGCCCTTGTGGTAGGTCAAGGCCGCGCTAATACCGTCGATTTTCAGCTCCACAACATATTCGACTTGCTTTTCGGACAAACCCTTTTGGACGCGCTTGTGCCATTCTCTGAGCTCATCAATGGAATAGGTATTATCGAGAGAATACATCTTGGCTGCGTGCGTGACAGCTTTCGCACCGGAAGGGATCTTTGCCCCTATCCGTTGGCTGGGAGAATCAGGATCCTTCAAGTCGGGAAAATCATGTTCCAAATCAACCAAACATTTAAGAAGTTCATCGTATTCCTTATCCGAAATGGTCGGCTCCGCAAGGACATAATAACGGTAATTATGCTCTTCAAGAGCATCGGCGATCTCCTTTATTTTTTTAGCTGCTTCAGTCTTATTCATGGTGTTTTTTTAATGACCGATTGATAAACGCGCCGCTAAAGATGCGGGCAATCCGGCTTGCAGAATTTTCTTCTGGGCCAGCTTGATATCGTAAGTTATCCTTTTGATCTCGATCCCTTGTGATTTTGTATCATAAACACAATATCCTGCCATGGGATTTCCATCGCGCGGTTGCCCGACGCTTCCCACATTGATTATATACTGACATCCTGGCTCCATTGTGATTTTTAACGTATCCGAAAGCCAGATTTTCTCTTTTTGCCTGATAATAATCTGAGGAACATGAGAATGACCGATGAAACATAAATTCCGGTCCATTAAACGGAATGTTTCAACCGCATGAGACAGATACATCATATAATGGAAACTTTCCGGCTCATTCAACGACCCATGCGTCAGGATAAGTTGGTCGTTCTTATCCACAAGCTGAAGATCATTGAGAAAACCGATTTCTTCCGCCGTGAGTTGTTTTTGCGTCCAATATATCGCTTCCTTGGCAACCGGATTAAAATAGGCCGGGTTGAGCCGCCCGGAGACAGCCCAATCATGATTCCCGGCTATACAAAGCATTCTGAGCCCCCGAACAATTTCAAGACATTCCTTAGGATTTGCGCCATACCCAACCACATCACCACAACAAAAGAAATTCTCGATCCTCTCTTCTTGGTACAACGCAAGAACAGCCTCCAATGCCTCCAAATTGCCATGGACATCTGATAAAATTCCGTAGCGCATAGTCAACGCATGCCCGGTTTCAGCTAATAGGTAATGCGGAAGTGATCGAATTTCCCTTCCGCAGGGGCGAATTCAATATCTTTATCCTGAATGTATCCCTGGAAATCGTCTTCGATCTTCCGGCAGAGTTCTTCGATTCTCTGTTTCGCCCCTTCGACAAGGACCTCTACGGAACCATTGGGAAGATTTCTGACCCATCCTTTTAGCCCAAGGGTCAAGGCAAGCCTTTGAACCGTAAAGCGGAAACCGACCCCTTGAACCCTCCCGGAGAAAATAATATGCGCCCGAACCATGTCCTGATATTCCTTATGATCATCGCGTATCTAACGGAGGATTATTTAATCAAATGAATCGTGCAGGGATACTGAAATTTCTCGCCGTTACTTGTTTTGATGGAAGCCATAATAACGAGAATGACATTAGCTAAAATCACAGGACCAATCAGTATAAAACCAATACCGACAAGACACAGGAACATTGTGACAACGAAATAAATTGTCCACGAAATCTGGAAATTCAGAACAGCCCGGCCTTCTTCATTCACAAGGGGTATATCATTCTTCTTGATCAGCCAAATGACAAGCGGGCCCAAAATATGCCCGATGGGAGGAAAAATGAATAACAATAAGGAACTGAGGTGGCAAAAGGTCGCCCACGTCCGTTCTTGATTCTGACCTGGGTTGGCATTCTCTTTGACCTTTTCCACGGGATTAGATTCAGCCATATTATTCTCCTCTGTTAGGATTGCAGTACATATATTCTTTAAATATCTCCAGATAGTCGCACTCAAGCTTTTCTTAATATGATGACGCTTGAGTACGACTTAAATTCGTCGCCATCTTATGGATGGCTCCTCATTTCTAAGCCGGGGAGGTGGGATTTGCCTGTCCTGGCCCTCGCATGATTGGTCGGGGCGGACGGATTCGAACCGTCGACTTCAACGTCCCGAACGTTGCGCGCTAGCCAGCTGCGCTACGCCCCGACAATCTCCTTAAAGATAAAATTTCTATGAACAATTTATATAGCCAGGAAACCCACGGCCTCAATGCTTATTTTTCTAAATTTTTTGTAGAAGCAAGTACTGCACCAAATTTCCTCCTATGCCAATCGGGAATTTGGTGCTGCGTCCCGAACGTTGCGCGCTAGCCAGCCGCGCTACGCCCCATAAAATTATTGCACTTATGAAGCGAAGCGACATAAGTGTTAGAATTTTACGCACCCTTTCATTTGACTATTCGGGTGCAAACTAATAATCTTTTTTACGTGACCCTCAAGAAAGTGAAGCTTTCTTGAGGGTTAATTTGGCTAATACTTATGTTCCGAACTTCGTTCGTCCATAAGTATAAGCCAAATCCAAGTTAACAATACATAACGTGGTAGTTTATCACCCCTGCATGCCCGCGTCAATTCTCATCACAAATTCTCAAATCGCTTCACCAGGCATTTCCTCAATCTAAAGTTTGGGTTTTTCCGGCATCCCTTCATAATCCACCACATGTTCCGGCTGACCGCAGAAAAGAAAACTGTTATTCATATGGTCACGCTCATCCAACCCTATACGCCGGAAGACATCTGCCCATGAATTTAGGTTTCCCCGTTCAATGACCAAGGCATTCATAACCGTCTGTTTTTCCCATTCAGGATGGTCTTGAACAAACTGGGCGTAAACATGCTCAGCGTGGTCCTCAAAGAGTGCGTTGAAATGAAAGGCCGCACGGATATTAATGACCGCTATAAGTCGGGTAAAAACTATATAAAAGGCAACAATGAGAAACGGAACTGGGAAAAAAAGATACCACGGGTCCTTAAGTCCATCCTCCCTCATTTTTTCATTAATGACACGCAAGTGCCAGTACTCATTGTCCTGGGCCTCCCGCCCCCACTCCATGATCTTCAGGGCCTGTTTGACAAGCTCTTTATTCTTATAGCCGAAGGTCAGCCGTCCGTACTGACGGATTTCCCATGCGCGATAGGGGATGCTCGCTAATATTTCGATCAATTTCGTTTTGGCAAGAGTGGTCGCGGAACCGGCTATTAGATCCATGATGAAAAAAAAGCATTTTGCCGTTATGGAATACTTCTTTCGGGGGCGGTTTAAAGACGACCTCTGTTCCTTTTTCAGGTCAATATTCAATTATAGATTTCCTTCACTCCAAAGCCGATTTCAGCGTCAGCGACCAATTGATCATCAACAAAAGCCTTTGTCGCAAAAAAACCGACTTTGTTCATCAACCTAATCGGGGTGACTTCAATTCTTAACTGGTCTCCCGGGATCACGGGTTTGTGGAACTTTATCGTAACTTTTGCCAAATAATAGATCAAGTCCTTGTCCTGCATATTTTTGCTGTAATAATAATAAATGCACCCGGCCTGCGCCATGGCTTCAATGATCAAAACGCCGGGCATGACCTTCTCTCCCGGGAAATGGCCCACAAAAAAATGTTCATTGATCGAAACGTTCTTGATCGCCGTTAATCTCTCATTCGGGCGCAAATCAACAATCTTATCGATCATCAAAAAAGGGAATCGATGCGGGATGATTTTTTGGATTTCCAGAATATCAAGCTCCATAACCGCCTCCTTCTTGCCTTGATCGTTTCACGAGCGTCAAGACAACTCATTTTTATTCAAGATATACTTCGCTAAAATGTCCGTTTCAATATTGATCCGGTCACCCTTTTTCTTACTCCCCAGTGTGGTTACCTCCAACGTGAAGGGGATCAAATACACAGAGAAATAGTCCTCTCGCACTTCGCCGATCGTCATGCTCACCCCATCCAGGCAAACGGAGCCTTTGGGCGCGATATATCTCATCAAATTCCTTTTGGCACTTATTTGGAGTTCTGTGTAATTTTCTCCCGTAATCTTTGCCTTGACCCGCCCCATATCATCCACATGCCCGCTGACAAAATGACCGTCGACCCTTCCGTTTGCCTTTAAGGCCCGTTCCAAATTGACACGGTCCTTTGCCTTTAAAGTCCCTAGATTCGTTTTCTTCAGCGTTTCGCGCATCATATCAAACTCAAGGACATCCTTTTTTCTGCCGGTTACCGTAAGGCATGCGCCATTGACGGCTATGCTCGTCCCTTGCGTTGTGCCTTCCAAAACCTTACGCGCGCGCACCCTTAAGACAGACAGGTTTTTCTTTGACACGATTCCCTCAACCACGCCAGTTTCTTCAACAATTCCCGTAAACATGGATATATGCAAACCTCTCTTTAACAATCAAAATATCCTTGGATCAGGATATCATGACCGATTTTTTCAGAAACGATGTTTTTCAGCGGTACCGCCTGACTTATTTTCTCAATATTAAACCCAACAACGGAGGCCAGGGCTTTGTCATCGCCCAGGATAACAGGCGCAACATAACAAAATATTTTATCCGCCAGTTTTTCTTTCAGGACGCTTCCAATCGTTTGCGCGCCTCCCTCAGCGAGAATGCTCGTGACTTCATTCTTGGCAAGTTGTTTAAATAGCCATTTCAGGTCAACCTTCCCTTCGCTCTGCGGGGCAACCATGACACGCACACCCCTTTTTTGAAAAGCCAGCCTTTTCTTCAAAGAAGCCTTGGCCGTTGTTGCCAAAATAATATCAGAGGGGTTTGTCCCGGAAAAAAGAAGCGATTTAGTCGGAATCTTCAGCAGAGAATCAATGACAATCTTCTTAAGACCTTTCGTCTTTTTGGCCCCATTCAATCTTGGATTATCTTTCAATACCGTATTAATACCAACCATGATGGCGTCAAAATCATCACGCAGCCGCCTCGCGTATTTCCGAGCCGCTAGAGAGGTGATCCATTGAGAATCCCCTTTTGCGGTCGCAATCTTTCCGTCTAAACTCTGCGCGCTTTTGACCGCAACGAACGGCATCTTCTTGGTTGCGTATTTAATAAATGCCTCATTCATGGCCCGCAGTTCTTTTTGGAGAATCCCGACTCTTGTTTTGATGCCTGCCCGCCGCAGCTTCGCAATGGATTTCCCGTTCGTAAACGGATTAGGGTCCTTCATTCCGATCATCACTTCCTTAATCCCGCTTTCAATGACCGCGTCAACACACGGCGGTGTGCGGCCATAGTGATAGCACGGTTCCAGCGTCACATACATCCTGGCCCCGCGAGAACGCCGGCCGGCTTTTTTCAACGCGACAACTTCGGCATGATCAGCCCCGCAGCGACGATGCCACCCTTCGGCAATGATCGTCTTGCCCCGGACGATAACGCACCCGACCAGAGGATTCGGTGACGTCCGGCCTCTTGCCTTCAAAGCCAGACGATACGCCAAATTCATATAATCGATATCATTCATGATTTCCTTAAGAACATGCGATTATGGCCTGCAACGGGCATCCTTTAGTTTTTCAACCAAATCATAGGGGATCTTCACTTTGCCCACATAAGTATGATTCTTGACGCTTCCATGGGCATCCGAACCGCCGGTTGTCACCAAGCCATATTTCTTGGCCAATCCCTCATAAAAACGGGTAATCGTATCCGAATTTCCAGGATAATACACTTCAAGCCCTCCAAGCCCGGCTTCCGCAAAACCCGGGATCAGTTCGTCGACATGAGTTAACATCGGATGAGCTAAAACAGCAACCCCACCGGCCTTCCGGATCAAGGCGATGGCTTCATAAGGCGTTTGTTTGAATTTCGGCACAAACGCGGGAGCGTCATCCGCAAGATATTTATCAAAGGCCATCTGGGTCGATGTGACCCAGCCTTTCTCCCGAAGGAGCGTTGCCAAATGAGGCCTGCCAAGCGAATCAGATCGCGTTAACCCACTGACTTCTTCCGATGTGATGTTATCAATGCCCATGGACCTTAACTTATCAATCATCTTCTGCATCCTGACCACTCTTTCATTCTGCATACGGTCAACGCAATCCGCAAATTCCCGGTCATGAAGATCAAACAAATAACCGAGGACATGCACATCGATCCCATTGATCTCTGAGGAAAGCTCAATGCCGGCGATCACCTCAATATTATATTTTTTGGCTGCTTCAGCGGATGGTTCAATGCCTTCGATCGTGTCATGATCAGAAATCGATATGCAGTCAAGCCCCTGCTCATGGGCCTGCTCAACAACTTCTTCCGGGGAGGATGTGCTGTCAGAAAAATAGGTATGAATATGAAGATCGGCCAGGCGTGTCATAAGGTTATCGGATTATTTCTTATCTTCTGGCGCAACGTCAAGCTTGTGGATTTTATCCAAAATCCCGTTAACGAACTTGCTTGATTCCAGATCGCCGTATTTTTTTGCCAATTCCACAGCTTCATTGATCGTCACCTTAGGAGGGATATCCGTGGTATATAATAATTCAAAAACGCCGATGCGCAAAATATTCCGGTCAATAACGGCCATGCGTTTCAACTGCCAGTTTGTCGCATGCTCTGAGATCTTATGATCGATCGCTTCAATATTTGTTTCAATGCCAGAGGTTAACCGTTCCGAAAAATTATGAACAGGCTCGTCAATGGTTTCAAATTCATTCCAAAAGATTTCAGCTGCAACACCGATCTTTCTTCGGGTCAATTCTGCCTGATAAAGAATTTTCAAAGCGCATTCGCGGGATTGCGTTCGTTTACGCATAGCTGATTATACCGACTTCAAAAATTGAGAAATTTCGGGCACATTTTTACTTGATCTGTGCCAACACGCTGATCATCTCTATAGCCGTTACAGCGGCGTCCCTGCCCTTATTTTCGCCTTTTTCTTCTGATCTTTTATAGGCTTGATCAATAGTATCAACGGCCAAAACGCTGAAGATAATCGGTTTACCCGTCATAAGGGATGTTTGCATCATTCCCTGCGCTGTTCCTTGCGCGACTAAATCAAAATGCTGGGTTTCTCCACGGACGATCGCGCCAAGGCAGATAACAGCCTGTATATTCTTTTTCTTGGCGAATCGATAGGCAACGACAGGAATTTCAAAAGCCCCGGGAACCCAGGCAACCGAAATATCGCTTTTTTTAACACGGAGCCGGGCAAGTTCATCCAAGCAACCTTGAAGCAGCCGCTGCGTGATGAATTCATTGAACTTCGACGCGACAATAGCGACTTTCTTTCCACGCCCGTCATTTTTTCCCTGGATTACTTTCATTATTTTAAAAATCAGGATTACAAGAAATTTTTTAATTATAAAATGTGACCCAGTTTATCTCTCTTCGCCTTAAGATAGCCTTTATTAATCTGGTTATGCGGAATCTTTAGCGGCACCCTTTCTATCATCGACATTCCGTACCCGTCTAAGCCGACGATTTTCCTCGGATTATTCGTCATCAAGCGGATCTGCTTGACACCCAAATCTGCCAAGATCTGCGCCCCTAAACCGTAGTGCCTCAAATCAGGGGAGAATCCCAGCTTCTCATTGGCTTCAACGGTATCAAGCCCTTCATCCTGCAAATTATATGCTTTCAATTTATTGATCAGCCCAATTCCCCTGCCTTCCTGCCGCATATAAACAAAAACGCCCGATCCGTTCTCGGAAATCATCTTCATCGATTCCCGCAGTTGCGCATTGCAGTCACAGCGCAGCGAATTAAAAACATCTCCCGTCAAACATTCGGACTGAACTCTCACCAGGGTGGGAACAGTCGCATCGATCTTTCCCATAACCAATGCGATATGCTCCAGGTCATCGATTCTGGATTTGTACGCGATCATTTTAAATTCACCGAACTCCGTCGGCAATTTCGTTTCGACAATCCGATCAACCAGTTTGACCGATTTGCGCAAATATTCGATCAAACTGTCAATCGTGCAGATCTTAAGATGATGCGTTTTGGAAAAAGCTTTAAGTTCCGGGTTCCTGGCCATCGTGCCATCCTCATTCATAATCTCGCAGATCACTCCAGCCGGATAAAGTCCCGCTAACCTTGTCAAATCCACAGAAGCTTCCGTATGTCCGGCGCGCACCAGGACGCCTCCCTTTTTGGCCCGCAATGGGAACAAATGCCCCGGAGTAACAAGGTCCGAAGTTTTGGATGCCGGATCAATGAGAGTTTTTACCGTTTGGGCCCGGTCAGCCGCCGAAATGCCTGTTGTGACCCCCTTAGCCGCGTCTACCGAAATGGCCCAAGCCGTATCGTCTTTTAAATGCTCCTGGTTGACATCAATCCGCATCGCATGAAGCTTTAATTCATCAAGCCTCGATTCTTCCATGGGAACACAAATTAACCCGCGCGCATATTTTGCCAAAAAATTGACCTTATCAGCAGTGATAAATTGGGCCGCGCACAATAAATCACCTTCATTTTCCCGGCCTTCATCATCCATCACAACGATCATTTTGCCTTGGCGCAGGTCCTCTAAAACTTCTTCAATCGTGTTGAACATAGTCTTTTCCTTTTGCGTTTATTTACTATTCACAATTCACAGATCTGAATGACATTTTTTGCGGATTTTAAATATTCTTTTTGTCCAAAACCCTTTGTAATTAAAGACTTAAGAGAAATCCCTGATTTCATTATCATGAACTCTAGAGGCTGTACTATATTCTAAATATTAATACTTGTCAAGCGGTTTGTCCTCGCCTATACTACCCATATGCGCATTGAAGAAAAAATCGCAAAATTGCTCATTAATACAAAGAAAACAGTTGCCATCGCGGAATCATGTACTGGCGGACTGCTGTCAAACCGCCTCACAAACATCCCCGGAAGCTCAAAATTCCTCAAATTTGCTTTAGTTGCCTACAGTAACGAGTCGAAGATCAAATTACTTAAAGTCCCCCGAACCGCCATCAGAAAATACGGATCCGTAAGCAGGCAAGTTGCCGTTTTTATGGCACAAGGAGCCCGTCAAATCTTAAACACCGATTTCGGCATTGGCATCACGGGGATAGCCGGGCCAACCGGAGCGACAAAAACAAAACCGACCGGCCTGACTTTTATCGCCATCTGCACAGATACTGAAAACATCTGCCTTGAGTGTCAGTTTAAAGGAGCACGAAAAAGCATTAAAACACAAGCCGCGACACAAGCCTTGCGGCTACTCAATGAATTTTTAACTTAATCCCCTTTCGGGCATGAGCCAAACCATCCGCACATTTATCGCAATCCCCCTGAATACGGAAATCCAACAAGCCATTTCAAGAGTGCAGGAACGGCTGAAGAAGCATGACTGCAGCATCAAATGGGTGAAACCCGAAAATATCCACTTGACCCTGAAATTTCTGGGTGATGTCGAATTAGAAAAGATAGACACAATCAAACAAAAATTAGAAAGCCTTTTTAAAGGCATCGGGCCGGTCAAACTGGAAATGACCCAGCTGGACGCTTTTCCAAGTATAAACCACCCGAAAATCCTATGGATAGGCCTGAAAGACGACGAACAGAAAATTTCGCGTCAAGTTTCTGTTTTGGAGGATGAATTGGGAAAATTAGGATTCAAAAAAGAGGAACGGCCTTTTAGCCCTCATGTCACAATCGGCCGGATACGTTCCCCAAGAAACATTCAGGCATTGTCTGAGGCCATGTCAGAATACTCTTTTCCCGCCGGTTTAAAGCAAGTCATCGATTGCATTATTCTCTACAAAAGCACCTTAACGTCTCAGGGGCCAATTTATGAGTCATTACATGAAACTAAGCTGAGCTGGAAAGTTCCTTGAAGATGTTTAAATGTTTGATTTTTCTATCGTCGCGTTTGCGCATCATGTCTATAATACAGTAGCCAACATATTACCAAACAATTTAAACAGATATGGCTGATCAATGCCCGAATAATAACTTGTCGAGTAAACCCTTCAGTCATTTTATTATACTCATTCTCGTTTTTTCGATCTCTCTTGCGTCATATATGTTTTTGATTTCAAAATTGTTTAACACTTCTTTGTCAGATTTAGCCTTACAAATCAAAAACAGTCTATACCATCCCCATATAAATCTATGCACCGTCATAACAATCAGCGGCATCCATCCCCTTAAACTGTTCTATGGGGCCCTGGCCATATCTGTTTCCTGCTCGATAATCGCTCTCAAGGCCTTTCATTGCTTGCCAAAAGAACAACAAATTGATTCCATCATTGAAACAGTCATGACAGTTTGCATTGCAGGATTATTATTATTATCAGGAATTCAGCAAATTCACCGATACGATTTTTTCAAGAATGAACAAAATATTTTCGGGGGGGAAACCGTTGAGGAGCGCAATCAAATCCTTTTTGGTAGAATATATGACTTTGCACAAACCTGCAAAAAACTTCTTCCAGGTACCCATCAAGGGAAATTGATGACCGATTTAGACTTGAACAACGATCCTTATATGCTCCTTCATCGTATTTTATCTTACCACCTTTATCCGGAAATTTCTCTGCGGCTTGATAACGGGGCACCCAATGACACCATTGTTTCCTTCTACAAACACGACGCTTTAATGCATATCCCCGAAAATTATAGAATCCTTGTTTTGAGTAAAGACAAGAATTATATTCTTGCTATTGAAAACCGTAGCCTGAAATGACATCCTTAGCAGTCAATCTAGCTTTAAGCATTCTTCTTCCCTGTCTCGCTGGATACGGATGCCTGTTATTGATTTTTCCAAAACACGTTCTTCCCGTCGACATGAAAATCGCCCTTGCTTATGGATTAGGCCTTGGCCTGCTTGCCTTTTGGATGCTCGTTCTTTACATATGCCATCAACCTTTCAACCTATTAATCCTTCAGGTCCCTTTTCTTGCGATTGCGGTCTTACTCTCTTTCTTAAGCTTAAGAAGAACTCCTGCAAACGGAATCCCAGAGAACGGTCTGATTCGGACAAATACAAATACAACAGGAGAGGGAATTTGGAAAATTTTTCATATTGCCTTTGTCGTCATTTTATGGTTGTACCTGGCCCAAACAACTCTTTATGTTTTCTGGCTCTCTATGACAATACCAGTGTCCTCATGGGACGCCGTTGCGTCAGTGGCCTTCAAGGCAAAGATCTTCTATTTCGAGAAAATCCCGCCACCACTTGACCTTCTGCCCCACAAAAGCTATCCCCTGTTTACGCCGTTTATGGAAAGTTGGGTGGCCTTCAATTTAGGGCAATGGGATGATGTTCTTATTAAGATCATTTTCCCCTGCGCGTTTTTATCTTATTTGGTAATCCATTACAAATTCTTAAGCCATTTTACAAACAGGTCCTGGGGCCTCTTGGGATCCGTCATGCTTCTGTCATCCAACCTTTTTATTATCCATGCCACTGACTCATACAGAGATTTCTTTTTAATGTACTATAACTGTATCACGATCATGCTCTTACTTTTTTTTAACAAAAATCAGATAAGCGCTTTTTTGGTCCTTGCAGGGCTATTCGCGGGATTCGCGACATTCACCAAATTGGAAGGCACAGCTTTTTTGGGGATCTATTTGGTTTTGTTAGCCGTTATTCTCATTCAGCAAAATAATTCTTCCGGGAAGGAAAAACTAAAGAACGCTGCAAAATTTTGTATCCCCGGTATTGGGATATGTGCCGTGTTTCACATTTATAAGATATGGAACCATATCCTCAAGGAAGGTCAAGGCAATATTGATAAAACAGGTCTTGAGCTGACATGGCAAAAATTTGGTTTGATCCCTCAAATTATAGCCAAGTTTCTGCAGGATTTATTTCTATCCGGCAATTGGAACATCGTGTGGATTCTTGCTTTCTTAAGTCTGGTCCAATTCACAAGAAAGCGGAAAGCCTTTGAAGCAAAAATAATCTTTTTTAGTTTATTATTATTTTTTGGCTTATATATCGCCGTGGCCGTCTTGACAACAAATTACATATGGATTGCCGGAGTGCAAAGCTCAACAACGTTGTCCCGTCTTATCCTGCATTTCTTTCCTCTATCCGTGCTTCTTATCATTCTCCTAAACTATCCTGGGACTTCGCGCGACCGGACAAAGACAAGTTCTTTGAATCCTAAATAACAAGCCCGCAATAAATGAAGACCGTGTTTAAACGCCTTCATCTTCGACTCGCCTGACTTGCGGGACATATAGTGAACCGGGACCTCCATGATTTTGCTTCCCATTTTCGCGGCGCCGAATAAAAGATCGAAGTCGCCCCATTTATCTAAACCCCATCTGATCCGCTTGAAATCCGACTTGTAAAGCGCCTTTGTGCCGCATAAGGTATCTGTGAGGCTCTGTTGGGTAATAAAGGATATCATAAATCCGAAAATTTTATTGCCTAAAAGATTCAGCATCCTCATCGCCTGATTTTCCATCGGGTAAACCATCCTTGTCCCGTTGACAAATTGGCATACTCCTTTGTTCAAAGGATGAAAGAACCTCGGCAGCTCCTCAGGAAGTGTTGAGATATCCGCGTCTAAGATCATGAGGATTTCCTGGGTTGCCTCTTCAAACCCCCTTCTGACCGCATGTCCCTTGCCCCGATTAGAATTATAATCGATCAGCCTCAGCTCGGGAATCTCTTTCTGAAGGTCCCGGACCTTCTGAGCCGTATTATCTGTGCTCCCGTCGTTAACGACAACGATTTCTGTCTTCTTGCCCATTCTGGGAATGCGCCTGACCGCCTCCTCTATATTATCCGCTTCATTATGGCAAGGGATGATAACGGAACACCCCATGCCAAGATCAATGTCATTCTTCACTCTCGGCTGAATAAGCATATATTGAACAGCCGAGAATTTCTTGATCCCCCAGATTCGCGTACCGATGGAATTGGCCAGAAATGACAGGAACGGAATCTTTTTGGGAAATAACAGCATGTAGCCGCTGTAACTGACGGAGAAATCCATCAGTTCCAGGATCTTGGTTAAATTGCCTTTCTCGATGAAATTATGGGGCCCTTCGGGCATCTTGGCGCCGATCTTTTCCATCAACATCAGGATCGGGTCCCACCAGGGATTGACGGTCGTTAAAATGATTTGTGTCGTCGGCTTGCAGAAACGGTAAAGGCTCGCGAAGACTTCCATGATATCATAGACATGGTCAACGACGTCAACCATGATGATATAATCGAATTGCTCGTCAAGCCGTAAGCTCTCTATGGGTGAATGAATAAAGGTATACTGGGGATATTTTTGCGCGGCCAATGCCACCATTTTCTCGCTGATATCAATACCGACCCCCCGCGCAGGCCGCACGGTATCAAGGATTTCCCCGGTCCCGCATCCGACCTCCAGCACGCTGCTCGCCGGCGGGATGATTCTTGAAACAAAATCCTTGATCGTATCATAATAGTAGGAGTTCCTTCTTTTCCAATAATCATAACGGGAAGCAATGTCGTCAAAATGTTTTTCAACAGCTTGCCTTTCCGTGATTGCCATCACTCCTGTCCCTCTTTCACCGTCTTTCGCGTAATTTGGCCAGCAGCCTGAGTATTTCGATATAAAGCCATACGAGCGTCACAATAAGCCCAAAAGCGGCATACCATTCCATATATTTTGGGAGACTCATGGCAGATCCCTGCTCGATAAAATCAAAGTCCATGACAAGATTTAAAGCGGCGATCGTGACCACAAACAGGCTGAAGGCTATCCCGAAGGGGCCGCTGCCGTGGATCAGCGGAATGGACGCCCCAAAGAAACCCATAATCATACTGATAAAATAAATCAAACAGATGGCGCCTGTCGCGGCCACCAGTCCCAGTTTGAAATTCTCAGTCGGCCGAATCATCCCAGACTTGTAAGCGGTCAAGAGGCAAAACAATGTCCCGAAAGTTAAAGCGACCGCTTGTATCACAATTCCTGGATATTGCACTTCAAAAATAGCGGAAATCCCCCCGATAAAAAGGCCTTCGCACAACGCGTAGATCGGAGACGTTACCGGGGCCCATTCTTTCTTAAAGATTGTCACAAAACCAACGATCAACCCGCCAAAAATACCCAGCATCATCAGAGGGCCAACCGAAGACGGAACAGTTCTCGCCGTTTGTTCTAAGCCCTCAAACATGGGCGCGGCAGGCTGCATAATTTTTCCCCATACCCACGCTGCTGACAAAACAAGCAGCCCCAACAAAACAAACGTCTTATTAACGGTCCCCTGCAACGTCATTGTCTCCCCTACCTCAAAACTACCGGCCCCATCAAAAACCTTGGCATTCAATGCCGGATTAGATGAACGCATCATGATATCACCCTCACTTTCCTGGATTATAATATCCCCGCCCAACGGACGGCGAGTTGCATGACAATATTCGTATAAAGTCCAGCGATCAGATCATCCATCATGACCCCAGCCCCACCCTCTATCTGTTCAAACTTATTGACCGGGTAAATCTTAAACATGTCAAAGGCTCGGAAGAGGAAAAAAGCCGTGATGAGAACCGGCCATGTGATGGGCAGCAGAAAAAAAGCAACCATGATCCCGGCGACCTCATCAATGACAATACATCCCGGATCTTTCCGGCCGAGGATCTCCTCCGTCCTTCCGGAAACTTTAAATCCAAGCGCTATGACAATGATCGCAATAAGCACATATAAAAAGAGGTTTGGCGCACAGATGACAGCCATCATCACGGCAACGGCACTCGCGGCAGTCCCAGGCGCCCCGGGAATATCCCCAACATAAAACCAAGTTGCCAGCATTTTTACTATCTTATCAGACACCAAATATGTCCTTCCGGTTATTTCCTATGAAAGAAAGACCTGACCATATCGTTACAAAAACAACCCCCATCATAAAAACATAAATGCCTTTGATCCCAAGGGACAATAAATTCGCGTACCATTGAGCATGGACGCTAGACTGCGCCGCTATGATGAATATCATTATTAAATAAACGGCAACGATTTGCAATATCGTTTTTACTTTTCCCGCCTTTTCGGCCGCCAATGTTACCCCCTTCTTTTTTGCCCATAAACGCAAACCCGTTACAGCCGCTTCTCTGGCGCATATAACAATGAACATCCATACGGCAATGATATGCATCTGCATAAAAACAAAAAAAGCCGACAGCATCAAGAATTTATCGGCGATGGGGTCCATGATCTTCCCAAACGCGCTGATCAGATTATATTTGCGCGCCAAATAGCCGTCATAGAAATCGGTAAGAACAGCCAGGGTAAAGAAAAACAAGGCCAGGGCCTTTGCCCCCAAACCATTCTGGTAAAGGGCAAAAACAAAGAAAACCGTAAGAACAATCCTCATAACCGTCAATAGGTTCGGCGCATTCATATCACGTCCCCCACCAGGTCATATTCAGTAGCGTCCCTGACCTTGACCATCACAAAATCACCGGCCGCGAGTTTTCTTTTTGAGTGAACATAAACTAGACCGTCCACTTCCGGCGCATCATATTCGCTTCGCCCCAAATAAATGTTTTTCTCATCTTTTTGTTCTTCATCAATGATCACTTTCAGCGTTTCTCCGATATGCCTTTCCTGAAGACTCCTTGAGATGTCCTGCTGAACCGTCATGAGCGAATCCAGCCGTTCTTTTTTCACCGATTCGGGCACCTGATGGGGCATATCATAAGCCAACGTCCCTTCCTCACGGGAATAGACAAATCCGCCGACCTTTTCAAATCGCATGTCACGGACAAACTGAAGCAGTTCCTCAAAATCATCTTGGCTCTCTGTGGGCATTCCGACGATAAATGCCGTACGAATACACACACGAGGGATCAGCCCCCTGACCTTTTTGACCAGATCAATCGTTTGCTGCCGGGTTATCTTGCGGTTCATCGCTTTGAGCAATCGATCATTGATGTGCTGTAAAGGCATATCGATATAGTTACATATTTTCTCCTCACGGGCAATAACCTCAATCAATTCGTCCGTAATATGCGCCGGATACGTGTATAATAACCGTATCCATTGAATATTATCAGTTACAGCGATGACCCGCTTAAGGAGGGCGGCCAAAGAATTCTTGCGATAAATATCCATGCCGTATGCCGTGATATCCTGCCCGATCATATGGATTTCTTTGACGCCCCGCGCATCAAGCTGTTTGATTTCATCCAGGACCGATTCCATGGTCCTGGATATGAATTTCCCCTTGATCTTAGGGATGATACAGAAACTGCACTGATTGTAGCAGCTTTCACAAATCTTGACATAAGCAAAATGGCTGGGGGTCAGAAGCTCCTGATCGGGGACCCCGTGGCTCTGTAATCGCTGTACTCCGATGATGGCGTCAATATCTTTAAATTCTTCAGCCAATTGGCTGCCATACCTCTGCGCTAAACAGCCGGCAACGATCACTTTCTTGAGCTTTCCTTGTTTCTTGAGTTTCAGCAGATCAACGATCACATCCAGTGACTCCTTTTTCGCATCCTCGATGAATCCGCATGTATTGACAATGGCGACATCAGAACTATCCATATCAACAATGTGATGTCCGTTATGCCGCAATTGACCCAGAATAATCTGGGAATCAACGAGGTTGCGGGCGCATCCGAGGTTCACGACACTGACGCTTGCCCTTTGCAAATCGCTATTTTTGCAAAAATCCTGGATTGTTTTGGATGGTTTCATATTTGTTTATAAAGCTTAAGAAAAGAATATTGGACTAATGCGCTTGGCAGGATCCGTGAACAGCGGATGGATTCATAAACAATAAAAGATTAATCTGTCGGACCGCTAATTTTTGACCGATAAACCGTTCTTCGTGATAACAACTTTTTTCGCGTTGTGGTCCTTACGCCCGAGTGTGCCGATCATTTTTCCGTTCAGTTCGAATTCCAGCTGATCGATATTCTTCCCCGAGATCTCAATCTCATCGTCCGCCATCCATGTCTCAACCGCGCCAAGCCTCAGCGTCGATTGAAAAACGATACTTCCATCAGCTTTCACCCGCAGCCAGCTGTTTTGCTTCGCCCGTACAGTGAGGGTGATCTCTTTATTGACGGCAACGGCAGGAACAGGAACAACGGCCGCCGGTTTAGGGTCCAATACAGGCTGGACCTTCGCTTCTACTTTCGGAATGATCTCTGGTTCTGGAACTTTAGGAGATTCCAGAACAACTTTCTTTTCCTCTTGTTCAACGACTTTCTTTGTCTCTTTCTTTTTCGCTACTGTTTTGCCAGTGTCTTTCTTGACAGCGGCTGTTCGCGCAACCTTTGTTTCGACCTTTTCCGTTTTCGCGATATTCTTCTTCGTGGAAGGACGCGATCCTAAACTCATGAAAAATCCAATGATTTTAACAAAAAGAAAAAGACTCAAGATAACCCCGGCCACGACAACCATCTGCCGTTTTCTTCGGCGTGAAAAAAAGTTTGTCATCCATTGCGGAATTTGGAACTCTTCCGCATCCGGAGCAATATGTTGCGGCAGTTCCTCTTCCTTGTAACCCTCAATCACCCGAGAAACATCGATCCCCAGGTAATTCGCATACATCTTTAAAAAACCTTTATAATAAAATGGTGAAAGCAATCGAACCGTATACCCTTCTTCAATCGCACGTAAAGCATCCATGGGGATTTTGGTCGCTTCGTGGACGATCTCAAGGGAAACGCCTTGGCCCTCGCGCTCCTTTTTGAGAATGGCACCGGCTCTCTCAATCGTTGACGGCCGGGGGTTGTCTTCTGCCTTTGGTAAGACAGGCTGACGGGAAGATATTTTGTTCAAATCTTTTCCGACATCCTCATTATGCAATATTTCACTGTGAGAGAGAGGGTCCTGCACATTAGGAATATGCTTATTCATGATCTTCACCGTTGCCCTGCGCGTTATCTAACAACCATTGTTCCCTGTCCACAAGAATTTCCCTCGGCTTGCTGCCGCAATAAGGGCCGACAATGCCATTCTGCTCCATCATATCGATCAAACGCGCAGCCCGCGTATATCCCAAACGCATGCGCCTTTGGAGAATGGAAACTGACGCCTGATTCGTCTCAATAACAAGTTTGACCGCTTCATCATAATATTCATCATATTGGTCAGCCCCTCCCAGAGTCCCGCCTTTTTGCTGAGCTGTCGTGATGCTCTCGTCATAAGACGGGGCCTGCTGATCCTTGATAAACCGGATGACTTTGTTGATCTCTTCATCCTTGACAAAACTGCACTGGCCTCTCGTTGGTTTGGCTTCTCCGGGCCGAATAAAGAGCATGTCCCCTTTTCCCAGCAGGGTCTCCGCACCGTTCATATCCAGGACGGTCCGTGAATCAACCTTGGACGCCACTTTAAAAGAGATCCGGGCCGGAAAATTCGCCTTGATCACGCCCGTAATCACATCGACCGACGGGCGCTGTGTCGCTAAAATCAAGTGGATCCCAACGGCCCGTGACAACTGGGCAATGCGCGTGATCGCACTCTCCACTGTTTTCGCTGATACCTGCATCAGATCAGCCAATTCATCAATAATGAGAACAATATACGGCATATACAGCCCCTTGGCGTTATAGGCCTTGACGTTGCGCACACCTGTTTTTGACAGTTTGCGGTAACGTGACTCCATTTCGCCGACAATCCAATTCAACGCCCCTGAGGCTTTTTTTGTATCTGTAACGACCGGACATAGCAAATGGGGAATGTCGTTATACTGAGCAAGCTCCACCATCTTGGGATCAATCATGACAAATTTCACCTCATTGGGCGAAGCATTCAGAAGCATGGACATGATGATCCCGTTGACACAGACCGTTTTTCCGGATCCCGTCGTTCCGGCAATCAAGAGATGGGGCATTTCGGCCAAATCAGCAATCATGGGTTTACCGGCGATATCTTTTCCAAGCGATAATGTCAATTTGGATGCCGAAGAACGAAACTGGCTGGTTGATAACACATCTTTCAGATAGACAAATGCCGAATCGGTATTCGGGACTTCAATACCCACTCTGTTCTTGCCGGGAATCGGGGCAACAATACGCACGGTCGCGGCCCTCATGGCCAAGGCAATGTCATCCGATAGCGTCGTGATTCTCTGGACCTTAACTCCCGGCGCAGGTTCCAGCTCATAACGCGTAATGGCCGGCCCCCGTTCAATATCGGCCACCCGGACACTCACCCCGAATTCGGCAAGGGTCGCCTCAAGCAATTGGGCTTCGTTGATCAGGCTGTTCTGGATCTTTTCCGTTGAGATCCGCGGCGGATCCTGCAATAGATCCAGCATCGGCAGATGATATTCCCCGATGATTTGAGGCTCAATCTTTTCATCATCTATTTCTTTTTTGTCCGGGGTGGTCATGCGAATGATAGGTTTTGAAGGCTTCCGTTCACTGTCCGGAGATCCTTCTTCCGCCGCTTCTTCAGCCTCTTCTTTCTCTTCATGGCCCCTTTGGCCCCCTTCTTCCTCCGTCCGCACTGTCTTAGCCTTTAATGTCTCTTTAAGACTAACTTTCGGAGTTTCCCGTAAACTGATTCCGGGTCTAGTCACGGCCGTTTCCCGACGCATTTGCATTTTCTCATGAAGGACGCTAACCGTTTCTCGCGTTTTTTCAACAAGGCCCATAAATAAGGGGGAAACTAAGAATTCCCCGGTCAAGATAAGCGCCGTCATACCAAACATGATCAAAATAACATACGCCCCGATCATCCCTATATAATGGACAAGAAAATCCGAAATCATTATTCCGGTGATCCCGCCCCTATGAAAGCGCATGATGGATTCCCGGGGCCCGGTCATGCTGAACAAGGAACTTAAGACGCAGAATAAGATCAAGAAGCAGAAAAATTTTGCAAATGTGAATTTCAGTTCCCGGGACGCAAATTTATTCCAGCTTAAGAAAAATAAAAAGGCCACAAGCGCATAAGCGCTGTAGCCAAAGGCGAAAAAAAGCGATCCGGCCGCGTAAGCGCCCGTAATACGAATTAGGTTCTTTGCTGGAATATTCGGACTCGAGGTGTACCAAGGGAGGTCTTCGGGGACAAAGGAAAGCAAACTAACAAGGAAGATTATGCCAAACGCAAAAACGATAATGCCCTTGATTTCATTAATATGCTCTTCTTTCATCGGCGTATTTAATGGAAACTAAGAAGCGTCTTCGGCTTGCTTCTTGCTCAGGTTAAGACGTTTCATTTTATCGATCTCAACAAGCTTTACCTTAAACCGGTCACCGACTTTACACACCGCTTCCAGGTCCTTGACAAACTTGTTGGAATATTCTGAAACATGGACCAGGCCCTGCCTTCCGGGCAGAAATTCGCAGAAAGCTCCGAAATTCGTCACCTTGACAACGACCGCATCATAGACCTTGCCGACCTCAGGCTCTTCCATCAGGCCTTGGATATAATCTAGCGCCTTTTGCGCGGATTCCTGATCAGCCGCTGCGATCAGGACTTGCCCTTCATCATCAATATCAATGGACGTTGCGCCGGTTTGCTCCATAATCTTTTTGATTGTCTTGCCGCCCGGACCTATGACTTCGCCGATCTTAGTCACAGGAACTTGCGTCATCAAGATTCTAGGCGCAAAGGTCGAAATTTCCGGTTTCGGTTCGGCAATAACCTTACCCATATTATCAAGGATCGATAATCTGGCTTCCCTGGCTTGTTCAATGGCCTGCTTTAGAACATCGATCGGAACCCCTTTAATTTTCAGATCAAGCTGGATACCAGTGATCCCGTTTTTGGTCCCCGCAACCTTAAAGTCCATATCGCCAAAATGGTCTTCAAGCCCCATAATATCCGTCAAAAGGCAATACTGATTCTTTTGTTTATCGCTAATAAGCCCTATTGAAATACCTGCCACCATTGCGGAAACCGGAACGCCTGCCGCCATTAAACTCAGGCTTCCCGCGCAGACGCTGGCCATGCTCGAAGATCCGTTAGACTCAAGAATTTCCGAGACAACCCGTACCGTATACGGAAAATCTTCCTTCTTAGGCATGACCGCCTTAAGCGATTTCGCGGCTAATGCGCCGTGCCCGATCTCGCGGCGGCCTGGCCCGCGCATCGGTTTGGTCTCACCGACACTGAACGATGGGAAATTATAATGCAACATAAAGTTATTATAAAATACCCCGTCCAATGCCTCGACCAATTGTTCATCGCGACGTGTGCCCAGAGTGACAACCGCCAGGCTTTGCGTCTGCCCGCGCGTAAATAAACTCGACCCATGAGTCCTTGGAAGGACATCGATTTCGGAAGTAATCAGGCGGATATCCTTAGGCCCGCGGCCATCCGCGCGTTTCTTCTCTTCGAAGATCAGGCGCCGGACCTCTTCATACTCGATCTGGTCAAAAATCATTTTTACGTGATCGACAGAAATTTCGTTATCATCGACCTTATAATCTTCAAACGCGGTTAAATCACCCGTTATCTCATCCAAGAGGCCGTTTAAGGCATTTTCCCTGTCCTCTTTGTCTCCTATTGTGTAAGCATCTGCCAACCTTGAGCCCACCATCTTGACAATCTTGCCTTTAAGATCAGGATGGAGATTAGAAAGGGCGACATTGGCTTTTTCTTTTCCCGCTTGTTTAGAAAACTTGTTCTGAATTTCACGGACCGGCTCTAATTGTTTGGCGGCAAACTTCAGCGCTTCAACAATCTTCGCTTCCGGGACTTCGCTAGCTTCTCCTTCAATCATGATAATCCCATCTTTATGCCCCACAACAACTAGGTCCATGACGCTCTTTTCTCTTTGGGTGTAGGTTGGATTCAACACAAATTGGTCATCCATGAGGCCAACACGCACGGCCCCGACAGGACCGTCAAACGGAATATCCGATATGGTCAATGCCGCTGAAGCCCCGACAAGCGCCAAGATATCCGGATCATTCTCGCCATCGCTGCTCAGGACAGTGGCAACCACCTGGACTTCGTTCAAGAAACCTTCCGGGAAAAGCGGGCGGATGGGCCGGTCAATCACTCTGGCCGTTAAGACCTCCTTCTGTGTGGGCCGCCCTTCTCTTTTAAAGAAGCCGCCAGGGATGCGTCCGGCCGAATAAGTCTTCTCTTGATATTCGACCATTAAGGGGAAGAAATTGATATCTGTCCGCGGTTTGTCAGACATGCAGGCCGTAACCAGAACAACCGTTCCGCCGCATGTAACCGTAACGGCAGCATTCGCCTGCTTGGCAAGCTTTCCTGTTTCAATAATTAGACTCTGGGCGCCAAAAGGCACTTCGATTCGATGTAAATCCATTAAGTTACCCTCACTTGCGTAAATCCAATTTTTCTATAGTCTCTTGATATTTCTGCGGATCTGACTTCTTCAGGTAGGATAAAAGACGTCGTCTTTTCCCGATCATCATCAAAAGGCCTCGACGAGAATGAAAATCCTTCTTGTGAACCTTAAAATGGTCCGTCAGATAGTTGATCTTCTCTGTGAGCAAAGCAATCTGCACAACCGGGGATCCGGTATCGCGGGCATGAATCTTGAAATTATCAATAACTTCTGTCTTTTTTTCTTTCAATAAAACCAATGTTCTCTCCTCTTTCCTTTCATACGCGGCCCCATGCGATGGCCTTTCCATCCGTTGACCGCTCAATCTATGGTTTTCCCTTATTTAGCCGTGGCATTATACTATCAGTATTAATATTAGTCAAGTTCTAAAGAACAATGTGTCAAGCCAAAATAGAAATGTCCTAGTTTAACCAAATTAGAAATGTCCGGTTTTTATCTTAAACTTCCGGCCAATTTAAAGCCAT
>JAFGFL010000088.1 GCA_016931055.1 Candidatus Omnitrophota bacterium | reverse complement strand
ATTCTTGGTTTAGAGCGGAAAAGTGGGAATTAATATTATTCATGGTGATTTAATTGATCATAGATGGTTTGATGGCGATGAACAATTTCCAAAGAGGAATAAAAATGTTTTAAAGACACGGCAATGCTTTTTTGCTTTTGATAAAATGGCTCATTGCGTTTTAAATCGAGAATCATTTGAGGAAAATCGGAATAACGTTTTGCCAACAGCCCATCTTTTTGATTTTGATAAATTTCATTTAAGGGGCTGATATCGCTGACGATAATCGGCATTTCATAACCGATCGCTTCGATGATCGCAAGCGGCAGGTCAAATTTATATTGCATATGTTTAGCCGGAAATATACACACATCGGAAACAGATAAATACTTTTCGAATATGGGGGTAGTATCTATGAAAAAGATGTTTGAATGTTTTTTTAGCCGGTCTTGAATTGATTTTTTAATGCGAAAATCGGAATTGTTTTTTAAGCGGCAGGCAATAACAAAAGAAATGTGCGCGTCTTTTTGTAAAGTTATTTCCACCATTTCACAAAATTGTTGAATGTCTTGAATGAGCTGATACTCGCCAGGAAAGATCACGGTAAAATCGCCGGGGATGCCTAATTCTTTTTTGGTTTGAAATTTTCTCTCAAAAGGCGGCATATCAGATGAAAATAAGTCCATAAAGGGCGGGATGATCGTGATATTGCCGTTGATGGGTTTGAGGATATCATAAGACCTTCGGGATTGAACGATGATTTGATTCGTTAAAGAATAAAGTTTTCTGAGCGGCAGAGATTGGACGTCTTTGGCATCAACATAATGCGGACTGATGATGAGGCGGAAATGTTTAAAAAACCTTAATAAAAGAATAATAACTGCTGTTATGCCTGTTGGGATAAAGAGCACATGAAGGGTATGAATGTTCTCCAAATTCATTAAATGGGAAAACAGCTTTAACTTTATTTTTAGCGACCTTGAATGATCGACTTTTTTAGTGTCTGTGGTATTTTTTAGCCTTAAAGGGGTAATGTTGGGAGGGATCCTCAGTTGGAAATCTGAAGTGGTAAAAACGATACCCCTGACGTCCAGGTGTTGCACGAGAGAATAGACTAATTTTTTGTTTCCTTCGTCTAAAATGTTTGATAAAGGTCTGGAAAGAAAGACAATGATATTCTTCATACAAAATTGTTATATACACCTATAAAATTAGGACTGGTTATGCAAAAGCGGAATTATATAGCATTTTTCAGCAGAGTATGTTAGGTAACGGCCCTTAAACTCCGATACGACATTGTTTAACAATGGGGCTATCAATTTTCATAATATAACAAAAACGTCTTTTGTTATTTCGAATCGAGCTCCATTCTTTTGATTCTTAAGAGAGCGTCTTCGATCAATCGTCGATTGGCTGATATAAGATCGGCCAGTAAGCCGACGATAAGGACCTGAAAACCGATAATCAAAAGAGCCGCAGCCAGGATCAAAGACTGAACTTTTCCACTGCCGGATCCGATTAAATAGTAGAATACGAAACGGCAGCCAATGAGAATGCCAATAGCGGAAAGGCCCATACCGATCGTTGTGAATAGCCGGAAAGGATTGAACATCGAATAAATACGTATGATGGTTACAAAGGAACGTTTGATATATTCCGGAATAGATTTAAAAAGCCTGGATTTGCGTTTGACTTCATTCGTTGAAATGGTGATGTTCGCGATGGCCAGGTCTTTGCTCTCGGCCTGGATGATGCTTTCGAGCGTGTAGGTGTATTCCGATATGATGTTAAGTTTTAAGGCCGCTTCACGGTTGTAAGCGCGAAAACCCGTTGTGGCGTCGGCTATGGACGAATGGGCCAGATGGCGCACAATAGCACTGCCGAGTCGTTGAAGGCGCTTTTTGATCCAAGAAAATTGACGCACGTGGTCAATATCCCGGTTCCCGATAACGATATCAACCTGCCTGTCAAGGATCGGCCGAATAAGCCGGGGGATATCCTCTCCTTTGTACTGCCCGTCGGCATCTGTGTTGACGATAATATCGGCACCCGCTTTCAGCGCGGCGTCTAACCCGGCCCCGAACGCCCGCGCGAGGCCTTTTCTTTTCGTGAAGGAGACAATATGGGTAACTCCATTCTGTTTGGCAACTTCAACCGTCTTGTCCGTACTGCCGTCGTTGATGACAAGGGTTTCGATGATATCGATGCCATCGATGTGTTTTGGCAGCGCCGCGAGGGTTTTTGGCAAACTTTCTTCCTCGTTCAGGCAAGGGATTTGGATGATGAGTTTCATAGGGCACCCCTATTTTTCATTGTAAACGGACTTCCAATAGCGTTCCAATAAATCTAATTTTTGTTCCATCCAGTTTAAGTGTGCCGAATACCATTGAACGGTATCTTTGATCCCGCCAGCAAACTGGATCTTTGGTTTCCATCCGAGCCGGTGGATCTTACTGCAGTCGACAGAATATCTAAAGTCATGTCCAGGCCGGTCGGCGACAAACTCGATCAGCCGATTTGGTTTTTGAAGTAATTTTAATATACGTTTAACCGTTACCAGATTTTCACTCTCGAAATAGGTCCCAATATTATAGATCTCCCCCACCTTTCCCTTTTTCAGGATGAAATGGATGGCTTCGGCGCAGTCCCTGACATGAAGCCATTCGCGGATTTGTTTGCCTATTCCGTAGACAGGGACTTTTCTGTTTTTCAGGGCTTTAAGGATAACCACAGGAACCAATTTTTCCGGATACTGCCAGGGCCCGTAGTTGTTTGAGGGCCGGATAATAACAGCAGGAAAATGATATGTCTGAATGGCTGCGTGGACCAGCAGTTCTGCCGCGGCTTTTGTCGCGGAATAAGGGTTCTTGGGCTTAAGCTCTGCGGTCTCAAGGAATTTCCCTCTTCGGCTTTCGCCGTACACTTCGTCCGTCGATATATGAAAGAATTTCTTAACTTTGTATTTTCGGGATAGATCGATAAGGTTTTGAGTGCCCGTGACATTGGTATGGATGAACGGCAAGGCATCCTGGATACTGCGGTCCACATGCGTTTCGGCGGCGAAATGGACAATGGTTTGCGGCCGCTCCTTTTTTATGGCGGCCTCCAGTTTCTCTTTTTGGCAAATGTCGGTTTTGTAGAAGGCGTACTTCCCCTTGATTCCTTCAAGCCGCTTTATGTCTCCGGCATAGGTCAATTTGTCCAAAACGACGATTTTTTGTCCTTTTTTGACAGCTTGGCGGACAAATTCACTGCCGATAAAACCAGCACCGCCGGTAACCAAAATCTTGGATTTCGATCTGGGCATTGTTTTGTTTTATAAAACTTTAATAAGAATACAAAAGTTAGTATATCACCTAATAAATTAGGTGACTAGACGATAAATGGAATTCTTCGGATTACGTCTTTGCGGCAATATCAGGGATTTTAGGGGTATCAGATTTGCAGGAACTGGTGTCACGCCGTGAATAGACGCAACCGCAGTATTTTTGCCGGTAAAAATTCTCGTTTTTGGCGACCTGACGCATAAGGGTCATTCCGTTACCTGAACGCCAATTATAGGTCCAATAAATCAGGCCTGGATAGCGACTGGCCGCGTGCAGGCCGGCGGCATTTACCTGGTCCATATCTTTAAAGCGAGATATCCCAAGATTGCTTGTAAAGACGGCAAATCCGTTCTCGTGGGCAAATAAGGCGGAACGTTCAAGGCGCATATCGAAACACACGCTGCAGCGCGCTCCCCGTTCGGGTTCGTCCTCAAGCCCTTTCACGCGCTCAAACCAGGTATCCAAATCATAATCGCTGTCGGCAAACGGAACATTTTTCTTTACAGCAAAACGGATGAGCTCTTCTTTCCGCTTTTCATATTCCTCTTGCGGATGGATGTTAGGGTTATAAAAAAGGATGGTCGGGGCGATGTCCGCTTTAAGGAGGGTTTCGATGATCCCCCCCGAACACGGCGCGCAGCAGCAATGCAGGAGGACTTTTCTTTCGGTATTGGGCAGTGATAAGATTATTTCTTCCATTTTCTCATCCGTCCTCCATCGGAAAAACTCGGGAGGATGAGACTTCGCAACCATTCGGTTTTCCGAATGGGTGCGGGCTTCTCCCTTCCCGCCTCTTTCTTAATGGCCGCTGGAATATAGTCAACAATGTCCGACGCGATCATGGCCGCTTTTGTTTTATCTTTTGCCGCAAGGTCCCCCGCTTTTCCATGCAGGTAGGCGCCGTATTTAGCGGCATCAAAACCGGATAAACCCTGGGCAGCAAAAGCGGCGATCATGCCGCTTAAGACATCGCCGCTGCCGGCTGTTGCCATCCCGGCGTTGCCGGAGGTATTCGTATAGGCTTTTTTGTTTGGTGACACAACAATCGTTTTATGTCCTTTGAGCAGAACGATGCAATGATATTTTTCGGCGAATGAAGATGCGACCCCTTTTCTGTATTTATCGATATAAGCCTTATTTTTCTTCACTAACCGCGACATTTCTCCTGGATGCGGCGTGAGGATTTTGACCGTTTTGGTTTTTGTTAAACTGTCCAGGGATCGAGACAAGGCATTCAGCGCATCGGCATCGATGATAAGCGCAACGGGAGATGTCTCGACGACTTTCTTGATGAGGCTCTGCGTGCCGGGGTTACGGGATAAACCTGGCCCGATTGCGATGGCATTGAAAGCAGAATACGAATCCTTGATTTTCTTAAAAGCGGCCGGGGCCAAGGTCTGCGCGCGTGTTTCCGCAAGCGGAAGGGTCATGACGGCATTGGACACTTTTTTCTGCGCTAGCGTATTGAGGCTTTGAGGGATCCCTAGGGTAACGAGTCCCGCGCCGGAACGGAATGCCGCCAGGCTGGCGAGCGCGGCAGCTCCCATCATTTGTCTTGACCCGGCTAATATCAACACATGGCCGAAATCATTTTTATGGACGTTTGGTTTACGACGTAATAATGGCGCTGGCAACGGCATAATGTTCTGTATGCGAAATAGAAATGAGGATTTTTTCTTTATGCTTTTTATCGTTCAATCGGCAATAGGGTTTCCCGTTCTCATCATTAAGGATCGTCATATCTTTCCAGCCAAGCGCCCGGTTGTCGCCGAAGGCCTTGTAGACGGCTTCTTTGGCAGCGAAACGGGCGGCATAATGCTGCGTTGGGAATTTCTTTTCTTTGACATAGGAGATTTCCTCTTCGTTAAAGATATGCTTAAGAAAATCCTCTCCCCATCGGTCAAGCGCTTTCTGCATGCGGCCAATTTCGACAATGTCTATTCCGGTTCCTAGGATCATGACGGTTTATCTTTTAATGATCGCGGCCATTTCTCTGACGGCTTGTTCAAGCCCGACAAAAACGGCATAAGATATGATGGAATGCCCTATATTCAGCTCTTCGATCCCCGGGATGCGGGCAATCGGCCGTGTGTTATGGTATTTCAATCCATGGCCGGCGTTGACGGTCAAACCGAGACTTTGAGCATACAGGGTCATATCTTTGATCTTCTGCAATTCGCGGTTTTGAGAAACTTCTGTGCGCGCCCGGTCATATTGGCCGGTATGAAGTTCAATGATGGTCGCGCCGGTCTCTCGGGCTTTTTTTATCTGTTTCTTTATCGGATCGATAAAAAGGCTGACCGCGATCCCCTTTTTATGCAGGACATGGACAGCCCTTTTGATGCGGTCAAAGTGGCGGAGGATGTCCATCCCCCCTTCTGTTGTGATCTCTGCTCTTTTTTCGGGAACTAAAGTCGCTTCGTCCGGCCTGATCGATGCCGCAATCTTGACAATCTCATTGTTTATGGACATCTCAAGGTTGAACTTAGTTGTAACGGTTTTTTTAAGGCGGCGGATATCGCGGTCATTGATATGGCGGCGGTCTTCCCGAAGATGAGCGACAATGCTGTCAGCCCCGGCTTTCTCGCAAATTTTTGCCGCGGCAACGGGATCAGGGTCGAATTCCCGCCTGGCTTGACGAAGGGTCGCGATGTGGTCAATATTGACACCGAGTTTTGGCATGGATTTCCAGATTGGCCAGTTTTTATTTGACTAATTCCCGGCTCACATAAAACCAAACGATAATGGCCAGTCCCAGGGAAATCAGTTTCAGTGTAAGGTTATGTGTAATGAAGTTTTTCATGCGGTTTACCTGTCTTTAGGAAGCGGCCTGATCCTTGTGGTTATTGAAGACCCACTTTTTTTTCTTTTTTTCAACGATCAATAAATCTTTCAGGAGGTTCACTAGGCGTTCACGGTTGACAATGGGGATGAATCTCCCGTCGCATGCGACCGAAATCTCGGTTGTTTCTTCAGACACCATGATGGCAATCGCGTCGGTCTGTTCCGTGACCCCCAAAGCGGCCCGATGCCGTGTCCCGATGATCTTGCTGAAATTGGGATTATCCGATAACGGGAACAAGCAAGAAACAGCAACGATGCGGTTCCCGCGGGTGATCAGCCCGCCGTCATGGAGGGGGGAATGCGGATTAAAAATGCTTTGAATCAATTCCGATGAAATGTGCGCGTCTATGACCATTCCGCTTTCGATGTAGGCATTTAATTTCGTGTTCCTTTCCATGGCGATGAGGCATCCGGTTTTTTGCCGCGAAAGTTTATAAGCCGCTGTTGTGATCTCTTCGATGATGGCGATGATTTCGGATTCTTCCAGCCCGAAATTAAAAAGATGCTGCTGCCCCAGGCGGGCAAGGCCGTGCCGCAATTCTTGCTGAAAGATAATGACCAATGCAATGATAGAAATAGCAAATAGTTTTGTCAGGATCCAGTTGAGGATATCAAGCCCGAGGATCTGGAAAAGTAAAAACGCGACTAATAAATAGATGATGCCCCGAAAGACCTGAAACGCGCGCGTTCCTTCAAAAAAAACAAGGATTTGGTACAGCACGATCCAAAGGATCGCAATTTCAATCAGCGGCTTGACAATTTCCCAGAAAACAAAACTCATGATGACCGTTCGGTGTAATGTTCGTTAATAATGGCATCCGTCATGGTGACGGCTTCTTTGATGGCCTTAACATCATGGACGCGGACGATATGGGCGCCATGAAGGACGCTGGCACAAACAGTCACGGCAGTTCCGATAAGACGGTGATGAACGTCCCTTCCTATAACTTTTCCGATAAAAGATTTACGGGAGGTACCGACCAGAAGAGGGCGCCCCAGTCTTTTAAAATCGCCCAGGCGATTTAGGATCTCCAAGTTATGCTCGACGGTCTTACCAAAACCGATACCCGGATCTATAATGATTCTATCTAATTTTATGCCGATTTCCAAGCATTTTTCAATGGATTTTTTTAAGCTGGAAATGATTTCATCCGTTAATTTGTCGTAATGAATGTTTTTTTGCATGGTTCTTGGCGTGCCCTTGATATGCATAAGGACAATGGCGGCGTTGTAGTTTTTGACCATCTTTAAAAGACTCGCATTTGGATTGGTGCCCATGATGTTATTCACAATGCTGGCGCCGGCATCCAGGGCGGCCTTAGCAACGATGGGTTTATAGGTATCGATAGATATGGGGATTTTGGCCGTCTTCGCTAAGGATAGGATTATCGGCAAGACGCGGCCGATCTCTTCCTTCGCTGAAATGCGTCTTGCGCCCGGCCGCGTTGATTCACCGCCAATGTCAATGATGTTTGCTCCATCTTTGATGTGTTTGCGCGCGAAATGGACAGCCCAGTTGCGGGCCCCCTGATGTTTGACTAAACAACCATCCTGACTGAACGAATCCGGTGTTGCATTAACAATTCCCATGATCTGAGTGTATCGGCCAAGGGTTAAACGGTAGGATGACGCAGTAACTCTAAAATGTCTTCGTTTAGGGATGTTGAGGGATAAGGATACCACAAGATTAATTTCTTTAAGAGTCCGTGCTTTGTGTTTGGTTGTCAGAAGCTTCCGTTTCAGTGCTTTGTATTGGATTTCCCGAAAGGTTTGCTTCAGGTGCAAGCTCCATTGGCGGGGCCATGCCGAGCAACTTGCGTGTTTCGTCAATGTCCATGACTTCTTTTTCAACCAATGCGTGGGCCAATTTGTCCAGTTTATCGCGGTTTTCAGTGAGTAGTTTTTTGGCGCGACTGTAGGCTTGACTGACCAAATCGCTCACTTCTTCATCGATTTTCTTCGCCGTTTCTTCACTGTAGTCTTTCTGCTGAAGAAGATCGCGGCCGAGGAATCCCAATTGTTCGGTTTTGCCGTAAGTCAGCGTTCCCATTTTTTCGCTCATGCCGTAAACGCAGACCATATTGTGCGCGATTTGAGTCACCTTTTCCAGGTCGTTGGAGACGCCGGTGGACGTAATGCCGACAAAGAGCTCTTCGCCGACAAGTCCGCCCAGCATGACGGCCATCTGCCCCATCAATTCTTTTTTGTTAAGGTAATGCTTGTCTTCCGTGGGCGGGGTCAGGGTATATCCCCCAGCCATGCCGCGGGGAATGATGGAGACTTTCGTGAACGTGTCGACTTCATCGATCAGTAAGGATAACAGCGCGTGCCCGGACTCATGGTATGCCGTCATTTCTTTTTCTTTCTTCGACGTTGTCCGGCTCTTTTTTTCCGGCCCCATCGTGACCCGTTCGACAGCGGCGTAGAACTCATCCATGCCGACGGCGTCTTTATTCCTGCGGGAGCCTAAAAGGGCCGCTTCATTGCACACATTGGCCAGGTCGGCGCCCGAGAAATAGACCGTTTGCTGCGCGATCTTCATTAAGTCTACTTTACCGTCAAGTTTAATACTTTTTGTATGAACCTTTAAGATGCCTTCGCGCCCGTTGATATCAGGCAGGCCGACGACAATTCTCCGGTCAAAACGGCCCGGCCTTAACAGGGCGGGATCCAGGGTATCCGGACGGTTGGTTGCTGCGATCAGAATCAGGCCGGCCTGATTAGTAAATCCGTCCATTTCGACAAGGAGCGCGTTGAGCGTTTGTTCGCGCTCATCGTTGCCGCCTCCTATCCCGGCGAAGCGCAGCCGGCCCACGGCATCGATCTCGTCAATGAAGATAATGGCGCCTTTTCCGGAGCCTAAAGCGGCCTTCCTTCCCTGTTCAAATAGGTCACGGACACGGGAAGCCCCGACACCGACGAACATTTCCACGAAGTCCGAACCGCTTAAAGAAAAGAACGGGACATCGGCCTCACCGGCAACAGCTTTGGCCAAAAGTGTTTTGCCCGTTCCTGGAGGGCCCACCAACAAGACGCCTTTTGGGATTTTCCCTCCTAGCCGCTCGAATTTTTTCGGTTCTTTTAGGAATTCAATGACTTCTTGGAGTTCCTCCTTTGCCTCATCGACACCAGCGACATCCTTAAAGGTCACTTGTTTGTGGTTTCGGTCTGTCATTTTGGCGCGGGATTTGCCGAAGGACCAGACTTTGTTGCCCATTTGAGAACCGCGGTGGGAAAAATACCAGATGATGAAAATGATAAAAATAATAGGGCCGAAGGAAAAGAAGATCTGGCTCCAGAGCAGGTCCGGGGGCTTGATGGTAAAGTTGTCGACGTTTTCCCGGACCAGGTCGATGAAGGATTCGTCGTATTTTTGCGGAATGATAACTTTAAAACGATCGCCGTTTTCAAATATTCCGTCAAGCGTATTTTCGGTGCTCTCGATCAGTGTCACGTCCTTGATGCGCCGGGTGTTATCTTTACCGACAAGAATATTATAAAAATTGTTGTAAGACAACTCCTGGTATTTCCCCATGGTAGAGGTCATGGAATTATTTTGGCTAAAGAGAATCAGAGAAATAAAGCCGAGAATAATCCAGAAAACCCAATTATTATTCGGTTGTTTAGGCGCGTTCTTTGGCGGAATTCTTTTTTGAGGTCGTCGCATCCCTGGTGGAGGGAAACTGTTTTTATGGAAATTCGATTTTGTCATATATATCCTGACGGTTATTAATACTAATACTTAAGGCCAGAAGGTTATTTTTTATCCTTATGCGAAGTATAATTTTACATCAACGCCAGATTAATTCAACTGAAATATTTCAAAGTGTCAAGCCAAAATAGAAATGTCCTAGTTTAACCAAATTAGAAATGTCCGGTTTTTATCTTAAACTTCCGGCCAATTTAAAGCCAT
>JAFGFL010000087.1 GCA_016931055.1 Candidatus Omnitrophota bacterium | reverse complement strand
TTGTTTTGTGATGGTTATGAGTTGATCGCTCACACCATTATAGGATGTGTTAGGCTTTTTTTAATCTTAATTTAGACATACATGATTTTATATAGTAACCAGAAACCCGCCAAAGACCGTCCGCATCCCTCATGGGAGTAACCGTTTCAATCGCGAGCTCCTTATTTTCAAATATCGTTTCAAACTGAATGACCACATATTCGCCATCCGGCGCACCGGGCAGGGTTGTTACATATTGCCGGCCAATCAGCCTCCTGGCAACAAGTTTTCCTAAGGATTCCCTTAAAGGGCGTATGGAGTCTATCCACGCTTGCTGTTTCATAATTGCCTTGAAGTATCCGGCAGCCTGTTCCCAGCATTTGACATATTCTCCGCCGTCAACCAATTGCAGCCAGGTTTCCGCGGCCGCTACAGCCGCCTCTTGCGCGTTTTCACTCTCAGCGAATATCCTGCCGCTCGTCAAAATCCCCAATATGACAATATAAATCACCAAATAACGGCCTGACACTGCCCACACCCATTTCTTTTTCATATGCTTACTCACTTTACAAATTTATTGTATAACCAGGCAAACACCCATCCACCGATAAATGCATCTACGAATCCCCAAAGGATCCCTATAAAAATCCCACTAACACTCGAACTATAACCAACATACATGACCGATAAAACATTGACAAAAGGCCTCGCCCAGGGACTAACAATCGAGACAAGCCCCATCATCATCACGCCAGCACTCCAAAGGATCCCAAACGCTAAACCGCATGCCCTCGGACTCAGTTTGTTCATTGTTTTCCTATCATTGACCTATAACATAATAGGTCCGAACGATTTTTCTTATTATAAAATCTAAACAAAAGGCGGTAAAGGACATCTTTGCATATTTGCGGCTTACGGCAAAGATTCATTAATCAATTTGAAAGGATCTTGGAAGATGCCTGCTTAGAATTTAAAGAAATGGCAAACATTGGTATATTTTATTGGTCAATTCGGCAATCTTTGAATGTTCAATCGCCGCCCGTAATTTCAAAAGCTTCAGGACGACCAGAAAATCCCTGGCTTCAGAGGCCCGGTCTTCTGGGCCGGCCATGATTTCAACGAATTGTTTAAAAGAATCAGCCACATATTCTGAGACAGATCGCGTCGTTAAGACATTTTCGAGATAGGCAACGATTTTCTTAAATTCGCCTTCTTTAAGCCAAACACCGCGGCATTGCTCGCATTTTTCGATCACAACGCCGGAATTGGCATAAGCCAGCATCGCCATATTTTCAGTGCACTTTGGGCATATACCTCCTTCTTCAGGAACCATGCTAAAATGTTTTTCCTTTTTTGAAAAAGGATCAAAATCCAGCCAACAAAGGTCTTCGTCCATATTGTCTTTGGCCTTCTGCAGCTCTCCGCGGTCAAACCATCTGCCGCGGCATTGGGGGCATTCATTGATCACAATGCCCCTAAAATCGATCTGCTCCAAGTCTTTCTTACAATGCGGACATTTCATTGTTATTCCTCGTCGGCAGCTAAATATTAATATTTTTCAGTAAAATATTCTTAGGCGATGCGGCATTGGCGTTGTGGAATTGGACTAAAGCATCTTTAAATATGTGCATTGTTTTTGTTTCCGCAACAGGAACCATATCAACGCCACGGCGGTCCAGGCTGTCGACCACATTTTGAATCGTCAAATCATCGATATCCCTGGCCGGATGATAGCCGATCAACTGTACGCCGTCCAATTTCACCTCAGAAAGAACGCCCGCTTCGATCAGTTCAAAAATAACTTGGCGGACTAACCGTACAGGTATTTCAAGGTCACGGGAAAGCTGAGTTGCTGTCGGCGGCGTTTCTCCTTTATGAAATGCTTTAATACAGACATGGGTTATGTTTAACGCAAGCAGTTTCTTAAAGACATTGCTGACCTTCAAGCTATCCGCTTCAAATTCATAAGTATCTACATTCTGCTCGGCAAAAGAGATCTCCGCGCCCATAAGGACAACCAGCCAACTGATCTGTAACCAAACCAAAAAGAGCGGTAAGGCGGCAAAACTGCCGTAGATGGCGCCGTACTTGGACATGCCGATCTGAAACGTGATATAAGCCCACTGAATGATTTGATAAATCGTCCCCGCAATGATCCCGGCCATAAGACCGGACCGAAAGTTTACCTTAGTATTCGGCATAAATATATAAATAAACGTGAACATGACCCAGATGACCGCGTAGGGCAAGATTTGCATCGATGTAATAATTAAAGTCCTGACCGGCCCTAAAAAGGCAAGCTTTTCGATAATGAGCGCAACCTTACTGACTATCAAAACGGTCGCGCTGCTGGACATAATAAAGAGGATCGGGCACACCAACATAATTGACAAGTAATCACTAAATTTTCTCCCAAATGTCCGCGCTTTTTTGATGCCCCATATGTCGTTAAACGAGTCTTCGATATTGCCTAAGACCTTTATGACAGTCCAAAAAAGAATCACGATACCGACGCCCGCGATTAAACCCCCTTGTGTTTGTTCTAAAAAAGATTGTGCAAAACCAATAATCTTAGTTGCCACTTCCTCCTGGCCCTGTAACTGCGTCATGAGCTTTCTTTCCAGAAGCTTCTCAAATCCAAAACCTTTAGCGATGCCGAACGCCATGGCAAGAACAGGGACAATCGACAACAATGAAAAGAACGTTAAAGCCGACGCTCGAAGCTGGCATTTGTCCTCGGCGAATCCTCGCGCGGCGAGCAGAAAAATGCGCAGCTGCCGGATCCAAAAAGATTTTTGACCCGACAAGGTGCTGGCCCGGATGCGCCAAATATCCGTCTGTAAAAAATTGATACATTTTGAAACAGGGGATTCAGGATTTTTCATCATGATAACCTCGGCGGTTAAAAGATTTAAGAAGAATTTCTATCAGGATGGTATTTTATCACGTTTTATATAAAAGGAAAAGAGCCGGATGAGTTTAGTGCGGAATGAAAAACAGTCAAAATATTTACCTCTACAGAGCGGACTACTTGGATAATCAAGGAATGGTTGTGACTTAAAGCTTTCGTTCGATACGCTAACTCAGAATGAAAGACTGATACAAAAAAGCCCCGGTCGTATGAACAATCTGCCGGAGCCTTTTGTCTTAACCGTTAATGCTCGCTTAGGCTTTACGGGCGGAACCAAGCACCTTCTCATTCTTGTGCTTGTACATTTTGATGAGCGCGTCGCGGGCCGGGCCTAAATATTTCCTCGGATCAAACTCGGCCGGCTTTTCGTTAAAAAGTTTACGGATGGCCGCGGTCATCCAAAGGCGCCCGTCCGAATCAATATTCACTTTACACACGGCCGATTGCGTTGCCTTGCGAAGTTGTTCTTCCGGAATGCCGACAGAATCTTTCAGCTTACCGCCGTTTTGGTTAATCATGTTGACGGCTTCAACAGGCACAGAAGATGATCCGTGAAGAACTATCGGAAATCCCGGAATCTTTTTCTCGATTTCTTCTAAGATATCAAACCGCAATTCGGGTGGTATATAGATACCGTCTTTATTTTTTGTGCATTGCTCAGGCTTGAACTTATTCGCGCCATGGCTCGTCCCGATCGAAATGGCGAGGGAATCAACCCCTGTTTTCCCGACAAATTCGATAACATCTTCAGGCTGCGTGTAGGTCGTTTTCTCAGCAGATACCTCATCTTCGATTCCGGCAAGGACCCCAAGCTCCCCTTCAACGGTCACATCAAATGGATGGGCATAGTCAACAACCTTCTTGGTAAGTTCCATGTTCTTCTCAAAAGGAAGATGCGAGGCATCGATCATCACAGAAGAAAATCCCGAATCTATACACGATTTGCATAACTCAAAGGTATCTCCATGGTCCAGGTGAAGCGCGATCGGGATTTCTTTTAATCCCTTTTCCTTGGCGTGCACCCTCATCATTTCAACAGCGCCTTTTCCCATATACGTCAAAAGCGTCTGGTCAGCATATTTGCGCGCGCCGCTCGAAACCTGCAAAATGACCGGAGACTGCGTCTCCAGGCAAGCCATGATGATCGCCTGAAGCTGTTCCATATTATTAAAATTGTACGCCGGAACGGCATATTTGCCTTTCATTGCCGACTTGAACATTTCTCTTGTGTTCACAAACCCCAAATCTTTGTAAGAAACCATCCTCTGTCCTTTCTTTCAATAGGTAAATTTAATGTTCAAATGAAATTGCCAGTTTTCCATTTCTTAAGAATATTGATTCTACCTCGGCAAGGCATAAAGTCCAGTGAAATTATTAATTATTCAAACGAGCCATGACCGTACTAGGCAATCGTGACTTCATTGGAGAGATAAACTTCTTGGATCGCGTTCAAGAGCTTGACGCCCTCGCGCATAGGCTTCTGGAAGGCCTTGCGCCCGGAAATGAGCCCCATCCCTCCGGCCCGCTTGTTGATAACGGCTGTTATCACGGCATCCTGGAGGTCATTGTCTCCGGAAGCCCCGCCGGAATTGATGAGGCCGATTTTGCCCATATAACAATTCGCAACCTGGTAACGGCACAAGTCGATTGGATGGTCCGATGTCAATTGACTGTAGACGGCAGGATGCGTCTTTCCGAATTTAATGGCGTTAAACCCGCCGTTATTTTCAGGCAGCTTCTGTTTGATTACGTCCGCCTGGATCGTCACCCCAAGATGGTTGGCCTGGCCGGTCAGGTCCGCTGAGACGTGATAATCGGCATTGCCTTTTTTGAATTCGGAGTTCCTCAAATAACACCACAAAATTGTAAATAATCCAAGCTTATGGGCCCGCTCAAAGGCCGCGGAAACCTCTTCAATCTGCCTGCCCGATTCCGCGGAGCCAAAATAAATCGTTGCACCAACGGCTACGGCACCCATATCTGCCGCTTGCTCGACACTCGCAAACAACTTTTGATCAAACATGTTCGGATAGGTTAACAGCTCATTGTGATTAAATTTTACGATGAAAGGGATCTTGTGCGCATACTTCCGTGAAACCAACCCCAATACCCCTAACGTCGATGCCACCGCGTTACATCCGCCTTCAATCGCAAGCCTGACGATATTCTCAGGGTCAAAATAGATCGGGTTTGGCGCGAACGAAGCCCCGGCCGAGTGCTCAATGCCTTGGTCAACCGGAAGGATCGAAAGGTATCCTGTTCCACCCAGACGACCGTGATTGAACATCGATTGTAAATTCCGGAGGACCGTGTTATTGCGGTCGGAATCGATAAAGACGCGGTCAATGAAATCAGGCCCCGGAAGCGTGAGCGTTTCTCTCGGGATTGTGGTACATTTATGCTCCAACAACCCTTTTCCTGCAGCACCTAACCGCTCAACAATATCGCTCATCGGAAAACTCCTTTTTTAAGATGACATTAATCTTTTAAACCTTTATGCCCAGGATGACACAATTTATGCAATCACAGCTTATTATATGTTTTTAGAAAGTATAATCCAGTATAAATTTTAGGTTCTACCAAATATTTCTTCCGCCGCATCCGGTTGAGCCATGGATCCGTTTTATTGAGGGGAACTTCATGAACGATAATCCATTCCAACTCATCCCCTCCCCCGCAGCTGACTTTACGCAAGTCTTGCGCGCGAACCATCGTGACGATATCCGCGCAACAGCCGCTCGAAACCGGACCCTCAATGATTTTGGTGATTTTTCCAGCCTGATATCCGGTCTCTTCTAGAAGCTCGCGTTTAGCTGCCCTCATGATGGATTCCGTCTTATTTGAGCCATGATCACCTACAAGTCCAGCCGGAAATTCAATCACCTTTTTCCCAACGGCTGGCCGGTACTGTTCAACAAAAAGCACCCGTTTGTCATCGGTCATGGCAACGATAATGACAATCGCACGGCAATTGCTCCGCTTTACATATTCCCATTCACCTTCCTTGATGAATCGTAGAAACTTTCCGTTATAAATAATCTTTTTCTTCAATCTCTTGAGAACTTTAGAATGCTTGGGATTTTCTTTTTCCATGATGATTTCACCCGCTAATCCTTGTTAATTCTTTTTGGACTTCTTTCATGAGGGGGTCGATTATTTTTTCGGAAAAATCAAACCGCAGGCCGGCTGCCTCAAACAATTCCGGTAAAGGCCGGGATCCCCCAAGACTTAACGCATTTCGATAATCTTGAATCGTCTTTTTAAAGTTTTGCCGGCTATTCATCCATAATTGCAGCGCCCCCAGTTGCGCGACGCCATATTCAATATAGTAAAAAGGCGCCTCAAAAACATGCAGCTGCCGATGCCACAGAACGGCGCGCTCATCTTCCAATCCGGACCAATCAATGACGTCTCCATTAAAGCGCTCGTGTAAGGTCAACCAAACTTTTCGCCGTTCATGGACGGAATGTCCCGGGTTTTCGTAGATCCAGTGCTGAAAAGCGTCGATCGTCGCCACCCAAATTAACGTGAAAATAACATCTTCCAAATGTTTTATTCGGGATCGCCTTTCATCCTCTTTTCCGTAAAACACGTCCAAATGCCGGTCCGCCAAAAGTTCCATCCCCATCGATGCGACCTCATTAAACTCCATAGGGCCGTGGCGATAGTCAAGAATCGGTTCATGCGCGCAGGCCAAGGCGTGAAACGCATGTCCTCCTTCATGCAGGAGCGTGCGCACATCATGGTCAATGCCAACCGCGTTCATGAAGATAAACGGCTTACGGCATTCATCCAGTGTCGATTGATAGCCGCCCGGCGCCTTGCCCTTGCGGCTGACAAGATCAAGAAGCCCCGTGCCTGCCATTTCAGAGAACTGCGCGCCTAAATCTTTATCAACCCGGGAGAAAATCTCCCGGCAACCTTCAATGAGGTCCTTAACATCTTCAAAAGGCTTTAAAGGCGAGCGCCCGAACGGGTCGGCGGCCGTATCCCAAGGCCGCAATTGCTCAAGCTTCATCTGCGCTTTACGTTTTCTTAAAATCTGATTCCATAACGGAACAACTAATCGCTCAATGCTGTCATGGTACTGCCGGCATTCCGACGGGCCATAATCAAACCGGTGCAGCGACCGGAACTTAAAATCTCGGAAATTCAGAAATCCCGCGTTCTTTCCGATTTCATTTCGTAACTCCAGCATTTGGTTAAACAACTCATCCAATTTTGTCCTTTCTTTGAGCAACCGTTGCGATAACGCGCGCCACGCCCGTTCACGCAAATCACGCTGCGGTTCAAGCAAGAATTTTCCCATCTCCTGGACCGTCCGCTCTTTTCCCTCAAACTCAACCATGATCGACCCGCATATCCCCTGATATGCCTGGGATAACAATTCAACCTTCGTTTGCAGCCCCACATTCTTAGCCGTAAACAATTCGACATCCGTGCGGATGGCCCTGGTATACACGCTAAACCTGTCTTGGTCCATGGAAAAACGTTTCAGTTCCTGAAGATATCTTTTATTAAGCCTGTCTTCAAATATTTTTGTCGCTGGCACAATAGTTTCTATAAAATCTTTGTATCTTTGGACACGCTTTGCATCATCCGTTTGACAGGTCATGCGTATATAGAGAATCGCCCCTCGTTCATGGAGTGCCGCTTCCAATTCTGACCGGTCCAAGACCCATTGCACTAGGACTTCGGCAGAATGAATGTCTAAAGCCAAAAGACGCTCAAATAAGCCCTCAATGGCCCTAAGGTCAGTCAAATCAATTGTTTCCGGAACAAATTGACGATCTTGGTACAACGGGAATTTATCTAGCACTGTATTTATCATCGGCTGCATTGAGCGACTAATACTACGGTAATTGTTTCGTGTTAAATATAAATTAGAGTTGACAAAATTTGATTTTACAGTATACTTCTATCTCAAATAAAAATCTATCCGAATAAATGTGGAATGACAGGAATTTGATTATGGCTAATGTATGCGCAATTTGCCAAAAAGGGGCCATCCCGGGCAATAAATATAAAAGACGCGGACAGATCAAGCGTACCGGCGGTGCCGGTTCGAAGATTGTCGGAAAAACCTTGCGCCGTTTCCAACCTAACCTGCAGAAGATTAAAGTCAACTTAAACGGAACAGTCAGACGCATTAAAGTCTGTACAAGCTGTATCTCAGCCGGGAAGATCGTTAAAGCCTGATTTCCGCATATCGTTACGTCGAATCCGCAAAATATTTCTATCAAAATCCCTGTAGGGGTCGCATATATGCGACCCCTACTTTTTGGGACATACAACACGCGACATACGGACGACGATTATTCACTCACCTTCATGTCCCTTAACACCAACTGAGGCGTCGGCGACTTGTTCCAGTCATCGATGGCGATTTCATAGGCCAAATCGATTTTTTGCCCCAGCTTCACCATTCCTTTGAGATCCGCCAAACCAAAACCAACAACAGACACCGAACAATCCCCATCGGCCGCCCAGAACTTCAGCGTATTTTTCCCAAGAATGGCAGGGCCGCTTATGACCGTTACCTGGCGCGAGCAAAATATCGGCGAAGGATTTCCCTCACCAAATGGCTGCATCGAATCAATGATCTCCGCAAGCTCTAAGCTAATACTCGATAGGGGGATCTCACAGTCAATGGTGAGAGTGGGCACCAATTTCTTGACCTCCAATGTCTCCCGCGCAATCTCATTGATCAGGGCCCTGAAAGGGTCGATGTTCTCCTCTTTAATCGTCAGCCCCGCCGCGCCGGCATGCCCGCCGAAATCCTCCAAATACGCCGCGCAGTCAACAAGCGCATCGTGAAGATGAAAGCCGTCAATGGAACGGGCCGACGCTGTCCCGATCCCTTCTTCAATAGAGATCACGATGGCTGGCCGGTAATATTTATCCGCCAATTTCGAGGCGACAATCCCCAAAACGCCTTTGTGCCACCCTTCCTTGCCCAGGACAATAACTTTTTGGTCCTTGAAATTCACTTCCTGCTCGACAAGCTCAAAGGCCTCATCGATGATTTCCGCCTGGATTTTTTGCCGCGCTTGGTTATGCCGATCTAAGATTTTCGCCAAGCCATAGGCTTCATCATAGTCATTGCTTAAAAATAAATCGAGCGAGGTTTGGGCGGTGTCCATACGTCCGGCAGCATTGATCCGGGGGCCAATCACAAAACCGATATGAAAGGGACTCAGCTTTTTCCCTTTAATTTTGGCGACGTCAAGTAGCGCCCTTAACCCCTGGTTTTTCGTTATATTGATTTTGGGCAGGCCGGATTTGACGAAAATACGGTTTTCGCCAAGCAAAGGCACCACATCCGCAACGGTACCGATCGCCGCAAGGTCCAAGACCTTTTCACTTTCGCTTGTGCCTAAAAGCGCTTGCGTTAATTTCGCCACCAGCCCAACGGAAGCCAAATGTTTAAATGGATACGGGCAGTCTTTCTGTTTTGGATTAATGATCGCATACGCATCGGGAAGACGGTTATCCGTCTCATGATGATCCAATATGATTACGTCAATCCCGCGCTGGTTGATGAGATCAACCTCCCTGTGCGCCGTGATTCCGCAGTCAACCGCAATGACAAGGCCCGCCCCCTGTTCAGCGGCAAACCTCCCCATTTTTTCATTCATGCCGTAGCCATCCTCCATACGATGGGGAATATGATGGATCACCTCAATGCCCATTTGTGTCAGGACATTGTTCAGGAGGACCGATGCCGTAACGCCATCCACATCATAATCGCCGATCACAAGCGCGCGCTGTCCTTTTTCTCTTGCATCCTGAATGCGCGCGACCGCCTTCCCCATATTTTTCAAAAGAAACGGATCATGGAGACCGGAAAGGTCCGCATAAAGAAAATCTTTGGCTTCTTGAACGTCTGTGATTTCACGGTTGATCAACAGTTGTGAGATAATCGGATGGATATTCAGCGCACGGCTCAAATTTGCCTGTAAAGGTGGATTGGGTTTGTGGATCTCCCATTTTTTGGGCATGATATTTTATCCTTAAACAGACCCCAGGGCCGGTTAGGTTAAGATGGGGATAAATTACATCTTTTCTGGCGTGCTTACGCCGAGCAGCCGTAAGCCGTTGGCCAAGACAATCCGGGCGGCGTTCATTAACGCCAAACGCTCAGATGATAATTCGGGGTTTTGCGGATCAATGACGCGATGGCAATCATAGAACTTATGAAAATGGGTTGCTAATTCCTGAAGATAACTCACCAAAGCATAAGGATCCATTTCATGATAACAGGTCATCAGGACATCGGAAAACCCGCCTAACTTTTTGATCAGATCAAGCTCTTCTTTTTCGTTGAGCAGCCGAAAACCTGATTTTTTCATTTTCATGTTCGCATCAGCCGCCTTGGCGTTAACGCTGTGCACACGGGCATGGGCATACTGGATATAATAAACAGGGTTTTCCGAAGTTTCTTTCTTCGCCAACGCCAGATCAAAATCCAAATGAACATTGATATGCCGCATCAAAAAGAAAAACCGCGCCGCATCCACGCCGACTTCATTGATGACCTCGCGCAAACTGACAAACTCCCCGCGGCGGGTGGACATGGATACCGGCTGACCGTCCCGGTAAAGAACCGCCAGCTGTACAATCAATACCTTAAGCGCGTCTTCTTTCTTTCCCAGCGCCTGCACAGCCGCTTTGAGCCTCGGGATGTAGCCATGGTGGTCCGGCCCCCAAATATTGATGACCTGATCAAATTTACGGTCATATTTGTTTTTGTGATAAACAATATCGGGCATCAAATACGTGTAGGTTCCGTCGCTTTTTCTCACAACACGGTCCTTATCATCCCCGAAATCCGTTGACCGGAACCACAACGCCCCGTCCTTTTCGTAAATGAATTTCTTTTTTTGAAGATGCCCCAAGACTTCTTCGATACTTTTCTCTGAGGCGATTTCTGATTCATGGGACCAAACCTGAAAGTGCACGGCGAAATCGTCAAGATCCTTTTTTATAACATTGAGCAAATATTCAACGCCGAATTGGGTAAACCGTTTTAAATCGGTTCGTTCCAATTCGGAAATCTTCTTGATCTTATTGTTATTTATGAACATCTTAGCCATTGTTTTAATATAGTCTCCCCGGTAACCGTTTTCTGGAAACTCGACGTCACCGCCCAAACTCTCAATGGCCCGGCACCGGATCGATTGGCCCAAAATGTTGATTTGATTCCCGCTGTCATTAACGTAATATTCGCGCGTCGTGGCAAACCCGATATATTCAAGGATGTTTGACAGAGCGTCACCCACGGCGGCCTGGCGCGCGTGAGCGACGCTCAACGGTCCTGTAGGATTGGCGCTGACAAATTCAATCTGAATCTTCTTTTTTGCCCCGTAAGGAAGACGGCCATAATTCTTTTGATCACGGAAAATCTGGCTCAAAATCTCAAAGGCGGCGGCCGGGGCAAGATAAAAATTAATAAATCCCGGTTTTTTGACTTCTATCTTGGCGATTTTCCTTCTGAGCTCCTGGTTTTTCAAAAGGCCTTGAAAAACAGACTGAAACTGCTGTGCAACATCCATAGGAGGTTTTTTAAATAATCTTGATGATTTTAGCGCGATGTTTGAGGCAAACTCGCCGTGCTCTTTATCGGCAGGTATTTCCAGCTCAACGCTTGGCAAGATGTTCTTATATTCAGGGAAGGCCTTTTTGAGGGATTTATCCAGCTGATTCTGCAATTGTAACTTAAATTTGGATGACATTACAAAAAAAATCACAAGAGGCACGCCACATTTCACAAGTACTCCTAAAACGCGAATTTTTCCTGTGACCTTGTGATTCTGCTTCGCTAAGTCATGTTCGTCTTTAGCTTCGCAGAAACCAGTTCTACGAGGCTCAAATATGGTTCTCCTACGCTAATGCTTCGGAGGAATCATTCCCCCGAAGCTCTAGCGAAGAATGAAAACTTTCAAGCGAAGTAGACTGATTTGTACCCTTGTGACCCTTTAAAAACCTGATCTAAATTAAATCGACTTTAACTTCTTTGGCGCCCTGCCACAGATACTCAAGACCGTAAAATGCCCTGACATCCTTCTGAAAAACATGAACAACAACATCCCCGGCATCAAAGACGACCCACTCTGACGCTTTAAAGCCTTGCTTAAATCGCAAAGGCCTGCCGAGTTTATTGAACTCATAGTCAATATATTCGGCAATCGCGTGAACCTGCCGGCTCGTGTTCCCGGAGCAGATGACAAAATAATCGCAAAAATTCACAACCTTGCGCATGTCCAGGATAATAATATCCAGCGCTTTTTTCTCGGAAGCAAAATTTGCTATTAATTCCGCGGTTTTTCGTGAAGTTAACGAAGCTTTTCTAATAACCAGACGCCTTGTATCTTTAGCTTTATTAGTCCGGGCCGGTTTTGGAACCGCGGTGGTTCCAACAGCCATGTTTATTTCCATTCAATGCAAAAACAGGACATTCAGCCTATTTTCTAATCCGATGCAGGCTTATCTAAGCTGTTAAATGTGCGTTCAGTCAACAGGGAATCTTACTTCTTCATCTTTACCGCTTGATCTTTGCTGAGTACGCGCCAGCATTCGTGGGTGCCAGCTTTTGACTTTGTTACAGCAAAGAAACGGCCGCCTTTTTCGCGCACTTGATAATCAGCCGTTTTAAATTTTTGTTTGCTTTTGACATCATAGAACGACAATTCTTGCATACCTTTCCTCCTCTGCTGAATGATATTAAAATGATGAATTGAGTTTAACCGATTACTAATAACTTGTCAATCAAGAAAATCGCCTTTTGATTATGGAAACCTTTGTTCCATCATGATGAGATTATCCAATTCCTAAATCTGGTGAATTCATTCATCCTCGCCCAGCTTCCATCCACCCTATATCCCCAATAAACTGCCCAATTTCTTTTCTTGTTGATGAGTAACAGGTCCCACCAGCGCGAAACTGACCCGTTTTGGATTGAAGACCTCTTTGGCCACGCGCTGAATATCCTCCCGCTTGATCGCTTCAAATATTTTAATAACGTTCTCGAGCGTTTTAATCTCGTTTTTGGCAATCACGCCCTCTCCGACCCAAAGCATATTCTCCATCGTGTCCTCTAAACTTAAAAGGAACTGCCCCAACAAAAATTCCCTTCCGCGTTTAAATTCCCCTTGAAAGACTCCATGACGCCTGATTTTATCCAATTCTTTCAAGATAAGCTCTGTCGCCTCAACGATCTTATGGTTATCAACTCCCGCGCGGATTAAAAACAGTCCCGTATCATGCAATGTTTTATAACTGCTCCCGATCGAATAGGCCAGGCCCCTTTTTTCCCTGATCTCGACAAAGAGCCGGCTGGACATATTCCCCCCTAAAATAACGCATAAAAGGTTCAGGACATAGCGGTCTTTATGCCATTCATCATAACCGGGCATGCCCAAAGCCAAATGCATTTGCTCGGTTTCTTTTCTGAAAAAGTTGGCATTCGGCCGGTCCCGGTTGGAATCAACCCTAATGAATTCTTGTTGGGGCGCTTTTTTCAGCCTTCCGAATTTTTGCCTTGCCAAACGCACGATCTGGTCATGTTTCAAATTGCCGCATGCCGCGATCACGATATTCTCAGGCATGTAATGCGTTCTATGGAAATCCTTCAAATCCCGGCCCGACATGTTCATGATCGTTTCCTGCGTTCCAACGATACTTCGGCCTAAGGGATGTCCTGGCCATAATAATTGGTCAAGAAGCTCCAAAACAAAATATTGCGGAAGGTCACGATACATTTTGATTTCTTCCACAATAACGGTCTTCTCCTTTTTTATGTCTTCAACGGCAATTTTGGGATGAATTATAATATCGGAGAGCACATCGAAGGTTTGGCTTAAGTGCTTCGAAGGGATTTTCGCATAGAAACAGGTTTGTTCTTCCGACGTGAACGCGTTTAACGTCCCGCCTACCCCTTCAATAGACATCTTGATCTCTTCACATGAATAATGACAGCTTCCCTTAAACAAAATGTGTTCCAAAAAATGCGCCGCGCCTTTAAGACGGGCCTCTTCGTAACGGCTTCCCACCCCCACCCAAAATCCGAGCGAGAGGCTGTCCCGATCCTTGATGTTGTGCGTAACGATCCTTAATCCGTTATGTAAAACGCTCTTTTGATACATATTATTGTCCTGTAGGGGTCGCATATATGCGCCCCCTACCTGTGAATTAATCTATCCCGCGTGACAACGCCCCAACATACCGCGAGACATTTTTGACCAAATTTCTCTTGCCTCTATTCTTTTCTATCCGCTTAACAATAGCGCTTCCCACAATGACTCCATCTGCTATCTTTGCAATATCCTTGACCTGTGCCTGCGTTGAAATGCCGAAGCCAACACAGACAGGCTTCTGCGTCAACTTTTTGGCCGTCTTAATGTTCGCGGCATTTTCAGTAGCAAAATGTTTCTTCGACCCGGTAACTCCTGTTATGGAAACATAATAGATAAATCCTGTCGAAGCCTTGACAATACGCTTCATTCTTTGCCGAGTTGTTGTCGGCGCTAAAAAGAAGACTGTTGAGATGTCATACTTCTTAGCTAACCTGATGAGGCTAGTTGCTTCTTCGGGCGGCAAATCAGGGATAATGATCCCGTCAACCCCGTACTTTTTCGCATCACGCAGGAACCATTCTTCCCCGTATCGAAACACGGGATTGTAATAGGTCATGAGCGCAATCGGGATCTTTGATTTAAGGCGGATTCGAGCGACGGTCACAAAAATCTTTTTAAGATTAACGCCTTTCTTCAAGGCGCGCTCTGAGGATGCCTGGATAGTCGGCCCATCGGCCAAGGGATCAGAGAACGGGACGCCCAATTCAACAATGTCAGCACCGGCGCCCTCAAAGCTTAAGACCAGTTCCTCAGTTGATCGGAGATTCGGGTCACCGGCGGTCAGAAACGGAATAAACGCCTTTTTTTTATTCTTTCTTAATACTCGGAATTTTTGTTCGATACGATTCATATTATTCTGCAACCAGCAATTAAACTCAAAATTCTAAATCCAAAATCCAACATAAACTCAAAATCCCAAACCCAAAACATTATATGGTAAATTTTGGATTTTTAATTTGGGATATATTTTAAGTTTTGGATATCAACCTTCCTTTTTCCCTTACTTAATAAACCCTTTTATCGCATCCATATCTTTATCGCCGCGGCCGGAGAGGCAGACAATGACGCTGGCCTTTCGCTTCACCCGACGGGCTAATTTTTCCAAATAGGCAACGGCATGGGCCGTTTCAAGCGCGGGGATAATACCTTCTTTCACCGACAATAATTTTAAACCGTTAATCGCTTCTTTATCCGTAATGGAAACATATTCCGCGCGCCCGATCTTCTTATAATAGGAATGCTCCGGACCGACACCCGGATAATCCAGCCCTGCCGCGACCGAATGCGCGATTATGACCTGGCCATCTTTTGTTTCTAAGAGCTGGGACCGGCTTCCATGCAGAACGCCGACACCGCCTTTAGCCAACGGCGCGGCATGCCGCTTCGTATTAAGCCCATAACCTGCCGCTTCAACGCCAATCATCCTGACATGTCTATCCTTAAAAAACGCGTGAAACAACCCCATGGCATTGCTCCCTCCTCCAACGCAGGCGAGCAAATAATCAGGAAGTTTCTTTTCCTTAGTAAGAAATTGCCTCCTGGCTTCCCTCCCGATCACGGCTTGAAAATCCCTGACCATAACCGGATAAGGATGCGGGCCAGCCACAGAACCGATAATATAAAATGTATTCTCAACATTCGTGACCCAATCCCGAATAGCTTCATTCATGGCGTCTTTAAGAGTCCTTGAACCACTCGTCACTGGGACGACTTCTGCCCCCAAAAGGCGCATGCGGTCAACGTTCAAGGCTTGCCGCACGATATCCTCGGTCCCCATATAGATGACGCATTTCAATCCCATTAAGGCCGCTGCCGTGGCCGTAGCAACGCCATGCTGCCCGGCCCCTGTTTCAGCGATGATGCGGGTTTTTCCCATCCGCTTGGCCACTAAAACCTGTCCCAATGTGTTATTGATCTTATGCGCGCCGGTGTGAAGCAAATCTTCCCGCTTTAAATACACTTTCAAGGTTCTTAGATGCGCGCTTAACCGTACGGCATGATAGAGAATGGTCGGCCTGCCGGCATATTCCCTCAGGTAGAAATCAAATTCACGCTTAAATTTCTTATCCGATTTTAAAGACTTGAATATCTTCTCTAAATCTTCAAGAAGCGCCATCAGCGTCTCAGGCACATATTTTCCCCCAAACCCTCCGAAATGTCCTTGTTTGTCTGGTAGTGACATATTTTAAAGTCGTTAATAGTTAATAGTGAATGGTTAATATTAACCATCCACCTTTTATTAAGCTTTTATTGAAGCATAAAATCATCCGCATGTAAAGGTAGGATTCATCGGATGTCAAGCCAAAATAGAAATGTCCTAGTTTAACCAAATTAGAAATGTCCGGTTTTTATCTTAAACTTCCGGCCAATTTAAAGCCAT
>JAFGFL010000086.1 GCA_016931055.1 Candidatus Omnitrophota bacterium | reverse complement strand
CAAACGTACCTCTCGACCGGGGGCCAGTCGATAAAACTTCTTCGGCGGATCCTCCCGGAAATCGTCTTTCTCTATGTACAGCACGCGCGAGAAGGGCACTTTCCGCGTGCCCATGGAGGCGTCTTCGGGATTATTGATGGCATCCATCTGCTCGATTTTGCCTTCGGGGTAGTTATCGATAACCACCCGAAGTGGACGTAACACCGCCATCACGCGCGGAGATCGCTTGTTGAGGTCTTCCCGCAGGCAATGCTCCAGAAGGGCGACATCAACGGTCCCCTCCACTTTGGCGACGCCAATCGTGTCACAGAAACTGCGGATGGCTTCCGGCGTATACCCGCGCCGCCGTAAACCGGAGATCGTCGGCATGCGGGGGTCATCCCATCCCTGGACATGCTTTTCCTCAACGAGCTGGAGCAGTTTCCGTTTGCTCATGACCGTGTAATTGAGGTTCAGCCGGGCAAACTCAATCTGCCGGGGATGACAGGGCACATCCAGTTGGCCCAGGATCCAGTCATAAAGAGGCCGGTTGTTGACGAATTCCAGCGTACACAAAGAATGGGTGATCCCTTCGATCGAATCCGAAAGGCAGTGGGCAAAATCATACATCGGATAGATGCACCATTTGTCTTTGGTCCGGTGGTGTTTGGCCCGCTTGATAATGCGGTAAAGGGCCGGGTCGCGCATCACAATGTTTGCCGAGGCCATATCGATCTTTGCGCGCAAGACACAGTCCCCTTCATCGAACTCGCCGTTTTTCATGCGCTCAAACAGGGCAAGATTCTCTTCGATGGAACGGTTGCGGTGCGGGCTCTCCTTTCCAGGTTCGGTCAGAGTGCCGCGATACCTGCGGATCTCATCAGGGGACAAACTGTCAACATAGGCCGCCCCTTTCTTGATGAGTTCAACGGCATACTGGTAAAGCTTCTGAAAATAATCCGAGGCGTAAAAAAGCTTGTCCTCCCAGTCAAACCCGAGCCACTTGATATCTTCCTGGATCGCCTTGACGTACTTATCCTCTTCCTTGCACGGATTGGTGTCATCGAAACGCAAATGGCAAGGCGCGTTATGTTCCAGAGCCACCCCGAAATTAAGGCAAATCGACTTGGCGTGCCCAATATGCAAGAATCCGTTGGGTTCCGGAGGGAAACGCGTCACGACGCGCCCGCCGTTTTTCCCCGCCTTCAGGTCTTCGGCGATCTTGGCGCGGATAAAATCCAACGAATCATATGTATTTTTTGGAGACATCTTTCAAAAACTTCTTTATAGTTGCATGGTTAATAAATATATCATCGTCATTCTGACACCCCATCGTCAAACAATGGGGTGGAAGAATCTCGACTGATTAGATTCTTCGCCCTCCTTTGTTTCTCGATTGAGGACTCAGAATGACGCTTAAAGACAGGTGATTTAAAAACTAAACGAATATTTCGTACAGCGCCCAGGCCATCAAGGCGGTCCAAATAAACAGGGAAAACCGCAATTTCTGAAAGACGCTTTTGTCGTTGAGGAACTTCTCCGACATTTCAAGGACTTCCTTGCGCATCGCGGCAAACTGCGCCATCATTAAAGCGGCCATGAATGCCATCGAGGCAAAGACCTGGACGATCGTCATTTCCTTCAGCAAGAACATGAGGATGACAACCGCGGCGATCAAGGAAAGCGCCGTCGTCAAGATCGGCTTGCCGTAAACGGCCTTGATGACGGTCTTCCAGGAAGAGGGATTGATGCTGATCACCAGCAGTTTGACCAGCGCCAACACGATGAAGACCAAGGCGATGATTTTTATCGGTGTCATGGCTTTTTCCTCCTTGCGCAGTAATCAATTTTGATTTCATCAAAAAGGGCGCTGTCCCCTTTAACTCCTTTTACTTTATCTCCCACGCAGAGCTGCCGTCTTTGTCCACTTCTATGGGTGTTCCGCTGGGCGCGTCGGCCTGCAGGCGCGCGGCATATAACTTCTTCACTTCGTCCATCGTAATGCCGTTCTTCTGCGCAATCCATTGATAGATGACCAGCCGGTCATTATTTTCCGCATTGATCAATTCCTGGACCGAAGGATCGGCCCGGCCGCTATCCCTGAGCTCGACTAATCCGGACTTGTTTTCTCCGATGACGCCTTGCCGCTGCCAGGAGGCTAATTCCGAACGGCGGTCCTTTCGCCTCAACGCCGCTTGTTCCGCTTCGGGGCTCAATTCTTCCTGCGCATAGGCCTCGGCAACAAAAAACCCAAAAAGGTTCTGGCTGTTCTTCGATTGGGGCTTTTCTTTCTCCCCCGTAACCATATTCTCGATGTCATTAATATCCTGCGTCACATGCTGATAGACATCCAGCCGCATGGAAATATCAACTTTAATCGGCTCCTTAGGCGCGTCCACTTGAACATGGGCGCAGCCCCACAGCAACATAGCCCCTGCCACCATTACTAAAAACGTTCTCATCGATTTCTCCTTTCTCGTTTCTTACTTAAAATCGTGCAACGTAATATTCAGATTGCGTTTACCAGCCTCCCCATCCAACGCCAAATCCAGAATGATGTTATTTTCATCCAGGGACAGCGCAACCGTACCGCTATTATAGTGATACTGCCTGAAACTTTCTACTAATATGTCCAGAGGCTGGTTCGAGCTTTGAGCGAGATTTTCCATCATCCGTGTGTCCTTGATTGTCAACATCCCGCCGGCCTTTGCCATGGAAAAATCGCCGCTTAAGATATCCAGGTCCGTCCCCTTTCCGTCTATAACCAGCGTGCCGTTCACGCCGCCGGTCATCTGGAATCTTTCATCCAGCTTAAAATCCCGCAAAAATCCCTCAATGCCCAAATCAACAAACTTTAAATGGGCGCTATATTCCGGGACTTCGTTGACCGCCAATGTAACATCTCCCGTAATCTGTCCGCCATAGGCTTGCATCGAGAAGGCTTCAACAACCAGGCCTCGGCCTTTTAATCGGACCGTACCTTTAAGCCCCGTGATCCTGGCCTTGTCATATTTAATGTCCTGCACGTGGAATGTGTTTAAAACCAATCTCTCATTGATTTTCAAATCTCCCCCTTTTAGGAGAAACTTGCCGCTTTCCAAAGAATCAATGTCAAGACTGACCGACTTAAGAGACTTTTCCGCCACTTTAAGTTCCGCCGACGCCTTGGCGTCCAATGTAAGGTCTTTGGACAGGATGTTAAGATTGAGATTTGATAAGGACAATTGCTTAACCGAAAACATACCGCCCGAGCCCGGCTTCACATATTGGCCCAGTGCTAGAATGCTTTTTTGGGGATAATCGATGTTGATATCAACATCTTTAAGAATGACTTCTTGGATACTTTTCTTAACAATCGACGAGGGATCATAATTTATGCTGATCTCCCCGATCGTGACGCCGTAAACTTTATCCATTTTTATGACAACATCAAGGAAACTCAACCGGCGCAAAGGATCGAACCGGCAATCCTTTATGGAAACGGCCGCATCCATAAAAACGGCATGAAGCTGTTTCTGTGCCGCTGTCAGAATAAGCGGCTTAACAGCAAAGACAACCGCGCAGGTTAGGATAGAAACAACGGCAAGAAGTAAGATGGCCTTTTTCATTAATAACGGTCGCCTTGATGACAGAAAAGTTCTCCTGCCCCAAATATATTTCCCTGCGGGGGATGAGCCCGCAGGGGAGATGTTCTCAATAAAGGAGTCCAGATGACCTGAACAAACCATTGATTCTTAAGCTGATCTATTGAGAAGCCTCTTAACATTGCGGCTCAATTCGGCCTGGTCAAACGGTTTGACCATGTGCGCATCTGCTCCGACTTCACGCGCGATTTCCACATCATCTTCGCCCGCCCTTGAACTTAAGATAACAACCGGAATACGCGCGAACCTTTTATCGGCTTTAAGCATCCCGCAGACCTTGTAGCCGTCCAGCTTGGGCATCATCACATCCAGGATAATAATATCGGGCGCCTCCCGTTTGGCCAGCGTGATGGCCTCTTGCCCGTCCCGTGCCAGCAGAAATTCGCCATCAAGGTCCTTTAAAGCAGCCTTGATCAAGGCGATGTTCGTTTGTTCATCATCGGCAATCAAAATTCTCATTTTGCCCTCCTGGATAACAATCTACGATTCATTCCAAAAGTCAAAAGCGCGTTTCAATACGAAAGACGGGTCTTAAACCCCAATGCTTTTTACGTATTATAGAAAGCCCTTATCTTAAAAGCAACTCTTAATTAGCGACAAGGCGCTTCCCAATTCTCTCCAGAACGCCTTCTTTAGGCCTAAGACAAAACAATGCGCCGGTCCCTGATCCCAGGGATCGGCGCATTGTTTCGCTGATTAATCCGGCCTTACTTCTCTTTAACCAAGTTAAGGACCCTGACTTTTACGACGCTTTTGATCTTATAGATCGCATCGACCGCTTTCTGCGAAGGCGTTTGGGCGACATCGATAATGCTGCAGGCGAAGTTCCCTTTGCTCTTATTCAACATCTCCGTGATATTGATATTCTCCTTCGCCAAAACCGCGGATATCTGGCCGACCATGTTCGGGACATTCTCATGCATGATCACAAGACGGATATCAGAGCTCTGTTCCAGCTTGCAGTCGGGATAGTTAACGGAATTCTTGATCTTCCCGGTCTCGAGATAATCGCGGATCTGCTTAACGGCCATGGTAGCGCAATTGATCTCGGCCTCTTCGGTCGACGCCCCCAAATGGGGGATCGCGATCACCTTCTCCATATGAAGAAGCTCATCATCAGGGAAATCCGTGACGTAACGCTCGACAATGCCGTCCTTAATGGCCTTACTGAGGTCCTCATTATTCACAATGCCGCCGCGGGAAAAATTCAGGATACGCACGCCTTTTTTCATATGGGCAAATTTTTCGGCGTTGATGACCCCGCGCGTCTGATCCGTGAGAGGCGTGTGCAGCGAAATATAGTCCGAGCCGGCGATCAGGCCGTCAAAGCCTTCGGCGCGTTTGACCTCCCGTGACAGCCCCCAGGCCGATTCCACTGAAATAAAAGGGTCATATCCGATCACGTTCATGCCTAAATCCAGCGCGCTGTTGGCGACCATGACGCCGATCTTGCCGAGCCCGATGACGCCGAGCGTCTTTCCGGAAATCTCACGGCCCGCGAACTGTTTCTTGTTATCTTCCACTAAAGTCGGGACATCGGCCGCCTTGCCTTTCAGCGAAAGGACGTAATTGATCCCTGGGACAATGTCACGCGAAGCCAGGAGGATGCCGGTTAAGACCAGTTCCTTAACGGCATTGGCATTCGCGCCGGGTGTATTGAAAACGACAATCCCCTTTTCCGTGCACTTCTCAACAGGAATATTATTGACCCCGGCCCCGGCCCGCCCGACGGCCAACAAAGAATCAGGCAACTTCATGTCCTTCATTTCAAAGCTCCGGATAAGAAACGCGTCCGGATTGGTCATCTCCGTTCCGATCTCATATTGGTCCAGCGGAAACAGGGCCAGGCCTTCCTTTGCGATCTTATTAAGTTTCATAACTTTATACATTTCATCCTCCTTTTTGACGGATTCCCTCCCCCTTTGTCAGACTGGGACAAATGAGTCTTTTAACGCGAACGGCCGCAAATCAAACGCGAATTTTCGCAAATTTTGGCCGTAAATTCGCGACCATTCGCGTTCAAAAGACCATATGACCCAGCCCCTAAAGGGAGGGGAATCTACTTTTTATTACTCTTCTCAAATTCTTTCATGAACTGGACAAGGGCTTCAACGCCTTCTTTAGGCATCGCGTTATAGATGCTGGCCCGCATGCCGCCCACCGTGCGGTGTCCCTTAAGTGTTTTCAAGCCCCGCTTGGAAGCTTCCGCAATAAATTTATTATCAAGTTCCTCATTGCCCGTCACAAACGGAATGTTCATCAAAGACCGGCATTCAGGTTTCACCGGGCTTCTGAACAGGCTCGAGCGATCCAAATAATCATACAGGATCTCTGCCTTTTCCCGGTTGCGTTTCTCCATCGCGGCAAGCCCGCCTTGTTTCTTAATCCACTCAAAAACCAGGCCGGCAATATAGATCGTGTAGCACGGCGGCGTGTTAAATAGAGACTTATTCTCAACGTGTATTTTATAATTCATCAACGACGGGACAGTGTCAGCCGCTTTCCCAACAAGGTCTGCGCGGATAATCACGATCGCCATGCCCGCAGGCCCGATATTTTTCTGGGCCCCGGCAAAGATAAGACCGAACTTCGAAACATCGATCGGCGCCGATAAAATATTCGAAGACATATCCGCAATGAGAGGCACGTCCCCTGTTTGAGGGATCTCTTTATACTCCGTCCCGTAAATCGTGTTGTTCGTGACAATATAAAAATAATCCGCGTCTTTGGAGAACTTGGCCGGGTTCAATTCCGGGATGTACGTAAAGTTGTCCTTCTCGGAACTGGCGACAACGTTAACCGTGCCGAATCTTTTGGCCTCGGAAATCGCCTTTTTGGACCATTCGCCCGTGTGCACATAATCGGCTTTTTTATTTTTCACCATCAAGTTCATGGGGATCATGGCAAACTGCAGCGACGCGCCGCCCTGGAGAAAGAGGACATGATAATTGGCCGGAATGGCAAGGATCTCCCTCAAGTTGGCCTCCGCCTGTTCGATGATCTGGGTGAACTCTTTTCCCCGGTGAGAAAGCTCCATCACCGACATGCCGCTTCCCTTATAATCAAGCATCTCATCGGCCGCTTGTTTCAAGACCTCTTTCGGCAATACTGCCGGCCCCGCGCTGAAATTGAAAATGTTTGCCATATTCGACTCCCTTCTCTTTTATTAGCGTATTGTAAATGGTTATAATTCCCAAACTCAAATACTACAAAATTCAAAATAAACCCAAAATCCCAAATCCAAATAACAGCGGATTGTTTACGTATTTTTGGATTTTGAATTTGGAATTTATTTGGTAGTATTGGTATTATTTGGATTTTGAAATTCTTTCCTGCCCATTTTCATTTTATTTGTTCTGCATGACGAACCGCGCCGCAATAAACCTCAGCGCATTGGTAAAATCCATATCCAGATGGACAATCCGCGCCGGGACATTGACCTTGACCGGCGAGAAATTCAAGATCCCTTTAACGCCGGCTTTCGTCAACTCATCCGCAATCTCCTGGGCCGATTCTGCCGGGACCGCGATGATCCCCAACTCGATGGACCGCGCCTGGGTGATTTCCTGCAGGCGGCTGACCGGGAAGACATCGATATTCGTGCGGATCCTTTCGATCTTATTGACGCTGCAATCGAAGCCCGCGACGATTTCAAATCCGTCTTCCTGGAAATTCTCATAGTCAAGCAACGCCGTGCCCAATCGCCCCAAGCCGACAATGCACGCCTTGCGGCTTTTCGTTAACTGGAATTTCTGCCCCAATTCCCTTTTAAAAGAACTGACCTCATAACCTTTGCGCGTGTATCCCGGCCCTCCCAAAAGGCTGATGTCCTTACGGACCGTGTACTCTGTTGTCCCGATCTGCTCAGCCAATTCTTTTGACGAGACAAATTCAACGCCCTTTTTCTCTAAGAGAGCGAGATGCCCAAAAACCTTGCATATTCTTTCGATTGTGTTATCTGATAATTCCATAAATCCTTTGTATAAGAATTGGTGAATTTATTCACAGAATATACCATAAATAGAATCATTGTCAAGAGATATTTTTTACGATTCTTATATTATTTTCCATATTTACATAACTCATTTAATTATAAAGCGTTAGAAAATGCTTTGAGATTATTCAACAGTGAATTTTTTCACTATTGAACGCATAATTAAGGGGACACGCAACTTAACTCTGTACCTCCTCGACAAAATTAAGTCCTGTGTCCCTTAATTTCTTAAGGATAATAAACGAATGTGTCCCTTAATTCCATAAAATATAAGCGTGGGTAGTCAATCACAGGAAATTAACGCAGGTCATTCCGCATGATCCCCTTCCATCCGATGAAGTAGATACCGTAGCTGTCGTACCTGTGATAATACATCTCACTCTATCAGATCCGCCGCCCATATCACCCACTTCAAATCTTGATATAAAACAAAACTGATTCGGCCTGACAGCAACGCTGCAACTTTTTCCACCACAGCCAGTGTCACACCAAGGGGTATTACATGACTGCGTTTGAACATTTCCAAAAACACTGATACACTGGGCATCAAGGGGCTTCGGTCTTATGTAATCATAGGCCATCAGCAAACTAACAACGAGGATGATCGTAAGCGCCGAAATATAAATTAGATTAATTTTTTTCATTTGTCACCTCCCGAAAAAACTTTTGGATTTATCATATTTCTATTTAAGAATAATACAACATTCTTCATTATGCAACATCTTTCACGTCAATTCGGCAACTTCAGAACAAAAGGAAGGGGATCTTTCTTATTTTTTCCTGATCCTAAAGCTTCCGACGAAATCATTAGAGATCCCATGCTCTTCGCGTGATAACCTGTTCAATGGCCCAGTATTCAATGTTCTGCAAAAATGTATACTGCTACCAGTATTGAACAAGTTCGGGAAAAGGTAACACTCTCCTCGGAAACCGGATCAGGTTAACAGGAATAAAGTCTGTTGCCTGGGGAGCGCAAATTTAAAGAGTTCAACAACTAGAACTCCTTTTTGTACTCCAAATAGACTTTATCCTTCGTTACGGGCTCGGCGTTTAAATTATCCAACGCCGCGCTCCCGCTTTCTTTTTTGCTTTCCCTTTCGATGCCTACTGAAAGCGTGTCCGTTAATTTGTACGCGCCTTGCAGCTTCTGGCTGACGACACTTTCACCGCTTTCCTTATCCTGCTGCTTGACGCCATAGCCGACTTCCAGTTTTTCGGTCAAATCTTTCTTAGCGCTCACCCCTTTCGCGTTGCCGTCCAAGGTAAGCGAGAAATCCCGGACGCCGAACTGTTCGGCAAATCTGTTGGCATTCCCGGCAAAAAAGAAATAATCGATAAAATCAGCGGTTAAATCCGCGGATGACACGCCCGAATCTATCGCGTTTTCCACGCTTTGCCAGCTCTTCCCGGTTGCCAACATCACCATTAATTTTTGTTCTGAGTAGGGCGGGATTGATGAAAGCATAAGTTCGGGTTTTTCTAAAGTTCCTTTTACGCTAATCTTGATCTGGGTTTGTTCCACTCTTGATTCGCCTTTAAAGTCAACCTCCGGCTTATCCAAAGGACCAGCAAAACTGATACGCCCGGGTTTTAATTTAACGGACACCTTATCGGTTTGAAGAATTCCGCGTTCGATCATAACCGTTCCAAACAGCTTAATATCTTTTTTCATATCCTTTAATTCCATCTCAACATTCCAAAAGCTGTCAGTCAGTATAAATCCTTTGTAAATGAATTCCCTGATCTCGAAAGTCCCTGTCACTTCAGGTTCGAGGTAATCGCCCTTCACATACAGATCAACATTACTCACTTCTCCTTTCAGCGGGATAAGGCCTTTTAAATTCGGTATATAGGTCAATACCTCACCGACAGTAAATCCTCTTGAGAAAATATTTAGGGCAACCCTTTGCTGCCGGAACGTCCCCATGATGAGGATGGGCTCCGATCCCGGGATCTGCAGCCTCGCGTTCTCGACCCCAGCGGCAAGGCCGTCAACGCCGAGAGATGTGAGTTGGACAAACAGCCTGCCGATCTTAAGCGCGCTTCCTTCGGGTAATCCTTTAAGATCCTTCAGCACAATGCCTAGCATCGTTATCCCCTCACCAATATTTCCCCCTTCCGCGATATCCAAGCTCTGAATGTCGCCATACTGAGATGACATATATCTGACCGCTTGCCTGTTCCCCGCTGCCGTATATAAGAGGAAATATCCCGCCATGATTATGCAGGCGGTGACCAGGCTCATTGTGATGATCATCTTTTTAAACATATATCACGTTAATTATAAAGAGGCTTTTCCGAGAGGTATGAGCGCGTCCAGGCGCCTAGACAACTGGATCAGGCTGGTTTTATTCCCAAACAAGGTATTACAGCCAATGCTTCTTCTTAAAAAACACGACCATCCCGATACCGACGCAAGCCATAAAACCCAGCACCATGAAATAACCGTATCTCCATTTCAATTCAGGCATAAATTCAAAGTTCATTCCGTAAACGCCTGCGATAAATGTCAAAGGAATAAATATGACCGCGAAAACGGTCAGGATCCTCATGATCTCGTTCATCTTGTTGCTGATGCTGGAAAGGTAAATGTCATGTAATCCTGAGAGCATGTCCCGGAAGGATTCTATGGTATCGATGATCTGGATCGTGTGGTCATAAACATCGCGTAGATAAATCGCCGTCTGTTTCTTGATCAATTTTGATTCGTTCCTTTGCAGGCCGTTGATGACTTCTCGTAACGGCCAAATTTGCTTGCGCAGGTAATTCATGTCCCTTTTCAACTGATGGATCTCCTGCCCGATGCCGTTGCGCGGATACGCCATGATCTCGTCTTCCAGCTTTTCGATATCCTCGCCCCTTTTTTCCAGAATGGCGTAATAATTATCCACCACCGCGTCCAACAGGGCATACGCCAAATAGTCGGCCCCCATGATCCTGAGGCGTCCTTTGCCTTCCCGGATCCTTTGGCGGATCGGGTCAAAAACGTCACCCTCTTTTTCCTGGAATGAAATCACGAAATTCGGGCCCAAGATCAAGCTGGTCTGTTCATCGATGATCTCATTAAACTTCACGCTGAAATAGATCATTCTCAGGACAATAAAGATGTAATCCCCATAGTCTTCCATCTTTGGCCTTTGGCCGGAAATAACAATATCCTCCGAGACCAGGGGGTGAACGCCGAAATTGTCGTCAATTTTCTGAACGATCTTTGGGTCAATTCCTTCGATATTAATCCATGTTACCGTGGGAGAGCCTTTAAACGGGAAACTCTCTTCGACTTTATCAAGCGCCTTTTCCCGGCATTGTTTCGAATCATAATCAAAAATCGTGATAATTATTTCTTTTTTTGTCTCAGTATCATCCCTATCGGCCCCATGGGGAAGGCCTAATTTTCCGGAGAATTTTTTAAACACGCGTGTCATGATATCCTCATCCTCGTTTGAAAGGGATTAAACCGGCACTTTTGTTCATTTTAGAATTTGAATGAAATTAATACAAGCCAAACATGATGTAATGTCAAGCCAAAATAGAAATGTCCTAGTTTAACCAAATTAGAAATGTCCGGTTTTTATCTTAAACTTCCGGCCAATTTAAAGCCAT
>JAFGFL010000085.1 GCA_016931055.1 Candidatus Omnitrophota bacterium | reverse complement strand
GCAATGGAGCAAAACATAGGAATAAATTCTTAACGGTTCCTAATGAGATTTTATATGTCAATGATACGAACAAATAATAAAAAGCCAGAATATTCCTCCCATTCTCTAATAGCCTATAAGCTAACGAAAAATTAATTTCAGCCAGTCTATTTTTAATGGATTTCTTATGCTGAGAATAATAACTTAAATTATCTCTACTATATAGACTTAAAATCAGAAGTTCATTCTTAGCATCTAATAAATAATCCTGCCGGCTCAGGCTATTGGCATGAACACGTCTGCGAAAAAGCTTTTCTTTGACGACCCCGGCCTTATACCGGCCGGCCAGCCGCAGAAAATACTCGTAATCCTCTCCCACCAGGAGCTTTTCATTAAACAAGCCAATCTTTTCAACACATTCCTTTTTCAGAATGACCCCTGAAGTAATGATAAAGAAATCTTTAAAAAGTTCCAAGAGGATGTCTCCTTCAACCAGGCGGATTTTCCGCACATAGTTATCTATGGCCGAATTGTTCTCATCCACAAAAATATTATCACAGTAAACAAAGCCTGTTTCGGGATCGCGCTGAAAACATTCCATTTGCCTGGCAAGTTTATCCGGCAGCCAGATATCATCGGCATCCAGAAAAGCGATGTACTTGCCTTGCGCGGCCCGTATGCCGGCATTCCTTGCCGGCGCGGGGCCTTGATTTTGCTGATAAATATATTGAATCATTCCGGGATGGACGGATTGCATACTTTCTACGAGTGCACGGGTATTATCCGTTGACCCGTCATCCACAACAATGACCTCAAAGTCCTTATATGTTTGATTCAAAACAGAATTAATAGCTTCCTTAAGATAGGAAGCGTTATTGTAAGCAGCGATAATCACCGAAATGTTATTCATAGAATATTAATGATAATAATTGATTTAAGGCTTAAAGACTAAATGAGTTAACTGTTTTCTGATTTCTTATAGAGTAATCGATATTCCTTGGCGCCTCCGATCATAATAAAAAACCGCGAGAAAAATTTAAGGAATTTCCCCCGGTCATAAAAGTTCAAAAGCATCTGAACCATTTCAACAGGTATGGCCCGGAATAAATACCGCGGCACCCCGCCCCAGTGCACAAGGGGTTCGTTATCAAATGTGCCTATACGAACCCGGAAACGGCCGGTCCGCATAAACCATCCGGCAAGGTATCTCAAATTGGCGCGGTTTTTTTCAACCGGATGCCAAATCAGGACACTGCCGCAATAGTATAACTGCTTTTTACGCTGGTACAGCCGCTGGAACATTTCCGTATCTTCGCCATTGAGTCCCTGGCCTGCGCCGATATCAACGCGAAAACCGCCGCATTCATCCAGGACAGATTTCTTAAAAGCGATATTCGCCCCAACGAACTCACGCATTTTCACGCAGTCATAAGGTTTGTCTTCAGAACCATAATCGCATTGAACGATCGGGCCAAAAAGCTGATGGCTGTTATCCTTAAGCCATTGGGGGGTATCTGGATAGTAATACGGAAGAATCCTCCCTCCGATCATATCGCAGGAGTATTTTTCAAAACCCTCCTTAACATTTTTAATCCAGTGGGGGTCGACTTTCACGTCATCATCGGTAAAGGCCAGGATCTTTCCTTTGGCCTGCTCGATACCGAGGTTAAGCGCGATTGATCTTCCTTGCCTGGGCTCAAACATATAAACGATCTTACCCGGCATCTTCTTCTGAAACTCCTCAACGACCTCCCTCGTCTGGTCCTTCGAATTATTATCAACAACGATGATTTCGTAAGTGATGCTTTCGCAATCCTTAAGCCCGGCCAGATCCGTCAGGACATTACGCAAAGAACTGCTGCGGTTGCATGTCGCGATAATAATACTGATATCTTTTAAATATTTTTCAGGCATTTTCAAGAAAACTCCTCACTTCGTTCGTCGTATCTTCTTTGCTGCATAGGAAAAGAGTTTTCTAGCAGCATCCGCATTTTTATACTTTCCTATGCTGAAGCAAAGGAAATACGGGTTAAGAAACTTTTTAATCTTCATCACGATGCTGTCGCCGGGTGAATAAAAAAATGTCCCTACATGAGGGTGACGCAAGATGGCGCGGCGAGCGAGGCATAACGCCTGTTTAAATTTCTTCTGTCCGCAATAAACCCTGGCCAGCGCGTATTCATTCTTCGTTAAGACCCTGAAAATTTTCGCGGGGGAGATGTCCTTGTATTCCCTCAAAACCTTGTAATGAAATTTGACCCAACCTTCATACATCTTCATCTCGTTGGAAGTAATATTGCTTCCGTGAATGTAGTGACGCGCCAGAATGGGGCTGTCCACTTCATGGATTTTCGCAACGCGGGCGATGCGGACCCAAAGGTCAAGGTCTTCCGATGTCGGCAAATCCTCATCAAACAATCCTACCTGCAGCACCAGGTCTTTGGAGGCCATGATGGTCGACGTCGGAAGATAGCCCAGCCGTTCAGCCAGCTCCTGCGCATTCCTACCGGGCTCCCGGGTAGGATAAACCTCTACACGTGTTCCATCCTCCCGGAAAAGGGTCACCTTGCCGTAAATAAGCCCCACCGAAGGATCTTTCACCATGATATCGGCCTGAATAGCCAATTTCTCCGGGACCCAGGAATCGTCTGAATCAAGAAAGGCGATCCACTTCCCCTGCGCTTCTTTTATGCCCCGGTTGCGCGCCGCCGCAATACCCTGGTTTTGCTGATAAACATAGCGAATCTTATCCATGTAAGGCCTTAGAACTTCCTTCGTATGATCCGTTGACCCGTCATCTATAACGATGATTTCAAAATCCTTGTAAGTCTGGGCCAAGACACTGTCGATGGCCCTGGAAAGATATTGGGCATAATTATAGGTAGGCATGATAACGCTTATTGTAAACATAAATAATCCTTAAAATGAGTCAAGGGCTTCAGCATAAATCCGCTCAATGTTCTTAATATTCCTATAAACATTGAACATCTCCGTAACCCGTTTTTGCCCTTGCATTCCTCTCTTTTTCGCCTCATCGCGGTTCTCAATAAAAAAGATGATATCTTTTGCCAGTTCCTCCGGCGTACGGGGATTTAAGAGAATCCCGCTTTCATTGTCACCTATCACTTCCGGGATGCCATCAATATCGGTCCCGATCACCGGTTTGCCGCACGCCATGGCCTCAACCATCGACGTCCCCAAAGCCTCGCGTTCGCTGGGCTGGACCAAAAGATCAATCTCGTTCATCAGGATTTCGATATCTCCGCGGAATCCATGCATAATGACATTATCTTCTAATCCCAGGTCTTTGATCAGCTGTAGCAAATCCGCGCGGAACTTAAGAGCGCTTTCATAGGTTCCGTACAAGTCCCCCGCTATTAGAAATTTGGCGTGCTCATGTTTTCGGACAACAATATCGGCCGCTTTGACCAAAATGTCCTGGCCTTTGACCTTATCGACCGCCCCGATGATCCCGACCAAAAAATCGCTTTCTGAAATATTCAATTCTTTGCGGATTCTCCCTCCCGTGTCTTGAGGATAAAAACGTTTGATGTCGATTCCGTCATGAATGACTTCCGTTTGATCAGAGGTGTGGCTCATGAAAAATGTTGACCTGCGGCGCGTTAAAAATGATTGTTGTGTGAACTTCGAAATGCAAATGACTTTAAAGGCCCGGCACATGACAAACTTCTCGAATATGTGCAAATAAAAATGGCTGCGGAGATGAATGACCAGCGGTTTTCTTAAGATCAAAAAGGCCAGCCACAAATTGCTGAAATGAAGATGGAGATTCACATGGATAAGATCAATGCGGTTTTCGCGCGCCATACGGACAAAATCCCTGTTCAACCGTAAAAATCTGGTCAGGTTCGATTTATTGACGGCAAAACGGCATTCCAGAAACTTGACAATCACTTTCAACTCTTCTAAACGGAGGACCAAAGGGCCGTCCACCGGCAACAAGGCAAAAGGCCTGTATTTGTCTCTGTTCAAATTCCTGATAATATCCAACAGCCTCGTTTCAGCCCCAAAAACAACAGATGTGGTGTTAAAATACAGAATATTCTTGATGAGTCTTTTTTGGAATGCCAATTCCAGAAAGTTCGGGTTGTTGTAATATCGTTCGTCACGCCAAACCGTATTCCATATTCTCAGTTTTTCGGAATTGTCAGGATCGGCCATACAATCCGCTTGAAAATCATCAAAAATGGTCTTCCCGATACCGATGATCCGGGAATTCCAGGCAGATAACAAATCTGATTTCATCCGGTACAGTTTTCCGGCCATTTTTAAGGTTTTCCGCAAACAGGATGCCGGCTTGAGTTTTCTCGCGTAACACATGTGAATCAGCAAGGTGTTTTTCAGATAGAGCTTTTCCCGGGTCTTTTTCCCCAAACGCCTCAATCGCGGTAATAATTTCTTGTTCAGTTTCTCAGAATACCGGCACTGATAAAGGAACATTTTGTCCGAATCCGCTGAAAGCCCGCTTTCTAATATTCTGTAACAGCATCCGGTATAATCGATCTTCTCAAAACGGCCTCCCCTTATGATGATCCTGCTCCACAGATCTGTATCTTCATGGGATAGCAGGGATTCATCGAACCCGCCGGCGCGTTCAATCAGATCACGGCGGGCCAGAATGGTATGCGCCGGACAGGGATTGCCTTCGATAAACTGCGCCAATTGAGGGTCTTTCAAACGCAAAAGGATTTGACGTTTGTTTTTATTCTCAAATTCCAGGTCAAAGTCCGTTGTGGAGATCACATTGTCCGGTTTGTCTTTTAGATGCGCGACCTGGCGCTCCAATTGCTCCGGATAGAGCAAGTCATCGCAATCCAGGAACTTCAGGTATTTCCCCTTCGCCAGCTTAATCCCGGTATTCCGTGCCCCGGCCAGGCCTTTATTGTCTTGATAAACATAGCGAATCTTTTTATCTCTTATCCAAGGCTCTAAGAGGGCCTTCGTGTCATCAGTCGAGCCGTCATCGACAACGATGATTTCAAAGTCCTTAAACGTCTGGTTCAACACGCTTTCCACGGCGCCCCGAATATATGGGACACCATTAAAAATAGGAATAATCACACTAACTATTGAAGCAGAATTAAAAGACATCTATTAACTCAACTTTCTCTCTATTGTTCTTTTAAGAAACATATAGCGCGAAATTGACCACGGCCGGCTCAGATATCGCTGAAAGCAATATCCCGGTCCACATTTTTTAATATGTTCATTAATATCAAGTAAAATAAAAAACATATTTCGTAAAACTTCAGAATTATTTGGACAATATTCAAGAAGCTTTATTAAATATTCTGTTCTTTGACAGTATTTGTTATGCGCCTACCAAGGGCGGAATATTTGGCCAAAGAATCATCATGAAATTTTCCATGATGTGTCCTGTGTCAACAAGCGGTTTCGATAGCCCCAATCGACCGAATCGTGGACATGAAACCTTAACCAAGAATAGCGCTTGATTCCCAGGCATTGGTAGATAACCTTGGTGATTCCCGCCTTTTCCGTCTGATACATAAATGACGCCATGCGAACTGTCTTCGGCAAAACCTGCTCCAGGGCCAATCTGCGAGCAATACATTCATCAATCAATAAAGCATTCTTCATTAAAATTTTTTCTTTTAAGAACCAGTCGAACTCCTTGCGGTTGCCCCATAAATCATGATTGACTTTCTCATAAACCTTACATTTATCCACAAACATACGGAACGTGTCGCTCGACATGCTTGTATCCACAATCCGGTAACAACACCCGATGCAATCGGCCTTCCGCACATAAGCGCCCCTGAGAATTAACTGAATCTTAATGTCCAAGTCTGAACAGGAATCCGTAGATCCATCAAATCCGCCGATATCCCTTACCATTTTTATTGGGAACAGAAAACTGTGCGGTGCCCCTCTATTCGATTCAATAAAATGTCCAAGCTGTTGTTCTTTCTTAACCATCGGAACATCGATCTCAACAATCTTTCCGCTCGGCCCCATCATAGAGAAGTTCGTCATGGACATGGCCTGTTCATCATTGGCGGCAACCAAATCATCCATTTGCTTCTCAATTTGAAGCGGATAAAGCCAGTCGTCGCTGTCAAGAAACTTAATATAAGAACCTTCCGCCAATTTCAAACCCGTATTGCGTGCCGCCGACATCCCACTGTTACTCTGGTAGAAATAGCGGATCTTACCGCCCCTAATATATTTCTCTAAAACCTGTTTTGTTTCATCGGTGGACCCGTCATCAACAACAATAATTTCTAAATTTTTATATGTTTGTTCCAGAACGCTGTTAATGCAGCCCCGAATATAGGCAACATGATTATGCGTTGTGATAACAACACTCACCAAACGTTTCATAAGATTTTATTTCACTATTAATTAATTGATAATGACACGGAAATTTGGTTGATAAAAATTCTGTTCTTTAGCAATAATACGACGACAAGCAATATGCTCCTATG
>JAFGFL010000084.1 GCA_016931055.1 Candidatus Omnitrophota bacterium | reverse complement strand
TCGTCCGCGGAAAAGGCGATCAGGCCGTTGCCAGTTATAGAAGAGATTACAAAAACAATCGTTACTAGAACGGATAGCCTTTTATTTCTTTCGTTCCGAATGCGAGGTTGTTCTGACGAAAATTCCATAATCATTCTTCGTCAACTTTCCCGTCCTTTCTTCCATTTCCAACTCTACCCATCCGCAAGGGGTACCTAAGTGTAACATCCAGCCTCCACCTTCCACCTGTGCCTCGCCCCTTGACGCACGGTCCTACGCGATTGCGGCTTCGTAAGCTTCCCAAGCTTCCTCAAGGCTCCTGGCACGGTAAATCCGGGCTGCTTCCATGGCCTTTGAACGCCATTCATCCGCCGCTTCGTATTCCTTTGCTACGGTCCCGTTTTTCCAGTCTGCGATGGCCCGGTCGAAGCCTTCAATACGATTATGGTACCACTGCCAGGCGGTACCCATAGGACGCCACCCCACGATCACCCATTTGTTGTTGACTTTTTCCGTTATTGCTTCTTTGTTTGGTCTTGCAACATCTTGGTAAGTCAACGCCAATGCTTCGGCTTTATTCTTCATCCACAGATCATAGTTCGCTTGCTTTTCGTTAAGCTCAAAATTGAAGTCGGCGATCATTTGTTTGACAATGGGGTGGTCCTTAATCACGCGAGCTCCAACAAGCGTAGAGTGCCATGTAAAGTACGTGTACTCGGCGTCCGGGGGTATGGGGTAATTGGATAGGGAAACTGGTTCATCCGGCCAACTGGCCCCATAAAGAAGATCAGGGTCATACCCACCCCGCATAGCCCAAAATTGTTGTTTCCCAAAGTCATTGTTAGCCACCCTTTTGGCTGCCCAATCGCGCCAATAAGTCTCCCTTTCGCTAACGCATTTTTGATCAATGGTTCTTTGAGAATTAGGACCATATTCGGTGCATATCTGCGCGATGTCAATGGCCAACATGCCACTATAGTTATAGACCGGCCTTCCGTCTGCACCTGTAATCGGCACCCCGGCTTGATCTACCGCTCGCGTTTTGTGCCCTGCATACCAACTCGCGAGTTCTAAGGTCCAGACCTTCGTCTTATTCAAAAAATCCTGAAAGTCGGTATGCGTGTCCCATCGGGCCTGGGCAATCTGCTCTTCTCTTAGTGCCACCGCGGCTTGTCTGGCATATTTATCGCCATAATAAATCGGCGCGAGGGCATCCTTATTTGCTTGATTTAAGGCAGCCCCTTTTACTCTAGTCACCAATCCCCTGAGCTCCTCGACGGCCTTATCATAATAATCCGATTGCAGCGTGGATCCCGTGACGCAGTCTGCGCCTTTTTCAGACGTAAAAGGAGAACAAAGCTGGTTCTTTAATACCCCTCCGGCCACATTTCGTTCATTCTCAATCACGGTCAAATACCCGATATAAGCCGCCGTCACGTCTTCCATCTTTTCAACGGGGGTTTTCGTATCCCTGAGGGCCATGAAATATATGCGGACCTCTGCGAGATAAGCGGCCTGGGCCAGAGCCTTTTCTTTCGCCTCGGCGGCGTCGAGATCCTGCAGCCCGGCCTGATAAGGTACCAAGGATGCCATCTTTTCCTCCGTCATCAACTTAACATAGACAGGCTTGGGTTCACCGGTAGCAGGGTCTAGGATGGGCTTACCCTTTTCATCCTTTTGGATAGGAGTGGTTAGACGCCAAGATTTCGTGCAGCCGGGATTGGCTTCTTCGTCTTCGTCACAGCTGTAACCCCAAGAGCTCATTGGATAAAGCTCACCCCCCAACGCGACGCCATTCACTCCGTTTAGGATAAAGGAGTTCGTGAGGTCCTGCCGTTTCTTCTTATAGGCTTCTCTGATATCCCACATCTTGACCTCATAATTGTACCAGGCCGTCTCGAGCGCATCCCCTGCGGCATTAAGTGCATCGTATTGGGCCTTGACGTCATCCAAAACGGAAATGACCGACTTAATATAAGCGATAAATCCTGAAGCGATATTGGCCTTCGAAGTTTCGCCGGCGGCCAGCGCGGCATCAAGAATCTCCTGTTGTTTCGCCACTTTCTCCTCTAGATCGTTGATGGTCAACTCGGTGTTGCTAACTCCAAAAGACTGTGGTTCGAATTTCCCAATAGCGAATGCATCATACCGTTTCTTTTCTACATAATAGCTCGAAGTCGGACTCGAGCTTGGAGAAGCTGAAGGGTTCGAGCTGGGGCTGGCGGACGGCGAAGCATTCGCCAGCGGCGCAGGTGCGGGAGAAGCACTGGAGAGTGGAGCCGTCGAAGTTGAGCTAGGGCTCGGACTCGCGCTGGGCGAAGCTGAAATCTTGCCCCGAAGCGTTTTGATGGCAAATGTCAACGCACTAATCGCCGCCTGCAAAGTCTCTTCATTCAACGATTCATAGGTATTGACCCATTCGGCAATTGCCGCAATTCTTCTATCCTGAAACCCTTTTTCGGCACCGATCGCCTGTAATTGCAATTCATGGTACGCCTCGTAGGGGGTCAGGTCGTCATCGGGGTCGGGCGTCGTAGTGGGCGTTGCCATCTCCTCCACGCCTTCACCGGTTTCAGATTCCCCGCCCGTTGTTGTTGCCGCCATCGCAAGGACCGGTTCGCTCCCTTCCTCCGGTTCCGCTTCCCCGGAACTCAACGGGCTTGAATCCGCCTTCGCAAGTTTTAAGATGGATTCCGTCCGATGAATATCGGCGGCGTACCCGCGCCGGACAACCGGCCCCTTATGAGACGCCGGTGAACCTGAAGCCTCAGGCGAACTCTCCGGTGAACTTGACGCCTCGGGCGAGCTCGAGGGCGATGCCTGATACTGCGTCACGGGTATGTAATTATCTCCCTGGACCGAATAATTATCCGCAGCGAAAGCGGGCACACCACTCCCGAGCGCTGAAAAAATGGTAAAGATAATGACCGTCAAAATAGCGATTTTTCTGTAGCTTTCTATCCACCTGCTTTGGCTGCCAAATGTCATCGTTTTCATTGGATCCTCCATCATCGAATTTTTATGAACTAACAAGACATATTAAATCAATTAGGAAACTATGAAATAGTGCCTAATGAAAATGACATTTTCAAGAGACAGCCGATAGCGCTTTATGGCAGGAAATATCGTGTGCGATCAGGGCCTTGAATTTTGTGAGGGGGCCGATCATTTGCCACTGATAGGAATGTTAAGAATGATCTACGGAACACAAAAGGACTTTGAACGCCATCTTGCGGCTTTTGAAAAATATCATTTCGGTGCGAAAGGCATTTGAAGATATCGTTGCCATCGCCAGGACTGGTTCACTGTCGTCTTCCGACGCCGGTTTACTTAACGGATTTGCGGCTTCCTTCACAAGATCTAAAATGGACTTGCCGGTTGAAGACCGGCTGCATAAGTACTTTGGACAACATGAGGTGACGATGAACTCACCGGTGAAGGAGAGGCATTATATTGTGTTGCCGGGATATAGGTGCTTCCTTGTATAGTATAGTCGTCCGCGGAAAAAGCGATCAGACCGTTACCCGTTATGGAAGAAATTGCAAAAATAATCGTGACTAAAACGGATAGTTTTTTATTCCGTTCTCTCCGAATGCGAGGTTGTCCTAACGAAAATTCCATAATCATTCTTCGTCAACTTCCCTGCCCTTTCTTCCATTTCCAACCCCACCCATCCGGAAGGAGTACCTAAGCTACTCTTAAGTAATTCACGTAGTACCGAAATCTTGCCAGACCTGTTCCCGACTAGCAGTTCTTGCAGATATTAAACGCTCTTTCCCCTTGGCCAGTATGCTCTCCCAATTTTGAAGAAAATTCGCTATCCATCCATCCGTCCACGACCTACTTATAGCCGCTAAATCCTTCATGGCGAAGTATTCCTCTAATTGCGCAGAACCCTGGGGAACAAGCTCTCCGTTCCGGAGAATCTCTAGGGAATTATCAACTTGAAGGTATGCCTTTTGCAGCTTTGCGACCTTTGCCGTAATTCCCGCTCTGAAATCATTGTATCTTTTCATAGATTCTGCCATTCTGCGCACATAATAACCCATCTGACAAATCCAGGTATGATGCCTCGGAAGAGGATATGAAATGGTAAAATGCTCAGGACGAGTTACATTTTCATAGACATCCACATATTTTCGAAGGTTCGGATTCCACACTTGTCGCAAAACAGTTTGAGTCACATCAACATTAACAGTTTCAGCAAAATAAGAACCACCTCCCGGGTAATAAAACAAGACATCAGGGTCATAACCGAGCCGACTATCCCAAGTCTGCCGGTCCCTGTTCTCCCAATTTTTATACATACAATCTGCCCAATTAGTCCACATGTTGTATGCTAGCTGCCTGCAGGTAGAGTTACTCGTCCCGCATCTTTCAAGGTTTTTTTTCAATTCTTCACTGGCATACGTTTTAAGAACTTGATAAGCCTCGTAGCGGGCTCCTTCGTAGATATCTTGGATGTCGGTATTTCTTTTCCACTGAGCATACGCAAGAGCTTCCGCTTTTTGAGCCGCAATAACTTTTTCCTCTTGTTTAACAGCATATTTAAAGATCTTGTCCACTTCTGCGTGTACTTTCCCAGGCATGCCCAGAAGAACCGACATAACCTTCTCATAAACTTCATCACGGAAATTTCCCCCGGATGAGCCTACGTGAGGATCAGCGCAGTCGGTTGAAGGCGACGCGGACATGGGCACGCAAGCAGCATACAGATTTTTCCCTTGTGTCGCCAAAACATACCGTTCGCTTTCAATCGTCGTCAGAAGACCGATATAGGCATTTTTAATCCCGGAAACATCCAATGCCGCAACTTTGACATTTCGAAGCACTTCTAGATAATCGATGACCGCTTGATAGTAGGCAGAAGCTGCTTTTGCTTTCGCTTTTGCATTATCAGCGTTCAGAATGGCGAGCTCCTTTTGGTAAGGAATCAATTCAGCCCTTGAATCTTGACGTATGATGGCCGTCGGCGTCTCACTTTCATGCCAAGTTTTGTAACAACTCTGATTTCTAGCTATCTTTTCTTCCGTACAATCAGGCGCTATCATATCCCGATACGTCCCCACGACAATCAGAGGCTCACCCCACTGCCGCATGGGATATTTTTGATTTAACTGCTCTAGCTTATTCTCAAAATCTTTGTCCAAACTCGCGATTTTTTGATTATAGGAAACTTTGGCCGCATCGACCGCTGCGGCGAATTGCGCAACTGTTTCACTCATCATTTGAATCTGTTTCAAGATTCCAATACCTGTATTGACATAAGCAATATGTGCCTGGATGATTCGTTTGTTTGCTTCATCGTTGGAACTTGTTCCAAGAGCCGCCATCTCATTTTGCAGTAATGATTTTTTCTGCTCCAGAGCATTAATGCTCCCCGTCACATTACCGATTCCGGAGGCAATCCCATCATCGATAATGCCTCCGATAAAATTATTAAAGAAAGGCTGCTCGAGTATAGGTGCAAATACGCTCGTGCGAGGAGCTGGCTGTATAGCGGGACTGGAGCTAGGGCTTGGCCCCGGACTCGGCGAAACACTAGTCGTCGATATTCCAGTCATCTGTGCACTAGAGCTAGGAGTTGGGGATGGTGTTGGAGTAGGAGGTTTTGATGTTGGCCCTGCAGCAATTGCACTCATTGCATCTTTTAAATAATTTATCGCCAGATTAATTTCTTTCTCATTGATCCCTTCAGCATCCGACATCCATTTTTGATAAAGCTCCGTTAACTGGTTCACATAAGTTTGTTCAACACCGATAACATCTAACTGAAGCTCGTGATAGGCCGAAGTTTGTTCAACCGGGATTTGATCCGCCGGAGGCGGAATGACATCCAGGATCTCTGAGGTCTCCGATTCGGCAGAACTGAGCGGCTGGTCGGCCTCGGCCATTTTCAAAACGGATGTCGTCGCTTCCGTATTCGCCGCATAACTTTGCTGGACGGTGGTCGTAACACCAGCAGAAACCGGCGAACTCGCAGGCATAGGTGAACTCGTCGGTAAAGCTGAACTTGCAGGTGAAGATGAACTCACCGGCGAAGGAGAAGCGTAATATTGCGTCGCCGGGATATAGGTATCACCCTGGACCGCATAATCGTCCGCGGAAAAGGCGATCAGGCCGTTGCCAGTTATAGAAGAGATTACAAAAACAATCGTTACTAGAACGGATAGCCTTTTATTT
>JAFGFL010000083.1 GCA_016931055.1 Candidatus Omnitrophota bacterium | reverse complement strand
ATATCATTCGCAAAATTACTTAACCTTTGTTCAACTGGGCTGTATCGTAATTTTACTCAAACAGTATTTATGAGATGGCTTCTAGATTGATTCTGCGTTTCTTCTGATTGCCGGACAGACTCTCTTGACTTGCCTTTTCCTTCCTTCCTTGCCGCGAAAGCATTGGGCAAACTGAGCCCGATCACGAGCAGGGCAAAAACAATCATTCTCAACATTTTCCCCATGGCAACACTCCTTTCAAAGCTGTGACATTGTACATATGAAAAATGAAACGGAGCGGCGCACAAAGGCAAACTAAAATCTTTTTGATTCTAGCATAGCTCCGCTTCTTCTTTCCCTAAAAGCAGCAGGTTTATCCCTGCGCCAATTGAGTCTCTCTTAACGGCCGCTTTCTTTCCGTTTTGAATAGCATTCTTTGCAATAGATCGGACGGTCTCCTCTGGGCTTAAAAGGAACTTCGCACTCCTTCTTGCAATCCGAACAGATTGCTTTGTGCATTTCGCGCGGTCTTCTGTCGTATCCATCTTGAAAAGCCATCTTTTCTCCTTTTTTTAGCGCCTTTTTTAAAGCGCCGGGTTACGATACTCGGTTTTGAGACTACAGGCAAATTCTTTTTAGAAACCCTTAGCAGAAAACGGGGGCCGCTGATGTTATGCGCTTCTATGCGGACTCTAAAATGACGTTGCGCTATTATATATGCATAATATCCCGATATCAACAAAAGATTCTGTCTCGAGAGTGGGCTATATTTACCGGAGCCAAGAAAACTTGTTCCATCTGGATATCAGCGCAAAATATGTCCGTTTTGCCCGTCTTTTTTGGCTCTAAATAACAAAACTTTTTGAAGGTAAAACAGATACGCGTGTCCATCTTTTTGCGACAGCCATATTCCTTTTGAAGGATATTCCACGAAAACGGCCTGTTTAAATACGACCTTATCCTTGGTAAAAATAAAGGAAGCGCCCTTTTGCTCAATAAATGCGAAACAAAAAAACCTGATATCAGAGCAATTCAGATGACCGTAATAAAACCTAATCCGGAAATAGTAAATCCGTACTCTGCCTGCACATAACTGTTGATAAAACTCCCGATAAGATTATCAATTATTTTGAAAATAATGAAAAGCAGATAGGACATGAGGGAAATCGGCAGAATGGTCAGCAGGCCCGTAATAAAATATCGCTTTGATTTATGGATGACCGCCCCTCCTTTTCTTCCATTTCCAAGCTTCCATGGCCCACAAAGGAAACGAAGAGATCCCAAGCACAAGCCCCCAATCGAATGATCCCAGCGGTTCGGTCTTAAACACCTGTTGAAAGAACGGCACATGCACTACCGTCATTTGTAAAAGAAACGACACGAAAGTCGCCAGGACCAGTTTCTTATTGGTAAACACGCCTAATTTAAATATGGATTCGGTCATGCTTCTGCAGTTAAAAGAATGGAATAACTGCGAGCAGGCAAGCACGATGAATGCGGCGGTCCTGGCGCGGGCGACCCCCTCTTTTTCTATGAACAGGACAAAAACAAATGCCAGTAAACTGCAGAAAGCGATAAAAGACCCTTGTGCCAGCATTAAAATCGCTTGATCTTTTATGATCACCGCTTCCGTGGATCTGCGCGGAGGCCGCTTCATAATATCAGGGCTGACAGGATCAACTCCCAAAGCGAGCGCGGGCAGGCCGTCAGTCACAAGATTCACCCATAAAATATGGATCGGCAGTAACGGCGCGGGAAGCCCGATCAGCGAAGAAACAAACATGACCAGAATCTCACCGATGTTACACGACAGAAGATAATGGATAAATTTCTTGATATTATCATAGATGCCTCTCCCTTCTTCGACGGCAGAAACGATCGAGGCAAAATTATCATCGGTGACGACCATATCTGATACTTCTTTCGTGACGTCGGTACCGGTAATGCCCATCGCAACACCGATATCCGCTTCCTTGACCGCTGGGGCATCGTTAACGCCGTCTCCGGTCATGGCGACGACCTCCCCATGCTTTCGCCAAGCACGCACGACCCTTAACTTGTGCTCGGGAGAAACCCGGGCATACACCGAGACATTTCTCACTTCGTTATACAGATCGTCATCGCTCAATGCGTCCAGCTCTTCGCCGCTTAAGGCTAAAGAATCATCGTTATATAAACCTAGCGCTCGCGCGATCGCAACCGCCGTGTTCTTGTGATCCCCGGTGATCATGACCGTTTTTATGCCGGCCGACTTACAGTCCTGTATGGCCTTTTTCACTTCCTCACGGGGCGGGTCTATCATCGCAACTAATCCCGCAAATGTAAGCTCCTTCTCGACAATCTTCGCGTCATACCTGTCGTGACTTTTATCCAGATCTCTAAAAGCGACTGCCAGCACCCTCATCGCGTCGCCTGCCAATTCGTTATTGATCTTCTGGATATTTGCTCTATCCTGCGCGGTCAACTTTCTAGTTACGCCATTCTCTTGAAGATTGACACAATCGCCTAAGAGTATATCCGGCGCGCCTTTGACAAACGCGATCGTTTGATTGCCATGCTTGCGGATAATCGTCATCTTCTTCCGGTCGGAATCAAACGGAATTTCGTCAATAAATAAAAATTCCTCTTCCAATTTTTCTTTGGCCATGCCAGCCTTGCCGGCAGCGGTCAAAAGAGCCCCTTCGGTCGGATCGCCCAAGATTTTATAGACGCCGGGGCGTTCGACCAACTGCGCCCCATTACACAACACGCTACAACGTAATATATTCTGCAGATCAGGATCATCAGTAACCCTGATTTGGTTTTTGCCAAACAAAAATTCCCCAGTGGGTGCGTACCCGATGCCGGTCACTTCAAAAAATTTCCCCCCTGTAAATACCCTTTGGACGGTCATTTCGTTCTTTGTCAAGGTTCCTGTTTTGTCCGAACAGATAACGGTGGCGCACCCTAATGTCTCAACAGAAGGAAGTTTACGAATAAGCGCATTGCGTTTGACCATCCGGTGGACGCCTAAAGCAAGCGCAATGGTGACGACCGTAGGCAGGCCTTCCGGGATCGCAGCAACCGCAAGGCTCACCGCAGTCAAAAAGACATCTACTATCTTACCGCCGCGCAGCCATTCAAAGATAAAAACCAATCCCACCAAAACAAAGCATAAATACACTATCCATTTGCCGAACTCCTCTAACTTCTTCTGCAAAGGCGTAGATTCATGTTTTATCTCTTGAATCATGCCGGCAATCTTCCCCAATTCAGTACGCATCCCTGTATCTACAACAATCGCCTTCGCTTTTCCCGAAGCCACAGATGTTCCCACATACGCCATATTTACCCTGTCGGCTAAGGGGACGTCAATTCCATCTAAAACAATTGTGGTTTTCAAAACAGGGGTTGATTCACCAGTAAGGCTCGCTTCCTGGACGCTAAAATTAGAGGTAAGCCAAGCAAGGCGGCAATCAGCGGGAATATGGTCGCCGGCTTCCAATTCGATGATATCTCCAGGCACAAGTTCCTGTGACGGGATGACGCCATGTTGACTATTTCTGATAACCTTGGTAAAGGGAGAGGATAGTTTTTTTAAAGCGGATAGGGATTTTTCTGCTCGGTATTCTTGGATAAAGCCTAATATGGCATTTAAGATAACGATAGCAATAATCGCCAAAGCATCGACCCATTCCTGGAGAAATCCGGAAACGACGCTTGCGCCAATCAAAATCCAGATGATAAAATTCTGAAATTGCTCAAGAAATATCTCAAATGGCGTTCGGCCTTTTTTCTCTCTGAGCTGATTAAGACCATGCCTTTCCTGTCTCTGTGTAACCTCAACATCAAAAAGACCGTCAAAGAGGTTCGTACTTAATAGCGCCGCCACTTCCTGGACAGGAAGATTCCACAGTTGTTTATTTTCTTTCATGGTTCGGCTCGTTTCATTCGCTCACCATGCCCCTGAGCGAAGTCGAAGGGGCATTACACATTTTTTCTGCGCCGTTAAAAGTTTGTTCGCTGCCTCATAAGATTTCCCGCAGAAAAATTCATTTCTATTTTTTTAACCACTTATTATCTGCGTTTTTCATAATTCCTCGCAGTTGTTATCAAGACTAAATCCATATCCCTGAATTGAATTTATGAGTATTTTGATTCAAAATTTTCCACAATCCCATAAACAGAAATACACATCGACTCCATTCGGCTGCAGCAAATCATGACTTTCTCATTATTTTTAATAACGCTTCTACCTCATCTTTTGTTTCTAAATGTTTCAAATTTGTTTCCAGCATTCTCTCCCTTTCATTTTCAAATTAAGTTAATCCAAACATTAATCCTAAAAATGCTCCCCAAAGGGCCCCTCTTAGGGGTGTACTTGTCAAAGGACATATTCCACTTCTACATTTTCCAAAATAACCCATCAGGCTTCCTAATAAAATTCCTATGAATATTGAAAAAACTATTTTCATTTTTAATCCTTTCGTGCGTTGATTGCGACAAAAGAACCCTCACCGTAACCACTTTGAATCGGTTCAATATCTTTAATTTCGTCCAAATCTTTAAAAACAGTTTGATTAAAAATAAAATTGCTAAACCCGGCATTCTTCAAATAAGACACAATTTCATCTACTGAATAAAAAGTCGCAATTTTATAGAATTCGTTTTCGTTTTTATGTTTTTCATATGTTTTCCCAACAGGACTGTTTTTATCGATGAATCCTACTATAAAATGGCCGTTTGGTTTCAAAATCCGATGGCTTTCTTTAAAAGCTTTTTTTATATCATCCAAAAAACAAATCGTTGTGACCATCAATGCAAAATCAAATTGAGAATCTTTAAAGGGGAGATTTTCACCTGTCCCATCAACAACTTCGATTCCACGTGCTTTTGCCAAACTTCTCATTCTGGAGGAGGGCTCAACTCCTAAATGTATTCCTAATGATCCAGCAAAACGGCCGCTTCCCACACCAATTTCAATGCCGTTTCCTTGCTTAGGCAACAGTCCCCTCACAGCTTGAAGCTCTGACTGATAAACCCAATAATTCTTCTCGAACCAATCTTCATATTGATCCGCATATTCTTCAAATGGTTGTATCTTCATGATTTTGTCCTATAATTGCTTATGCTTGTCTTATCCCTCTAATTTTTAAAATTACATTTTCGCGCTCCGAAAATACTGGTTCCTAATCTTATAATATTCGCTCCCTCTTGAATGGCTATTTTGTATGAGTTTGACATCCCCATGGACAAGTATTTTAAATCTATATTGGGTATGCCAGTATCTCTTAATTTATCAAAAATCCCTTTTGCTACTCTAAAATAAGGCCGTACTTTTTCGGGATTGCCGAATCTAGGCCCCATTGTCATAAGTCCTTCCAATTTTAAATAATATAATCCCGAAATATGCAGGGCTAATCTTTCTACCATTTCGTATTCCGGCTTAACGCCAGTCTTTGTCATTTCGCTGCCGATATTTATTTCTATAAAAACAGGCATTTCTTTTTTTATTGCCTCAGCTTTTTTATCAACAGCGTCAGCCAGTTCAATGGAATCAATGGTCTGAATACAATCAAAAATTCTTACTGCTTTGTTAATTTTATTTTTCTGTAAAGGACCAATCATATGCCATTTAATTCTTTTCGCTTTTTCTCCTAACGCCTCATATATTTTTTCAGCTTCCTGCACATAATTTTCACCTATTATTATTGCTCCGGCATCAACGGCTTCTTTGATTTCTTCAGAAGTCTTCATCTTGGCGGCCAAAACGACCTGAACATAACCCGGAATTTCCTTTCTAATTCTTAAATAATTCTCTTTTATGGTCATTCATCACACCCAATGCATTTAATACTTATTTATGATACCTTATCTAAAATTTTATTTACTGAAATCCCATTCAAACCAAAACCTAAATCTTTTTTAGATTCAGCACCCAAAGCCAACCCAAGAAACTAAGGATAAAGAATTATTGAAAAATCGTATCATTTGCCATAATTTTCATTTATCTCTTTCTGCTGACCACTATACATAAAATAATAAGTCTGACATTGAAAAACCATCGCGTCTACTTCTTTATCCATCAAATCAATCACCAACTCTTCAAAGCGTCCACTTTTTCGGGGGAAGATCAATTTCCATATTTATTTCTGCTTTTTCACCCTTTATTGAAATTGCACCTGTCGGGCATTCTTCAACACAAATCCACAGGCACTGCATTTCTCTTTATCAACCCACGGCATTTTTAACCTCCGTAATATTATTTAGAAATTTATCTCCTCCTGCCGCCGCCTCTGCCTTGTCCTCTTCCATCGCGCGGTCCTCTTCCTAAACCGCGGCCCATGCTTCCACCCATACCGCGACCTTGGCCACCTCCCATACCAAAGCCAGAAGATAGGACCTTTTGTCCATAGTTAGAATAAAAATTCTGCTGAGATCTTTCCCCGGAATAAATAGCTCCTTGCGGGCAAACTTGCACACATCTGCCGCAATCACTGCATTTAACAGAATCGATACTCGCTTTATCGCCGATTATTGATATAGCTCCTTGAGGACAATTATTAATGCATAACCCGCATCCAAAACATTTTTCAATATTTACTTTATGCATTTTCTCCTCCAATTATTCATTTTTTTTCATAAGATACTTTTCCCCGGCTCGAATTTCCACCTTAAGCAGATTTTCGGCTGGAGTTATCGGACAGGCATAATTATCGCTGTAAGCACACCACGGGTTATAAGACTTGTTGAAATCCAAAACCCATTTACCGCTAGGCAACCGGCTGACATATTCCTCCATATCCAGATACCTTCCTGCCGAATAAGTTTCCTTACCTGTGGTCAAATCCTTAAAAGGAATGAATAACACGTTGTCCTGCAATTCGGATTTATATACCTGCAATTTACAGTCAACCCCATCAATTTTAAAATTGAATTCCCCATACCTTACAAAATTTCTTATATCCCCCTTTGTATCTTCAATTTTTAAAAATTCTTTTTTCAAATGCTCGACTAATTCCAGTTCGAATTTATAATTCATATCCATCGGATAGTAACTGAGACCTTGAAAATCCTTCCTCTTTTCAAATGACAAGGGTGATTGATAACCGCTAAAAAACTCATCTTTTTGCTTTCTCTCTGTTTCTATGACACTTTTCCATTCTTCAGCATTCATGACTATTCTCCTATATTTATATTTATTT
>JAFGFL010000082.1 GCA_016931055.1 Candidatus Omnitrophota bacterium | reverse complement strand
CTACGCGCACTTCGGGGGAATGAAACGTTTTTGAATTCAAGGTCTTATCCGACAATTTATAAAATTCGAGAATCTTAAATTCAAAAATCAAATATTACAAAATCCAAAATAAATCCAAAATTCCAAATCCAAATAGCTTGTAGGTTTTGGAATTTTGAGATTGGGATTTATTTGGTAGTATTGGTATTATTTGGATTTTGAATTTTCCGTTCTTCCGGTTCACGATGTCTTGATATTCATAAAATAGTCAATATCGCTGCTGAGCAGCAAAACGCATCCAATGGAACCTGTGGCTTATTTCATTTTTCTGGCCGGTTAGGAAATGCGATGCTTGATCCAAGCCATCGTGCCGGCCATCGCAATAAACACGGGCATCAGGAAAAGGATGACGCCAACGATACGTTTCTGTTGGCTCGTCAGGTCAAGCCGCGGCACATCAATATCCTTGTGATCAACCAGGATCCGGTAATCTGATTCCGAAAGCCAATTGACGGCATTCAGGCCAAGGCGCGCGTTACTGTATTGGCTGATAAAGGCGTTGGTCAGAAAATCAGCGTCCGTGATCACAATGATGCGCGTGTCCGAAGCCTCTCCTTCTTCTTTAGCTTCCCAAATGGCAAAGGCAATCGGGACCGGCCCGGCGCGGTCAATGCCTTCATCGAATTTCACCTGCAATGTCCGGTTGGTTTCCCCCCAGCTGTTTTCGTCAGAAGCGGTCAGGATGATCGGCGCGACCTTCACTGAAGGGCGGCGCCCCTTGGTCATGGAGATCGAACGCGGCCGCACAAAAAAGGTATAATCCAATTCGCCGACAATAGCCTTATGCGCCAGATAATTACGCGTCGCCGGGCTGCCGACATCACCGCTGGCATGGCTCGCCAGGTCAACGACCACATCATCCGCCACATGGATCCCCCAATCGTTGAGAATACTATTTAAGGAAGGGTTTTTCCCTTTTTCCTCTTCCGTCAGCGGCTTGTCCGGCGTTGTCACGACCACATTTTCAATCAGGAACAACGCGTCGCCGCCGCGCTTTAAATACGCCTGGATCATCTCCTCTTCTTTTGGCTCTAAATGGTTTTTCGGCCCGGCAACAATAAGGACATCGCAATCTCCGGGGATCTCCCCCCGGATCCCTAACATCAACCGCTGGCTGATAATATTATTCGATGCGAGCAATGCCTCAAAGACCTTTAATCCCGTGTCCGCATCCTCATAAATGTTGTACTCATTATGGCCGATCAGGAAATAGACGTTGCGGATCCTTCGGGTCACTTGAATGACAGCATTGGTCAGTTGCTCTTCCGATAAGACGCCATCGGTAAAATCGACCTCCCTCTGTTCCTTGCCGGATTGCACAAAAACCTTTCTTTCCTTTCCGCTGATCACATTGCCGAACTGGGCGGCATAGCCGATCTGGACGATCGGGTCGATGATCTCTGTCACGATTTTTCCATTCGAGACCCGGCCGTATTCCCTGAAAAGGTCCTCCAGATATTTCGGCGGCAGCCCGACAAAAAAAGCCGTGAACCGGATTTCCCGGCCAAGATCCGAAACAATGTCCTTTGTGCTTTTGCTGAGAGTGTGCAATTTGGCCTTCGTCAAATCCCATCGGACGTTGTGACGATAGGCAAAGAAATTCGCTTCGATAAATAGCGCGCTCCAGAGGACAACCAAAACGGCCAAAAGGGCATACCTCTTCCATCGGGAAGGCGAGTATGTTTTCGGAAGCAGGCTTCGGAGCCGCACATAACTGATCAGGACGGAAGCTGCGCCAAGAATACTCATCGCCGCGTTGAAGCGGCTCATCCTTTGGGCCACATAAGAAGCGCCCAGCCCGAAGGCAAGAAGCGCGGTCCCCAATGCCAATAACATAATAATATTCTTCGAATTATCTTTTACCGCCATAAGCGATTCTCAATACTGATCCGTGTTAACACAAGGCAAAAAAGGATGGTGCTTAGGTAATAGGCCAGGTCTGCCGTTGTCAGCAGCCCTACGGCGAAGTTCTCGGCATGGCTTAACGTGGCGGCATAACGGACAATGGCCTCAGCCGCCCCTTGCGTGTACTGTATAAAATTCAAAGAAAAATACAGGAGAAACAAAATGATATATGAGCAGATCGCGGCCACGATCTGGCTGCGGGTCAAGGATGAGATGAAAAGGCCGATGGCGATGAACATCGCGCCCTCCAGCCATATCCCGAGATATCCTGTCAACGTTGCGGCCCGGTCGGGCGCCGCAAAGAATTCCACGATCACGTAATAGATGGATGTCAAAAGGATGATCAGCGTAAAAAAGATAATGCTGCCTAGATATTTCCCGAGGACGATCGCCGAGTTTCGGATAGGTGTCGTCATCAGGAATTCCATGGTCCCGGCCGCCTTTTCTTCTGCGAACGTCTTCATCGTCAAAAGCGGGACAATGAACACAAACAGGAACTCCATGACCTTAAACACATCGCGCAGGGTCGCTTCCTGGTTGTTGTCGATAATAACATAAAAGAATATGTTAAAGACCGAGACCGTGACGATCAGGAGAATATAGGCCACGGGGGATTGAAAATACGCGGCAAGTTCTTTCCGGGCAATGGCCCAAATTTTGTTCATTGGCTCAACCTCAAGAAAACTTCTTCCAGGCTTTGCTGCCAGCCTTGCTCGTCGCACAACAGATTGCTTAACGCGTCATCCGCCACGATCTCTCCGTCCTTGATGATCAACACCCGCTGGGCAATCTGCTCGATTTCCGACAAGATGTGCGTGCTGATAATCACCGTCCTGTCCTTTTCCAAATTCTTGATCAATTCCCGGACCCTTTGGATTTGAACGGGATCCAATCCGTTGGTCGGCTCATCCAGGATCAGGATCTGGGGATCATTGATGATCGCCTGAGCGATCCCAACCCTCTGCTGGTAACCTTTGGAAAGGACGGAAATCGTCCTGTGGGCCACCTTGCGCAGGTAACATTGGTCCAATATTTTCTCGACCTGCGCGCTGATCCCTTTGGCAGGCACATCTTTGAGCTGGGCGGCAAAACGGACATAATCCCTGACCGTCATGTTCGGATAAAGCGGCGGGGTTTCGGGCAGATAACCGATCTTCCGGCGTACGGCCAAAGAATCCTTAAGGACGTCTTTGCCGTCAATCGTGACAGCCCCCGAACTTGCCGGCAAATAAGACGTCAGGATTCGCATGAGCGTCGTTTTCCCGGCCCCGTTGCGGCCGAGAAAGCCGACGATCTCGCCCTTTTGAATTTCAAAGGAAACACCTTTAAGCGCTTGTGTGCTGCCGAAGAATTTGTTCAGTTTTTCTGTGCGGATCATTCGATTGGCAATTATTCTATGTACTATTAATATTAAGTGCCCTATTCTATCATGAAGGAGCCCAAATCGCAAAGGCACAAATCGAAACAATCGGATCCATGAAATGGGTCACGCGCTGAATATGATTGCCGAAAGCGCAAGTATCTGATAGATTATATTTTGCAGACCAGTCCAACATGATCATGCCCAATTCACCTGAACAAATCAAACCGCGATCCATTGCCCCGGAACACTGGGTTGATGAATACGGCAATTACCTTTTTCATTTCGCGCTCAGCCGCCTGCGGAATTCAACGGAGGCCGAAAATGCGGTCCAGGAAACTTTTTTGGCCGCCCTGAAAGCCCGGAAAGACTTCTCCGGGAAATCCAGCGAGCGCACATGGCTGGTCGGCATCCTCAAACATAAGATCATTGACATCATGCGGAAAAGTTACCGCGAAAAACCCGTGACCGACCTTCAGGACAATGAAGAAACAATCGACCAATTCTTTGATCACGCGGGCCATCCCAAAGGAGACGTCGGCCATTGGACCCCGAAACCGGACGAGCTTCTGGAAAAAAAAGAATTCTGGAAGGTCTTTTATAAATGCGCCGGAAAACTTCCCCCAACCGCTGCCGATGCCTTTCTGTTAAGGGAAGTCGAAAAAATGGAGAGCAAAGAAATCTGCGGGATCCTGAACATCACCCTGTCGAACCTTTGGGTGTTATTGCACCGGGCAAGATTGCAGCTTCGGGAATGTTTGGAAATCAACTGGTTTAAAAAATAGAATGATGGAAAAATGTTGGAAAAAATCTTTTAACGCGAATTTACGCAAATCTAACGCTAATTTTCGCAAATTTCAGTACTCTTATTCGCGATCATTCGCGTGCAATTTGCGGCTATTCGCGTTGGAATGTTCTATTTGAATAGCTTTAAAATGTAAGCATTTTCAATGAAAAACGACTATAGAACGGAGAGAAGACAGCTTCCTCATAACCTTTATAAGAAATGCCAACGACATTTAAAATCATAACGAGTTGCCGGCACGCTTCCAGGCTCCTGTCTGAACAGCTGGATCATCCCCTGCCGCTGTCAAAAAGGATCATGTTACAGATCCATCTGTTGTGGTGCACAAACTGCGTCTTTTTCGGCCGTCAAATCAGGGCTTTAAAAAATATCATCGGCAGGCACATGGAGCCCGAGGATGAACTCCCGTCCCCTTACGCGGTCTCTCTTTCCAGCGAAGTCAAAGAACGCATCAAGGCCCTCATGCGGGAATAAACCTGCTAATTCATAAAAGACACAAGGCACATGACACAAGACACAGGAAGGGTCAAACACGTGTGTCATTTATCATGTGTCCTGTGTCTTTATTTTTAGGCAGTTGCGGAAGTGGTAGGCAATGATTCCAAAAGCCACGGCAACGTTAAGGGAATTCTTGACTCCCGCCATTTCAATCTCGATAGCTGTATCGCAATAAGAGGAAATATCCTGGCTGATGCCTTCAATCTCATTGCCGACAACAAGGCATACCGGCGCCTTGGGCTTAAACTCATTATAAGGACAGCTTTGTTCGGTCTGCTCGAGCATCACAATCTGAAAACCTTCTGCCTTAAGTTCCTGAAAAAGCTCATGAATATCCTCGCGGTATTCCCAGGGAATATGTTCCTGGGCATCAAGAGCGGTTTTGGCGATTCGAGTGTTAGGGGGACGGCCGGTAATGCCGCAAATCCAGACCTTTCCGACGCCGGCACCGTCACAGGTCCGGAAAATAGAGCCGACATTGTAAAGGCTGCGGATATTGTTCAGGACAACGACAAACGGCAGGCGCGGCTCTTGAAGTCTTTCTGTTTGGCGGGCAACAATTTCTTCATGGGTCAACTTGCGCATAAGGCAGGATCGATTGAGGTATTTCTAAACGCGAATTAAAGCGAATCAAACGCTCATAGTCGAGAATAACAGTACTTCGCGTAAATTCGCGTTGGATTTGCGACCATTCGCGTTAAAAATTCATATGACCAAGTCCTGTTATTGCCCGAGGCGGTATTCCTTCTCCACCGTCCCGGCCTTAATTCTAACGCTGTCCTGCTGAATGTCGATGATCGTGCCTGAATCAACACGATCGCCGACACCGAGGATGTTCCCGTTCATGATCGCCTTGGGATTATTCGCGTCCCATAAAATACCTTCCAGGACAGAAGCCTTCGGGCTCTCGGCAATGCTAAATGGGTTGCGGCCCCAATCCGAGAAAGATGTTTTGGCTTTCTTCCTTTCGTTGGAACGGGCCAAGGCCATAAGATCGCTTCCACTCCCTGAGGTAGGGGCAGCCGGCCGGTCGCCCCTACTGACACGTTTCCCCACGCTTTCCGCCTTCTGTTTCGACCCGCTGCCGAAAATGACCGGGCCCCAGACAAAAGCCATAATGACAATCAACACCGGTAACGCTATTTTTAGTTTTTGCTGTTTATCCACCATCGCCCTCCTTCAGATAAACCTCAACCACTAAACCGCTCTTGATTTGCGGCAGGATAAGCTGATCCCTTGTTATTTCAAAACCCTTAACGGCGATGATGCCCTGTTCCAGCCTTTCAAGCGCATTTAAGAAAAGCCCCAAGTCCACATATGCCGATTGCACGTTCATTTGAATCGGAAGCACCTGGTAGCTGGAATCCGATGGGCGCGTTATTTTTTGCGGGCTGATGGAGAGAAAATTGACATTCTGCGCCGCGCCGACCTTGGTGATGTCATCAATGGCAAGAGAAATCTGCCGACGGGATAATAACTTCCCATTCTGCCTAAAATTTTCTTGAAGCTGCAAGGCTTGCCGGACTGACAGCATCTCGCGCTCAAGCGCCTTGGCTTCCTTCCCGGCCTTCCGGACCTTATTGAGCAGAGAAACGGTCAAGAGCAAGAATACAATGACCACGACGGCAATGCCGGAAAGAACTAAGGCCGTTTTTCTGTCAAATCGGATATTCATCATTTTGCGTTTTGTTCTGTTTTATAACTATTCAACCGTACAGACAATCTCAAATTCCGCGATATTCGCATAACCCGCTTTTGTTTGCGTGGTCACCAGGCTCACATTCTGGAAGATCCCTTCTTCCAGTTTAAGCATAAATCGCGAGAGGACCGCTTGCGTGCTTTCGCTGCCGCGGATAATATCCCCTTTCAGGGAAACCGTGCTATCCTCCGCCTTTAAATAGGTCAAATAGATTTCCGGAGGCACCAGATTGCTGATTTCTTTAAGCACGTCTTCCCAGTGCGGCTTGTCCTTTAATATCCCCGCGACCATGATATTCGACCGCAATGCCTCTATCTGAGGGGCTAAAGTCCGTTGTTCCATCTTCAGGGCTGATATTTTCTTGTTATAACTGTGACATTGGATATGAAGCCCGACATAAAAGAGCAGCAGGGAACCTATGATCCCCGTAACGATCCCCTTGAAAGAGACCTTTTCAATGAACCGTTTTGTTTTTTCTTTCAATTCAATGGGCAGAAGGTTGATCTTCTCTCCCTTATTAAGGGCGGCGCCGAGGGCCAGATTCAACCGCGATCCGGCATTCTCTGTCCCGGCAATTGCCTTCGGTAACGCGCGGATATCCTTAAGAAAAGCGCCGATTTCAATATGTATCTCCAGCCCGCTTTCCAATGCCTTGACCAATCCCTTCAAACTGGCGCCGCCTCCTGTTAAAATAATCTTGCTCACCTGACCGCCACGGGACTCTTCCCGGAAAAAATCAAAGGACCGCTCAATCTCGCTGGCTAATTGCTCCACGCACGGCCTGATCAAGGATAAAATCTGCACCGGAAGGATCTTTCCATCGATCATTTCCGTTTCTTCTCCGGAAGGGATCCCTTGTTCCTTTTTGATCTTTTCAGCTTCTTCCATACTGAGCTCAACCTTCCCCTGGCTTGACATTAAGGTACTCGTCAACGCTTTGGTTATATCCCTTCCCGCAACCGGCAGCTTCCTGGAGAAGGCCAAACGGCCTTCCCGGTAAATATTCAATTCCGTCAACGACGCTCCCATTTCGATGACCGTGATGATTTCCTTCTTCCATTCCGGGGAAAGCAGCATGAGATTTTGCATGCTCAAGGATACGGGAATTAAGGACGATATCTCTATACCCGCTTTAGCAAAAAGGGTCACGAGTTTGTTGACCGTTTGTTTCGACGCCGCCGCAACGACCACTACAAGTTTCTTGCTATTCTTATCCGCCGTTTCTCCCACGATTTCAAAATCCATTAAGGCCTCATCGATCGAGAACGGGATGGTATTCTTGGCCTCCCACCGCACCGCTTGTCCCAATTCTTTCTTGGGCATAGGTGGGGCAAGAATCTTCCTCGTGCAGGTTTCCGGGCAGTTGACCACGGCGGCCACTTTCGCGCCCTTCGTGTCCATCCCGATCATGGCGGTCCTCAGGCTCGCCAAAACCTCCTCCTGGCTGCCGGGGACCCCGCCGATATCCACAAGGGCCGACTTGAGGATCACCATTTCCCCGTCGATTTCCGCCATCTGGACAACCTTGACGGAACTCGTCCCGACATCGATGCCGATCACGGTCCGTTCATGGCCGAGCTGTTCCTTGACCTGTGAAAGAAGCTCTTCCAGCTTCTTTCGCCAAGGCGACACCGCAACTTGAATTTTCTTTAATAGCTCATTAGGCATTGTTCAATCCGCTTCAAATCTCTTGCCATCCGTCTCCGCTCGCGCTGCCGCTGCCGGCAGAGAAATACGGCGGAGGATTGTCGGCCAGGTCCGAATCATAGGTGATCGACCATCCCGAACCCTTCGTCAAACCGATATTGCCTGCGCTGATCAGAGAACCGTTAACCGTATTATTCGAGCCTTGGTCAATATCGATACTGGTCGCGGCAAACAGCAGGCCATTGATGGTGGATGTCGCCAGTTTGTTGCCGGTGATCCTGCCGCCTGAGACCAAGGCCGGGTAATTTGACGCCGGATTCGACATAAAATTGTCCGTGTTCGTTAAAACAATATTTCCGGTTGCGATTATAGTCCCGTTAAAAGTGACATTATCATTGATCGTCGCTCTTCCATCAACATACCATATTCCGTTGTAGGTTCCAGAAGTAAATGTCCTATTTCCGATGACCGTTGTACCCGCGATCGCCGCGTAAGAGGCCAAGTCCACGCTGGGCACAGGGACTGAAGACCCTTCCGTAATCGTGCCGTTGATGGTTATGCCGCCTTCGTTGTCCACCGTCACGGCAGCGGCGAGATTCCCATTCACTGTCCCGCTGGAGTCCTTAAAATCAATTTTGCCGCCGGAAAAATGCACATAATTAAACGCTTCCGGTACACCTGAAGCTAATGTCATCGTTTCACGGACGGTTCTCACAATATTGCCCACCGTTCCCTGGGCCGTTACGATAATATCGCTTCCCGAAGTTTCCACCCATATCGTATAAGTTCCGTCCCCTAATGATTCCTGCTGAGGGTCGGTTGGATTCGCTCCGGGATTGGCTGGATAGGCGGTTGTCCGCCAGGAACCATCTGTGGAGCCGTCGGGAGCTGTATTCGTTAGGTACCAAACGGCCTTATTTAAACCCGCGTCGGCCAAATAAAGCGCTTTATCATTATTAAACTGCGCGCCTGCGTTCCTTGTGTCATAGGTCACCATAAAGAGATACGCCGCCACAATGATAACCAGGCTGACCATAAAAATCAAGGTCAGGATCAAGGCGATCCCCTTTTCTCTCTTCTGACAACACCCGAAATGCGACACTATAAGCTCCTCGGCCTGACATTCGTTCTCATGGCCACCGTTTGGTCTCCGCGTTCGACCACAAAATCCAATGTGATCACATTGCCGTTTTGAGCAAAAGGCTTTGAACTGGGCGGATTGGGTTTTTTCACATCGCCGATCAAAACAGCGCCGGAACCATAAGTCACCGTCGTTTTCGCCCAACGCAACTCATACGTATTCTGGGTATAAGGCGGATTGGGCTCACTGTCCGCGCTATTATACATATAAATCCGATAGGTATCCTCCCCGTCGCCCAAGTCCGCGGTAAACGTAATACTCCCCGCGGTCAGCTCATCAATACTCTTTGCCTGCCTTAAGTTCTTACTCACTAATTGAAGGGCTTGCGAAAGTTCAGTGCGGATATCGGAGCGGTCGTATCCTGTGTTCCATAACCTGAGGCCGATCATAAACGCATAACCGATTGTAAAGATAAGAATAGAGAGAACAGCGGTTGTGATAAGGAGTTCGATAAGGGTCAGGCCCCTTTTCCCAGGGTCTATTCGATCAATGCCAGTGTCGGAAAAGCCTTTTTGAACGCGAATAGTCGCAAATCTAACGCTGATTAACGCGAATATCTCACTTTTATTTGCGATCATTCGCGTGTAATTTGCGCAAATTCGCGTTAAAAACAGGTTTTCAGACAACATCTCAATAATCATAATCAGCGAACAATGTGACCAGGCCGGCGCTTTGTTCCTGGCCTTTGGCTGTCCAATAAACCGTAACATCAACCTGCTTGGGGTCTCCCGAAACAGTGACCTCCCTTTCAAAATCGGCAAAATCGCCGCTCAGGGATGCGCGCGCGGAGGCAAAATCGTCAATATCGGAATACGAGGCCGCGCCTTTGATTTCTTCCATTGACTCCTGCAGAAGATAGCGGGCAATCGTCATTTTCTCGAGGTTTGTATCGGCAAACATGGCCATGCCTGCAACATGCAGGATCGAGGTTATGCCCACCGTCAACAGAACAATGGTCAACAGCATTTCCAGAAGCGTAAATCCTTTTTTCATCCGCGCACCCCGAAGGACATGATAAAGTGGTAAGCGAGACCGGATCACCTTTGTTGATCATGAATCACTTACCACTTGTCATTTTTCAAACCAAATTTTTACCCAGTCTCATTGAGACTTCCGGCAAGATAAACAACCCTCTGCCAAACGGCTAGAAGCCCGTACCGTTGGTCGCATAAAGGTCATCATCATCCGTCCCCGCCAGAACGCCGGCATCGCTGATCCCCGTAATATCGGCTGCACCGTCACGCCCGTAGGAAAATATCACATAATACCTTCCGTTGGCCGAGCGTATATAATTGTATTCGGCCCCGCCCGTACGGAACGGATCGGTTAGAACATCGTTGACGATAAGCGGGGTGGCATCGTTGAGATACGCAGCGCAGAGCGTCGTGACCGTTGCCGGATAAGCATTCGGCGTTTGGTTCATGTAATAGGATTCCACCGCTGTCTGTAAAACACGCGCCTCCGCCCTGGCCTTGGAAGTATTGGCCTCATCCTGCATCCCCCTAAAACGGGGCACCGCGATCCCGATGAGAATCGCGATGACTGAAATAACGACCAACAACTCAATTAAAGTAAAGCCCTTTTCCCTCATACATTGGACTCCTTTCCTCATAATATAAAACTGTTCAATAAAAATTATCAATCCATTAGCGGCTAATGGTTTTAATCATGTCAAACATCGGCAAAAGCATCGATGCCATGATAAACCCGACTGAAATGCCTAGAACAATTATAAATACGGGTTCGATTAAAGCAATTAATTTCTTTAATGAATAGCCGACCGCGTTATCATAAAATCCTGAAATCTTATTGAGCATATGGCCCAATTTCCCGGTCTCTTCCCCCACCGAGATCATCTGCACCATATCCTGCGGGAACTCGCCGCTTTTTTTAAGTTCATTGGCGATGCGCTCGCCTTCTTCCACACTATTGCGCACTTTTACGATCACATCACCAATAATACGGTTTGCAACAACCTCGCGGACAATATCCAATGAATGCAGGATCGGCACCCCGCTGTCAACCAGCGTGGCTAAAGTGCGGCTGAACCGCGAGATGATCAGCTTGCGGACCAACGGGCCGGTCACCGGCAGGTCCAGTTTAAGACGGTCAAACTGGTATCTTCCTCTTTCCGTCCGTGCGTACATTTTAAGCCCTGCCACAACCAGCCCAATCGCAATGATAATGAGAGACCAGTAGTTGATTAAAATTAAACCGAATCCGTAAAAAATCCGTGTCGGTAAAGGTAAAGGGACTTCCGCCCTGTTGAAGACCTCAACAAACTTGGGCATGACAAACGTGACGATCAAGACAACAACAGCGATACCGGCGACCACCAAAATAGCCGGATAAAAAAGCGCGTTTTTTACTTGCTGGCGCAGGTCCTCTTGCTGTTCGACATATTGGGCAAGACGGTTCAGGACAACGTTCAGCTTTCCGCTTGTCTCCCCCGCCCGGACCATGTCGACAAACAGCTTTGAAAATATTCTTGGATGGTGCGCCAAAGCTTCCGAAAAGGAAGACCCGCCTTCCACGGCCCGCTTGACGTCTTCAACGACTTCTTTCAACTTTTTGTTCTCAATCTGCCTGCAAATGATGTTTAAGCTGCTGATCAAAGTCAATCCGGCATCGATCATGTTCGCCAGCTGGACATTGAACATGATAATGTCTTCCGGTCTTATTCTTCTAAACCTCCGGCGGAAACGGTCCAAATCCATGCCTGGCGCAGCCTCCTTAATTTGCGTGGGCATATACCCCAGGTTATGCAGCTTTTCGGCAAGCTTCTCCGCCGAAGCCGATTCCATCATCCCCGTAACGGCTTTTCCTTCACTATCTCTGGCTTTATATAAATAATTCGGCATTTTTCTCTTATGACATTCCCCGTACAGGCACGGTGCGCCGTTCCCCTCATGTACGGGCGACCGGCCGGTCGCCCCTACTCCTGCGTGACCCTAAACACCTCTTCCTTCGAAGTGATCCCTTTTTCAACTTTGTCCAACCCGTCTTCCCGCAGAGGCCTCATTCCGTTCTTGATCGCCGCTTTGCGGATATCCTCCGAAGAAGCCTTCTTCATGAGCAGAGCACGGATGTCCTCATTAAAGCACATCAACTCGCTGATCGCCTGCCTTCCGCGGTAGCCGGAATCGTGGCACTTTTTACACCCTTTCCCTTTGCATTCCTTGCAATAGATCCGCACCAAACGCTGGGCGACAACGCCCGCGACCGATGACGCGATCAGAAACGGTTCCACTCCCATATCGATAAGCCGGGTGACCGCTCCCGGGGCATCATTCGTATGCAGAGTGGCAAACACCAAATGGCCGGTAAGCGCCGCTTGGATCGCGATCTCCGCTGTTTCGACATCGCGGATTTCCCCCACCATGATCACATCCGGGTCCTGGCGCAGGATCGAGCGCAAACCGTTAGCAAAGGTCAGGTCCACCTTCGGATTGACCTGGATCTGGCGCACGCCTTCAAGATGATACTCAACCGGGTCCTCGATCGTGATAATATTCTTATCCGGTGTGTTAATAGAATTTAACGACGCATATAATGTACTTGTCTTGCCGCTTCCTGTCGGTCCTGTAACCAGGACAATGCCGTGGGGCCGGCGCAAAAGCCCCTGATAGACCTTTAATGTTTCACTGGGAAACCCCAATTGCTCCAAGCCAAAAAGGATACTGGCGGAATCCAAAAGCCGCATGACAATGTTTTCCCCGTAACTTGTCGGGATGCTCGAAACACGGATATCAATGGCATGATTCCCCATTTTGATGTTAAACCGGCCGTCCTGGGGCTTTCTTCGCTCCGCGATGTCCAGATTCGCCAGGACCTTAATGCGCGAAATGATCGCGGATTGGAAATGCTTGGGCGGCGCTTTCTCATGGCGCAATACGCCGTCGATCCTGAAACGTATCGAGAGCTTGTCCTCTTCCGGCTCGATGTGGATATCGGAAACCCCTTCCTGGACGGCGTCCATGATCATCATATTGACCAAGCGGATCACCGGAGGCTCCTCGACGATGCCCTTAAGCTTGCTTAATTCGATCTCCTCGCCTTCCTGCACAACGCCCACCTTTTGCTCATCCATGATCTTGATCACGTCATCCATGCTGCCCTTGACGGTGTACGATTCATCGATGGCCTTGCGGACTTCCGTTTCCGTCGCTACCGCCGGTTCGATCGTCAAACCTGTTTTCGCCCTGAGTTCATCCAACGCGAAAATATTCAGCGGATCGACCATGGCGCACGTCAGGCTTTTCCCGATTTTCAAAATCGGGACAAGCTGGTATTTCCGCGCGAGGATCTCCGGGACAAGGTCGATGATCTTCGAATCAATGAGATAATTGCTTAAGTCTATGCGCTGGATGCCCATCTGCTGGGAAATGAAGCTGACCATATCCTCTTCACTGATCATTCCCAATCGGATGAGCACTTTCCGCAGCGGCTCCCCGCTTGCCCGTTCCTGGGCTTGGGCTTCTTCCAAGACCTTTTGGTTGATGATGCCTTGCTGGACAAGCCATTCGCCCAATGACTTCTTTTCCTGTTTTCCCATTCTTACTCTTCCTTCTTTAAGACTTTACCAACGCGCTCAAGAAAATCCTTGGGCTCAAAAGGTTTAACGATGTAATCGCTTATGCCTTCTAATTCAAAGAGGCTTTTCATTTTGGCATAAGCCGTCAGAATAATGACCGGGATATTTTTAGTCTTTGGTTCTTCTCTGAGTTTCTGGATGACTGTATAGCCGTCCATTTCCGCCATGCTGATATCCAGGATGATCAAGTCCGGCTGCTCGCCGGCCGCTTTTGACAATCCTTCAAGGCCGCTATTCGCTGTTAGAACTTCATAACCGTCAGATTCTAATCTGATCTTTACCAATTCCACCAGTTCGATTTCATCGTCAACGACAAGGATTTTCTTTTTCGGCATATGGCCTCCCAACATACAAGCTACGATGTTTTGTCTAACAATTCCTTGATTTTGGCAAGAAGGACCGGCGGTTCAAAAGGTTTGGTAATATACGCGTCAGCTCCCACCTCTTTGCCGACCTCTTGATCATCCTGTTGGGCCCTTGCCGTGAACAGGATGATCGGGATCTTGGCGTAACGCGTGTCGTTCTTTAACAAACCGCAGGCCTTGTACCCGTCCATCTTGGGCATCATCACGTCCATCATGATCAGGTCAGGGCTTTCGCTCTTGGCTTTTTCCAAGCCCTCCTGGCCGTCACTCGCCGTTATGACCTCATAACCGTTTGCCTCCAGGCGCATCTGGACCATTGTGATCAATTGGGTCTCATCATCCACAAGCAAAATTTTCGGCATATTCCTTTCAATCTCTTTGTAAAAAATAAAACGGATTTCGTTTTGAGTTACTTTCCCATCACGGCTTTGATCAGCTCTTCGCAGTTTGACGCTTCATCAGGATATGTCGCGCATCTGAATTTCATTTTGATTTTATCCGCTAACTGTTCGCGCGCCAAATAATCATCCACCGCTTGTTTGAGACGGCCTTCCGCGGTCAAGACATCCTGCTTACTGCTGTTGGGAAGGACCACGATGCACTCATGCGAGTCTTTCAGCGCCGCGCCGCCCGTATGGTTAAAGCAGTCCTTCAGGACATTCTCCACTCCCCTTAATGCAAAATAAATTTTCTCTTCCGGGACTAATTTCTTTGTTTTCGCATAATTCTCGATGGAAAGCACCATGAGAGACATCTTACTTTTATTCTTTTTTGCCTCCTCAATCCCGCTATTGATATACTCTTTCAGGAGAACGTCATCCGCATATTTGGGAAGCGTAAAAATAATTTTTGTTCCCTTGCCAGCTTCGCTCTCCACCCATATCTCGCCCCCATGCAATTCAACGATGCTTTTCGCGATCGAAAGCCCTAAACCCGTGCCTCTTTCTCCGTCCCCATGGACACGGTTGATTTGCTGGAATTTCACGAACATTTTCGGGATATCTTCTTTCAGTACGCCTTTACCGGTATCCTCAACGCTGCATTCAATCTCATCCTTTTTTTCCTCGACCGAAATCGCGATATATCCTTTATCCGTGAATTTCAGGGCATTGCCGACAAGATTAGTGAATACCTGGATAATCTTGTCATTGTCCGCATAGGCATTGACCCCGGATTCCGGTAGGTTGACCCGCAGCTTTAAACCTTTATCCGCGGCTTTCGTCTCAAAAAAAGACGCCACCTGCTTCGCAACCTCAGTGACGCTAATCAAACTTTTCTTGATCTCGATATTCCCGGCCTCGATTTTAGAAATATCCAAGAGGCTATTGATCAAACGGGCTAAGCGGTCGATACTCTCTTTGGCCGTCATAAGGACTTTAGCCTGTTTTTCATTAATCTTCCCCAAGACCCCGTCTTGAATTAGTGTGATTCCCTCTTTGGTGATGGCCAGAGGCGTTCTCAGTTCGTGGGACACCGTTGATATGAATTCGGACTTTAAACGGTCGAGTTCTTGGAGTTCCCTGTTTTTCTCTTCCAACTCTTTATAAAGAAGTTTGATCGCTTCGTTGGTTTTTTGAACACCCCACTCATGCGCCTTGACCTCTTCTTCGGCCTCTTTGATCTTTTGCTCCACGGTTTCGTATTCTTTTGCCAGGAACCACAACGTCTTCGCTACGGCCCCGTCGGCCATAAGGACATGCTTGGGCTTATCTTCAAGCAACATCTCATGCACTTCATCGCTTCCGGTCGCATTGATCACCTCATTTATAGAGTTGTCGGTCATCATCATCTTCCACGTGGTTGCCGTAGGTATCTTTAACTGGCCGGCCAATTTCAGCCCAGGCGCCTGATCGTCCTTGTCAACGACACCCGCGATCTTCACATCCGGATTATCTTGGAGCATTTTGATCAACGCTGAACCGGCCCGTCCGGCACCGACAATAAGAATATGGACCTGTTTCTCAACCATCCTAAGCCTCACCGATACAATTTTTCACAGCCGCCATAAGTGGCGCGGCGTCGCTTGTCTTGACGCAATAATCATCCGCCCCCGCTTTTCTCGCCTTGACCGCATCGACCGCGTCGATAGCGCCTGTCATAACAATGATCTTCATCGTTTCCTGACCGTGCGCCGCACGGATCTGGCGGCACGTTTCAAATCCGTCGAGCCCGGGCATCATCGTGTCCGTGATCACCAAGTCCGGCTTCTGTGACGCTGCCATGGCCACTCCCTGTTCGCCGTTCTCGGCAGCCAAAACAAGATCATACCCCGCTTTATTAAGAAACCGGGTAACAATCTTTCTGTCCGTCTCTGTGTCATCAATAATCAGGATCTTTTTCGGCATTTCTGTTCCTTTGCATATTCAATGAATAATACCACGTTTGCCATATGCCAACCAGCGATTAGGTCTTTTCTTTTTCCCATTCTTTTTTTGGCTTCTCTTCTTTCGCCTGCGCCTCACTCACCTTCAGATTTTTAGGGATCGTAAAGAAGAACGCCGCGCCTTTTCCCGATTCCGATTCGATCCAAACCTTTCCTTGATGGTCATCGATAACTTTTTTCACAATGCTCAAACCCGCGCCGGATCCTTCATATTCATCGGCCGAATGCAGCCTTTTGAAGATGCCGAAGACCTGATCATGGTATTTGGGGTCTATGCCTATGCCGTTGTCCTTAACAGAGAACTTGTGCGCCTGCCCATCGCTGACATAGGACACTTCCACCACAGGCGGCTTTCCTTGTTTTGATGAGAACTTGATCGCGTTATTGATCAAATTCAGGAACACTTCAGTCAGCTTGATCCGGTCACAGACAATGGTCGGTAAATTATTCTGGACCTTCAAGACAACTTTGTATTTATTGATATCGAACTCAATCCGTTTGCGGACAGTTTCTACCAGCTCATGGATGTCGACTTGTTCAAAAGGATTTTTGATCCTTGAAATCCTTGACAAGGTCAGCAGGTCCTTGATCAGATTGCTCATGCGCGCTGTTCCTTCGCGGATCTCCTTCAGATATTCCTGCGCCTTCCCGTCCAATTTGTCCTTATAATCTTCCTCGAGAAAAGCGGCAAAAGAGGCCACCCCGCGCAGTGGGGCCTGTAAATCATGGCTGACCGTATGGGTAAAGCTGTCCAGCTCGCGGTTCGCCTCTTCAAGAAGTTTATGCTGTTCTTCCAGTTCGGCCTTCTTCTGCTCGACATTCGCCTTGGCCGCAATCAGATTGTCCGTCATCTCATTGAAAGAATGCGCCAGATTCCCAATCTCGTCATGCGTTGAGCTCTTCGCCCTGGCCGAATAATCTCCTTTGGAAATAACCCCGGCGACCCGCGTGAGTTCCATAATGGGTTTGGACATCGAGCGGGCAATCGCTATGGCCATGACCACCACAACGGCCAAAAGAACCAGGCTGATCTTCACCAACGTCGCGCGTAAGCGGTTTGCCGAAGCGATGACTTCCGCCGTGTCCATTTTCACAACCATCCCCCAACGGAAAGACGGGAAATACCGCCGGACCGTCAGGACCTCTTTCCCCCTGTAATCAACCGATTTGCCTGACCCGATTTTTCCCTCAACAGCCAATTGTATCTCTTTGCCCGCCTCTTCGCCGGGTTTGACCTTTCTCTGAAACGCCGCATTGACATCAAACCGGACAGGACTGATAAACACGATTTCGTTCTTCATTTTCGCGGCAAGGATCGTTTCCCCCGTTTCTCCCAAACTTGTGTCATCCCGGACCAGTTGGCTGACCCCTTGATTATCCATCTGTAAAACAAGGACTCCGATCAGCTCGGCCCCTTTTAATATCGGGGCCCCGATATAAAGGGCCCCGTTTTCCTCTTCGGGGCCATATTCAAAATCAGAAATCTCAATTTTAGACGATTTGATCGTCCTGATAAAAACCTCGGCTAACTGCGATTCTTTATTGAGAGCTGTTTCATAAAGCGACGTGATTTTCCTGCGCCCTTTCGCCATGAAGATGACATCGCCGTCTTTGTTGACAAGAAAAAGATTCTCGTAATCGGCTGATTTTGTGTAGTACGTGAAAAAAGGACGGTATTCATTATCCACCGCGATATATTCAGGAGAATAGGCCCCCTGCCGAGTCAGGGCCTTGTTGAATTGTTCCATGGCATCGATAATATCCGATGAATAGGACAAGGCCGTGACGCTTCGCTCTTTCTCCCTCAGGTAAGTCTCGATCTGGTTAGCCTTATTATCCGCCACGGCCAATAAGCTGTTCGTGATTTCTTCAACGAGGGCGTTGCGGGAATTATCATAACTGACCTTCGTGGCAATCGCTAAAGGCGCTAAAGCGATGATCAAGAACCATAAAATAAATTTCGTCTTGATCGGAAGATTTTTAATAAAATTGAGCATGTCCGCTACTCCCCAAGAAAGAACGCTATCCTTTCCAACAAGTAGGACGATTCATAGGGTTTATGTACAATTTCCTGAATGCCGAGTTTTTGACATTTCTTTTCAAGATCCTTGGCCCCCGATGCCGTTATAATAATAACCGGGATGTTTCGGGTTGCCGGGTCCATCTTCAGATGACAGCAAAATTCATGGCCGTTCATTCTTGGCATGATAATGTCAAGGAGGATCAAATCCGGCTTTTCTTCACGCACCTTTTTTAGCCCCTCTTCTCCATCAGCAGCTGAAACTAACGAATAGCCCTGACTTTCGACCCGGGTTTTGACCATCAAAATCTCATCTGGCTCATCTTCCAAGTATAGAATTTTCTTCATAATGCCTTTTCCGAAAAATTGTGTTTCATTTCAAATTCTTAAGTTATGCTGTAATCGCTTTCTTAAGCAACTCCCTGCTGTCTTTGGCATCGATCGGATAAGTTGCCGATCCCATTTTCAAGGAAATGGCGCTGTCCAACCGTTCCCGGACTAAATATTCATCCAAAGCTTTTTTAAACCGGCTGCAAACATTGTGCGCATGATCCTTGTTGCAGTTGAAGAGCGTCACGAAACAGCCCTTCGAATCCCGGAAAACGGCATCGCCTGGCCGGTGGACCTCTTCCTTTAAGACGTTCTTTAGATTTTCCAAATAACCCAACCGCTTTTCTTCGGGAAAGTCATGATCCCCCTCTTTCCTTCCCTCCATGGTCATGGCAAGAAGGGACATGCGCGCGTTAGATTTCTGGGCCTCCTTGATCCCGCTTTCCACAAAGTCCCGCAGAGGCGATTCCGGCGAAAATTTCGGGACCGTAAAGATAAATTTCGTTCCCACTCCCAATTCACTTTCAACCCAGATCTTCCCGCCGTGCATCTCGATAATACCCTTTGCGATCGTCAAGCCTAAACCCGTTCCCTTCTCCCCGGATCCCGGCTGGCGTCCAAACTGCTGAAACTTGACAAAAGTACGGGCCAGGTCATTCTTCGAAATACCGATTCCTGTATCAGCGACAACGCACTCGACAAATTCACCCTCTACCTTCCCGGAAACTTCAATCGACCCTTCCAGCGTGAACTTAAGAGCATTATTGATCAAGTTCGTAAACACCTGGATGATTTTGTCGCGGTCGGCAAAGACGTCGATATTTTGGTCTGAAAACCGCAAACGCAGGCCGATATTTCTTTCTTTGGCCTTCAGCTCAAAGGTTGACAAAACCTTTTCAGCAAGGCGTACAATATTAAATTGTTCCTTTTTGGTCTCCATTTTCCCCGCTTCCATCTTGGAGATGTCTAACACATTATTGATAAGCCTCGACAGCCGGTCCATATTTTCTTTTGCCGCTGAAAGAATCATCTCCTGCTTTTGTGTGATATCCCCCGCGACCTTATCCAAAATAAGGTTGAGCCCCTCTTTCGTGATCGAAAGCGGAGTGCGCAGCTCATGGGAAACCATCGATATAAATTCCGTCTTCATGGCGTCAACTTCTCTTTCTCTGGTTACATCTCTGAAGATGATTACCGTCCCGATCCTCCGTTCATTTAATCCCACAGGAGATACAGTGCATTGCAGGATCCGTCTATCATTATGAGGCATCATGACCTCCCTGACAACAACATCATCAGTGGATCCGGATTCCTCAAGGGCCGCATCCAGATTAACAAGTTTCATTTGTTCATGAAGGGCGGAATCCACCGTCTCTTCCTGGTAAGAAAGCCCCAACATTTCACGCGCTTGAGGATTCAAGACAACGGCATTCCCTTCATCATCCAGCATGACCACCCCTTCCTGCATGCTTTCGATCATGCTTTCTATTTTCGATTTCTCGGCACTGATCATGGCCTGCAAACGCTCGATCTCGTTGGACACTTGGTTCGTCATCGTGTAAATAAATTTCACTTCATCGGCCGAGAAAACATCTTCCCGGACGCTTGAAAAATTCAGGATCCCGATGATCTTTCCTCCGGCAAGGATCGGGGCATTAAACGACGATTTCAACTCTTCAGGCATTCGTGTTTGCGGCATGGGCCTGCTGCCTTCAACCGGGACGACCCTGACATTCTCAGGCCTCACATGAACCTGTTCGTTTTGGAATTTTGAAAATTCCCGGATCAGCGTCTCTTTGATTTCATCGGCATATTTAACGCTTTGCGGATAGCTCGGCCTGATCACAATGTTAGCCGCCCGCATATTTAACAAAAGCGCCCCGCAGATATCATAGTCAATGATCTTAAACACGGATTCCATGACAAGTTTCAGCAGCTGCTGAAAATCCGCCGTATAGGGGATGGTATTAGAAACTTCATAAAGAGTCGTCAGTTCATTGGTCCGTTTTTCAACCTTGCGCCGCTGGTCCTTCAGATGCCCAACCATTCGGTTGAAGGCGTTCGCCAAGAACCCGATTTCGTCTTTTGATTTTATGTTGACTTGGACGTCCAGGCGGCCCCGGCTTATTTCAGCCGCAGCCTTCTCTAATTTCGTAATCGGCAAAGAAAGAGAACGTGAGAATAGCAGGGCGCCTAAAAAAGCGGCTGCCATCACTCCCAACGAAACCCCTATGAGGATGTTCCGTAAGGCTATGGCCGGAGCAAAGACCTCGCTCGCATCATGTTGGATGATCAAGGACCAGCCCAGCCCCTCATAAATCCTATATCCGCGCTCATGAGCATGAACAATTAATTTCTTGTTCTCTCCTGGATAGTCCTTCACCAAATAGTGCGCATGCTTTTCGCTTTCTTTAAACTCGTTTAGAATTGAAGCAGAAAAAACACTACTGGTATTTTTACCTGTTCCATAAATCGCGCTCCCATCTTTGGATACCAATTCAATGTTTATCGATTTATATTCCGACGACTCTTTGATCGTGTCGATAATCGTTTCGACTCCCTTAATATTCAAAACGGCTTTTATCACTCCTATAAAATTCCCGTTCTCATCCCCAACCCTTACTCCCATATCGATCGAACGGGTCTTTGCGCTCTCATCATATTGGACATCCCTGATATATAACCCGTTCTTCTTCGCGGATTGCCACCATTCCTCGTCATCCTGCCTGAAATCCGTTGTCTTCCCCGACTGAACAACATTAACACCATACTTGTTGGCCGCGAAAATCTCGGAAAAAACCTTATAGCCATATTTCTGTTCATAGAACTCTATTTGTTTCTTTAATTCCTGCGACAATTCAGCATCTAGGATCTCCCGCATAAAAGGCGTCACTGCTTCTTTTGGCGCAGACACCCATTCTTTATCTTTTTCGGCAATAAAGGCCTGCGGGTCGGGCATCTGGTCAAATTCCTGATTGGATTGTATAATCGCCTCTTGAACCTTCAGGCCCTCCGATACAAGAAGTATGTCTTCAAGCCTTAAATAAATATTTCTGTCGATCTTATCCAGTGTCTCCTGAGCCAAAACCGTTGCCCCGTTTCCGATTGCCTTTACAAGAGAATCTTGGATTTTTTGGATTGAAATATAGGTAACTATTCCAATCAATACGGCGAGACCCATGGGCCCAAGAATTGATTTCTGGCGGATTTTCATTTTATTTCTCTGCTATTCCGAAGGAGATGCCATCCTTTAAATATTAATACTCGTATACATATTACTAAACATCAGGGAAAAATCCAATAAAATTGGAACATTCTTTTTTATGTCAGGATAGACAATAAGAAACCGTTGCTTAGGAAGAATCCGAATAAGTCTGAAGATAGATAAGAGACGATTGGCATAAAATCCCTGGGCGGCCATAAAAAAAGAGGGCATTCCTGCCCTCTTTCGATACAGTTTTTTAAGCCTTAAGTTATATTTCAAACCATCGTTTTATCCATCCTCTTTCGCTTTAGCAAAGACCTTTTCCACCCTTGCGACAAGGTCTTGCGGATCAAACGGCTTTGTAATGAAATCTTCCACATCCATGAGCTCAAAATAATCCTGCATATTAGCATGAGCCGTCAATACGATAAACGGGATGTTCTTGCCGAATTCGCTTTGCCGCACGCGCTTGATCAGCTGGTTCCCGTCCATCCCGGGCATGACGATATCAGAGATGATCAGGTCCGGCCGCACCGCTTTAGCGACTTGAAACGCCTCTTCGCCGCTCTTTGACTGGAACACCTGATAACCGGCCCTTTGCAGCTCCGCAGCCAGCAATGCCCGCGATGTCCCTTCATCCTCAACAATAAGGATCCTTTTCTTCCCCATGAATTTATCCTCTATGGCAGAGGCCTAAGTCTTGTTATCCAACGTTTTCTTGATCTCGGCCAACAATTTCTGCGCGTCAAACGGCTTGGCCATAAAACGATAATGGCCAGAATCCAGCTGAAGACCAAGAGTTTGGTTTTCTTCTTCCTCTTTGGTAACAATCGCCGTCAAGAATATGACCGGTATTCCTTTTGTAGCCGGATCCTCCTGAAGGTATTTTGTTGCCTCCGCCCCGTCCATTTTCGGCATCATCACATCCATCAAAATGAGATCGGGCAAATTTGCTTTAGCCTTCTGGACTCCCTCTTCGCCGTCTTTGGCCTGGATGACCTCATATCCTTCCGATGACAATCTGATCTCAAGCAATTCCCTGATCTTTTTCTCATCGTCCACAACAAGAATTTTCTTCCTTCCCATACCCTGTTCTCCTTGTCCTTTAAGGCCAAATTCACAAAATCCGGGAACATTTAAAAGCCCTCAATAAGTTTACCTTGTTGAGGGCTTAAGTTCAATAAATGCTTTTCATATATGCGGCCGCGCTTACACCTTCGCCATGACCCGGGAGGCGATGTAACAGATCAAATCGACGGTCTTCACCGAGTATCCCCACTCGTTGTCATACCAGGCAACGACTTTGACAAAACGATCGTTTAAGGCGATGCCGGCTCCGGCGTCAAAAATGGAAGTGCGCGGATCACCCAGAAAGTCGGTGGAAACAACCGCATCTTCCGTGTAGCCGAGAATGCCCTTGAGCTCGCCTTCAGACGCTTTTTTCATCGCGGCCTTGATTTCATCCCACTTTGCTGGTTTATCGAGTCTGCACGTTAAGTCCACAACCGAAACATCCGCCGTGGGGACGCGCAGGGACATCCCGGTGAGTTTGCCGTTTAAGTCAGGAATGACTTTTCCCACCGCTTTGGCGGCCCCTGTCGAAGAGGGAATAATATTTTGATAAGCACCGCGGCCTCCGCGCCAGTCTTTCATGGACGGGCCGTCGACCGTTTTTTGAGTTGCCGTTACCGCGTGGCAGGTTGTCATCAAGCCTTCGAGCACCCCCCAATTGTCATGGAGGACCTTAACAACCGGCGCTAAACAGTTGGTTGTACATGATGCATTGGAAACAAAATCCATATCCGGAGTATACGTCTCGTGATTGACCCCCATGACGAACATGGGTGTATCATCTTTGGAAGGAGCGGACATAATGACCTTTTTGGCCCCGGCTTTAATGTGCCCTTGCGCTTTTTCCTTGGTCAAGAAAAGGCCGGTCGATTCGACGATATACTCGGCTCCGATCTGTCCCCATTTCAAATTGGCCGGGTCTTTCTCCGCCGTAACGCGGATCGTTTGGCCATTAACAATCAGGTTCGATCCCTTCACGGACACCTCCCCCTTAAATGGCCCGTGCGTGGAATCGTACTTGAGCATATAGGCCAGATAATCCGTCTCGACAATGTCGTTGATGCCGACGACTTGCACATCGCGATTCTGTAAGGCCGCCCGGAACACAAGCCGGCCGATACGGCCAAATCCATTGATGCCTACTTTAATCATGATGCTTCCTCCTTCAATCTTACATGTGCCCCGAATTCACGAGGCGGTTTGATTAGTGAACACGAATTTATCAAATGAATTGACATATAAAATATAACCAGTCTTTTGAATTGTCAAGAACAATATTTGCGGAAAAAGACCGTTTAAACGGCCAATTTGGGCCGGGCGCCGCGCAGGTAGCCGGCGGCGGCTTCAGGAGAAGTGCGGACGACATAAAATCCGGTTCCGAGCTCAAAACCGCTCGTCCGCGTCAACTTAGGGACGATCTCGATATGCCAATGGAACCCTTCTTCGCCCCCGGTATTGACGGGCGCAACGTGCAAGTAATAATTATAGGACGGGTCGGACAGGCAATTCTTCAGCCTCGATAATGTTTCTCTTAATATGTTCGCCAGGGCGTTCCTTTTCTTGTCATTGATCTGCGCAAAATTGGAATCATGTTCTTTGGGCATGATCCAATATTCAAACGCGTATCGTGACACAAAAGGACAAAAGGCGACAAAATCCTCGTTTTCCGAGAAAATCCGCTCCTTATCCTCATGCTCCTGCGCCACCATATCGCAAAAAACACAACGCTTGTTCTGTTCGTAATAAGCCTTTGCCCCCTCTATTTTCTCAAGGACATATTTTGGGATCATGGGAAGCGCGATGATCTGACTGTGGGCGTGCTCCACGCTTGTCCCCGCGGATTCTCCGTAGTTTTTAAAGATGATGATATATTTGAACCGTCTGTCGTTGGTCAGGTCCCGCAGCCGGTTCTGGTACAATCTAATGACATCAGCTGTTTCCTTTTCCGTAAAATCCGCCAGGTTCTTTCCGTGTTCCGGCGTTTCAATGAGGACCTCATGGGCCCCGATGCCATTGGACATGTCGAACATCCCCTGCTTAACGCTGTCAATGCCCCCTTCAATCTTAAGGGCCGGAAACTTGTTAGGGACAACTCTGACCGTCCAGCCCGGGCCGTTGGGAGCGGAATTCCTTTCCCGGACCGCATCAACCTCCGGCGGCGTCTGATGTTCCCGGCCGGGACAGAATTGGCACCTCGCCTTATGCCTGGGGGTCTGGTCCTCAACCTCATAGTGTTGTGGGCTGAAAGAATCATCCGTGTGGACATTGACCCATTGTCCAATGACAGGATCCCGCCGCAGCTCAGTCATGATTCATCCTCTCATTCATCCTAAGGCCCCCTTTTTCCGGTCACCATCATCCCGCCAACAAGGCTCTGGGCGACTGGAGTTCAGACACATCAATACTTTCTGTTACTATGTATTAATTCCCCGCAGGTACTCCGCCATATCCTCAGGCGGGATGGGGCAAATATAAAAACCGGTCCCTTTTTCGAACCCCGCCTCCCGGGTCAAACGCGGCATGAGCTCAATATGCCAATGATAATCTTCTTCAATAGTTTCCCAGACACGGTCCCCCAGGCTGCCGCGGGCAAACGGTGCCGTCTGCACGACAAAATTATAAGCCGGATCATCCAACCCCTCATGAATTTTCAATAAGAGGATTTTCATCATCAACGCCAGGTCATTCTCTTTGCCGACGACGCCTTTTGGGAAGTCGCAATGATGGGCTTTCGGGAAAATCCATATCTCAAAGAGAAACCGGGCCGCAAAGGGGGTCAGCGCGAGAAAATGCTGCGTTTCACAAACGATCCTTTCGCGGAATTGAAGTTCCTGGGCGATCAGGTCGCAATAGATGCAACGGCGATGGGCATCGAAATACTTTTTTGCCCCGACCAGTTTTTCCTTGACCCGTAATGGCCTCACGGGAGTGGCCACAATATGGGAACAGGTATGTTCGCCTCTAGACCCTCCCGCGGTCGGGCCGTAATTCTTATAGGCCAGGGCATAGCGAAAATTCGGGTTCTTCTCCAATTCCTGCATCCTGGACGAATAAGCCTCAAAGACCGTCTGGATCTGGTCAATATCCAGATCCGCCATATTCGTCAGATGTTCCGGCGTCTCAATGACAATTTCATGAGCCCCTAATCCATCGATCACATCATAAAGGCCTTTTTTCGTCCGATGGAGCTGTTCATACCCGTTTGCTTTATATATTTCCGAAGAAACGATCTGGACATGTCCCGAGGACAGGACCGCATCGCTCTCCTCCTGCTGGACATTGCAGAAGGGGCATTCCCGGTCCGCCCTGTCAAATTCATTGTAACCCCGATCCACAAAGTTGCCGGGCCTTCTCGCCCTTGACCTGGCGATAATGACCCATCGTCCGACAACGGGATCTTTACGCAGCTGCGGCATACTTGTCCCTTTCTTCCCTCTTCTCACTCAAACTGACACCCAACCTCAATCTTGTGCCCGATGACAAACTGATACGCATCCATCGGTTTTGCATCCTGAAGATGGACTTTCTGAACTAATACTCTACCATCTCCTGCTGAAACAACAATCCCTTTTTTGCCAATTTCACAAACAGTTCCCGGCTCGGCTTTGGCCGGGTCCCCATCAAGGACCCGCGCTTTCAATATTTTTAACAATCTTCCCCTGTAAAAGGTGTAAGCGCCGGGCCATGGCAGCAAACCCCGGATGAGATTGCTTATCTCGCGGGCCTGTTTCCCCCATGGAATATGTCCTGCTTCTTTGGTGAGTTTCGGGGCAAACGTCACACCCTTGCGGTCTTGCGCCCGCGGATGACAAGAAGACAGATGGCTCAGGGTACGCAAAAGAAAAGGCGGGCCTTCCTTTATCATCTTCGCGCGCAACGTCACTGCCGTTTCGTCTTTTTCTATTTTCATGTTCATCTGAGCAAGAATATCGCCCGCGTCTATTTCTTCATTGATCTTTATGATCGAGAGACCTGTGCCCCTTTCACCATTAATAATCGCCCAATTGATGGGCGCCGCTCCCCGATATTTGGGTAAAAGCGACGCGTGGACATTGAGCGCGCCACAAGGCGGTATATTTAAAACTGCCGGAGGGAGAAACTTGCCGTAGGCAACCACGACAAAGATATCGCTTTTCAGATCTTTGAGACTTTTTATAAAGGCAGGGTCATTTAATGAGGCGGGCTGCAAAACAGGAATCTTATGCTTAAGGGCGCATTCTTTGATGGGCGAATCGGCCACCTTCATTCCCCGTCCCTTTGGACGGTCAGGCTGTGTCACACAAGCCGGCACGTTGTGATGTGAGCCAATCAGTGCTTGTAAATGTGCTTCCGCGAAATCATCGCTTCCGAAAAAAATGATGTTCATCAGGGATCCACGTTAATGACAATGATAACATTTCTCTTTTTGAACCCTTTGAGCGCCGATTTAATCAGGGCCAGTATACCCTTAACCGACTTGCCTTTCAATAGAATCGTGTAACGGTATTGATCCCGTAATTTCGCGTTGACATCGGGATGGGGATCGGAAATATCGACGCCCTTCAGATTTTGTTTTTTTAAAAGCTCAAAAAGCTCGTTGCCTTCTTCAAAAACAACTTGTTCTTTTTTCCCCCGCAGCCCCACGGCCACCAAGTTCCGGTAAGGAGGCAACTGCAGTTCCCTGCGCAGCCGTAATTCTTCACGGTAAAACCTGTCGAAATCCATGGTCTTGACCGCCTTGAGGCAATAATTATCCGCCATCCGCGTCTGGACCAATAATGTTTCGCCCGCTAACTGCTTCAAATGGACCAGGAGAGAAAACGTCTTTTGTCCCGACCGGAAATCATGATGGTATATTTGATCATCAAAATTCAACAGGGCGGCCAAAGAAGCGGCCCATGGCTCGTGCTGGCGGAATACGGCGCCCGTGGCAATGATGATATCGGCATCCTTCTCAAAAATTTCACTCCCGCTGTCATAACGACGGACTTTCGCCTCCGGGTAAAGCCTGGAAACCTCGCTTTCCAGTTTTTCGACACCGATTCCGGTTGATCGGAGATAGGCCCCGCTGCACTGCGGGCACATCTTGGGAAGTTCGCACTTGTAATTGCACAGACGGCAAACCATGGTTTTCTTTGAATACAAATACGTCAAATTTACATTGCACCGTTCGCATTTGACCGTAAAACCGCATTGCCGGCAATGGGTCCTCGTGCTGAATCCCCGCCGGTTCATGAATAAGATGACCTTTCCTCCCTCCTGCAGCGTTTTTTGTACCACACTTTGCAGCGGGAACGAAAGAATGGACGCTTTATCAAGACGGTAATTGCTCATATCGACAATCTGCACTCGGGCGTTTTTGTCGGCATCCAACACGATTTTTTCCCATTGATCGCGTCCGGCCTTCTCCCATATTTCCGCGGAAGGAACAGAACTGGAAAATAGCACGCGGCACTCCTCGATCTTTGAGCGCATCTGCGCGATTTGCCCCGCGCGGTAATGGGGCGTTTGTTCCTGTTTATAGGCTTCGTTCTCCTCTTCGTCAATGACGATCAATCCCAGATCGGGGAGAGGCGCAAAGACCGCCGATCGCACTCCGACGACAATAGCAAACTCGCCGTTCCTGATTTTTTCCCATTGCTCAAATTCCTGTTTCGGCGTTAATTTCTTATCCAGGACCGCAAAAGGACACTCAAACGCTTTTTTTAATGCCGTCAAGGCCTCTTGAATGAATGCCGTTTCAGGAACAAGAACAATCACCCTTTTCTTCTGATCGATGACCCTTTGGATATTCTCGATAATGAACGGCCATCTTTTATAACGGGTCAGGTCATGAACTAATACCATTTGATTTTCTTTGTTATCCGATTTCTTGACGACTCTAGGAGGGAACGTGCGGGTCACGGTAACTTTGTCTTGCCGCAAGGCATGCGGCAGGCAGGTCTCAAGGGCCTCCCCCAAGGAACAGCCATAATAAGCGCTGATGGCCCGGGCCAATTGAAAAGCCGGATCATCCAGCACAGGCTCCCCATCTAAAATAGAAAGAATGGGATTCAATTGACCGAAAAGACTGCGCCGGGCGAAGCCGACAACAAACCCGAGACGGTCACGGCGGTTAAATGACACGCGCACGCGCTGCCCGATGGCAATGCGGCCCTCTTGGTCTTTGCCGATTTGATAATCAAACGGGCCGTCAACCGGAAGGCCGACAACAACTTTGGCAATTTTGGGTTCCATGACTTTTATTTAATCAAAGAAATGATATCGCTAACAGCTGTCGGGCGGGCCAATGCTCTGATCTTCTTTCGGACGGTAAGATAAGCCTCGTTAGATGATCTCATCTTTTTCAATTGCCGGCCGATTTGGTCAATGCTCAACCCGCTCATGCCGACCCCGTAAGTCTCCAAGACCTTTATGTTGCCGGTCTCCTGTCCAGGAATGGCATTAAAGAAAATCATCGGCAGATGGCTCACCAAAGCCTCTGAAATCGACAGACCTCCTGGCTTGGTCACCATCGCATCAGAGACAGCCATCAGCTCATGCATATTATCCACCAAGCCGAGCACGTGCACAAGCGGGGACTTTTGGGCGGTCAACCTCTCATAAAGGCCCTGATTATTCCCACAGACGACGATGACCTGAAAGCCTTTCAGCGTCTCGATAATGGCCTCAATAGGGCCGATCCCAAAGGAGCCGGTGGCAATAAGGACGGTAAACATCTGTTCCTGAAGGCCTAATTTCTTCTTTAAGACATCCATGGCGACAGGCGAAGCAAATTTCTCATCGGTTGGAATGCCCGTCACAAAAACCCGCTCATGGGGAATACCCATATCCTCCAATTTGTTTTTTGTCCAATCGCTGGCCACGGTATACGTGTCGATGCCGTCAGCAAGCCAGATCCTGTGAACATCAAAGTCCGTGATCACCGTTATCAATTTGGAAGAAATGAGCCCCGCCCGTTTTAACGACGCCGCTATTTCCGTCGGCATAAAATGCGTCATGATAATATAATCAAACTGTTCCTCTTTAAAAAACTGTTGAAGCTTCTTTGTGTTCATCCGGTTTTGGAGGCGCCTTAAGGTTCTTATCAAAGGTTGCAGCCTGGGGATATCCAGAAGCCCAAAACAGAATCCCCATACCGCTGGGACCTTCGAAATCAGAAAAAAGTAGGTCTCTTTATAAAACCTGCGGAAAAAGAAACTTGAGTAATCCAGAGCATCAACGAGGTAAACAGCATGATTTGTTGATTTCTTCAAGCCGTTATAAATAGCTTCGGCCGCTTTCATGTGACCGGCTCCGGCAGAGGCATGGATGCACAGTATTCTCATCAGACAATCTAATTCCCTTTAAGAGGTTTTTTAACTAAACGCCTGCGGATGGACTTAACGGTCAGCGCCCTTCTCTTTCTCCTGCGCGACCTGAGAAGATTCCGTTCATTGATGATATCCGTGGCTTCCAGCAGATCCCTGGCGACATAATCCGGCTTAATGGCCCATCCCCGCATATGGCGGCGGTCTTCACGGCCGGAGAGGACAAAGATCGTCGTGCAGCCGGCGTTATGCCCGGTCAGAATATCCAATTCCGTATCTCCGACAAAAAAAGCCTTCTGTGCGGAATGGATCGTTTTATTGTCTAACTCTAAGGCCAGGCGGATGGCGCCGATCTCCGGCTTGCGGCATTCACAACCGGCATGGGAAAAATGCGTGCAGTAAAAAACCTTCTTGATCCTGCCCCCGGTAGACCGGACATCCCTGAGCATATTGCGGGTAATATGCTCAAGCTTTTGTTTCGAATAAATACCTTTTGCAATGCCGGCTTGATTCGAAACAATATAGATTGAATATCCCTCCTGAGTTAAAATGCGCAAAGCATCCAGGGCCCCGGGAATGAAATGGAATTCCTTCAGTTTCGTCACGTATTTCCCGTTCCCGGGAAACTCGTTAACAACGCCATCTCGATCTAAGAAGACGACTTTCATGGCTTGACGCTCTCTTTTTTCATCTGCCAGTATTTGGCGTAACTCACGATTTGGTACAACGACGCAAAAAAAGCGACCATGAACCCGATAAAACCATCCTTGTACCCGCGTTTACCGAAAAATATCCTTGGGAACCGGTCAATCGTCCGCCAGGCCGCTTTCCCAAAAGACATATGTCTTCCGGTTTGTATCCATTTTCTCGCTTCAAGCGTTGTTTGTCGGTTAAGGCTTGCCAAAAAATGCTCGAAATCGGGATATCCCTTGTGAATCAAATCCTTGGTTAAAACTCCGCATGTCACGCAATTCGCGACCCGCGGATGGACCTCCACCTCTTCATACCATTGTTTGGACTTCATAAAAATCCGCATCTTGTTGGCAGGATACCATCCGCCGTAACGCACCCAGTGCCGCCCTATGAACGTCTTCATCGGAACGGACAGCGACTCGTTATCTTCCTTGGCGATAGCTTCCCGCACTTCCTGTCTCAGGCCGTGCGTAAGCACTTCATCCGCATCCAGGCTGAACACCCATTCATTCCTGGCCTGCGCATACGCCCAATTGCGGTGCCGGCCCTCATTCTCCATTTTCTTCACAATCACGCGATCCGCATACCGGGACGCCAACTTGGCAGTATTATCGGCGCTCTCATCATCTATCACAATAATCTCATCGGCCCACCCACAGACGCTTTTCAAACAGGCTTCAATATTGGCCTGCTCGTTTTTAGCTAGAATCACTACCGTCACCGGGGCGCGCGGCCGATCATCGGCTTCCGGCCCACTTCCGCTATCCGGCTGCCAGCCGGAATCCGTGACAATATTCCCGGTCTTTCGCTCCCAATATTTGGCATAGCTGACGATTTGGTACAGCGCAGAAAAGAAAGCGGACATGAATCCATAAAATCCATCCTTGTGTCCCTTCTTGCGAAAGAACGCGCGCATGAAACGGTCCAAAAACCGCCACAGCGCCTTTCCCAAAGACATCTTTCGACCGTCCCGGACCCACTTCTGCGCCTCCAGAGTGGTTTGTCCGTTGATTTTTGCCAGAAAATGCTCAAAGTCACGGTAACTATAATGAAGGATGTCGGATTTTAACCGGCCTTCCGGCTTTTCAAAAAACGCCAGCGGATGGACTTCCGCCTCCTCATAATGGAATTTACTGCGCGATCTGGAAAACAGCCTCAACTGTGCAGAAGGATACTGCCCGCCGTGTTTCAGCCACGTTTGGCCGATAATATTGCGCCGGGGAATGGTAAAGGCGTTGCATGCGGTCCCGGCGAGTGTGCGAGTAATTTCCTCTTTGAGCTCCGGAGTCACGCGTTCATCCGCGTCAAGGCTAAAAACCCAATCATGTTTGGCCTGATCATACGCCCAATTGCGGTGCCGCCCTTCGTTATCCATCCGCCGATGCAATATCTTATCCGCATATTTTTCGGCCAGTTCGACCGTCCGGTCCGAACTATGGTCATCGACAACAACAATCTCATCGGCCCAGCCATACGCGCTTTCCAAGCATTTTTCGATATTGTCTTGCTCGTTTTTCGTAATGACCACTAACGACAGCGGGATTCTTTCCATTTATGCCACCTTTTGACTCTCCGAGCACAATTCCTTCAGAGATGCGCAAACGTATTCGATCTGGCCCTTTTTCATGTGCGGGAACATCGGCAGCGACAAAATCTCGTCAGCGGCTTTCTCAGAAACAGGGAAATCTCCCTTTTGATAGCCAAGATCGGCATAAGCTTCCTGCAGGTGAATGGGGATCGGGTAATGAATAAGAGCACTGACCCCCCTTTTTTTCAATCCCTCAATCACCCAATTCCTGTTTAAAACACGTACGGCAAAGGTCTGAAAAACATGCGTCCTGTCTTCCTTTATGACGGGGGCGGTCACACTGTCAATTTCCTTCAACAGGTCACAATAATAGGCCGCGTGATCATTGCGCATTTGGTTCCATTCATCGAGATAGTCCAGTTTAGCCGACAAAACAACCGCCTGCACCGTGTCCAGACGCGAATTATATCCTTTGATCTTATGCTCATAACGGTCTTTCCGGCCGTAATCCCGCAGCATCCGGACTGTTTGGTCGATCTCATTGCTATTGGTCACGACAATGCCCCCATCGCCAAAAGCGCCTAAACTTTTTGTCGGGTAAAAGCTGAAGCACCCGACGTCCCCCAATGACCCTGCTTTCTTCCCTTTGTATGTGGCCCCGTGAGCCTGGCAGGCATCTTCGACTATGGCGATATTGTGTTTTTTGGCAATCGATGTGATCTCATTCATGTTTGCCGGCTGGCCGTATAAATGGACCGGGATGATCGCTTTGGTTCTCTTCGTAATGACCTTTTCAAGTTTTTCGGGATCAATATTGTAGGTCTCATCTTCAATATCAATAAAAACCGGTTTTGCTCCCGTATAGGAAACGCATAGAGCTGTCGCGATAAAGGTGAATGTCGGGAGAATCACTTCATCGCCAACCGTGATATCCAAGGCCCCGAGCGCCAAATAAAGGGCATCCGTTCCGGAATTGACCCCAATGGCGTATTTTGTATCGCAATAGTCCGCAAACTGCGCTTCAAACTCTTTTTCCGCTTTCCCAAGAATGAAATCCCCTTTTTCAAAAACGGTTCTTAATTCCCGGTCAATCCGGTCCTTAATCATTTCATATTGCTGGCTAAAATCGATAAATGGAACGTTCATAAGGCTTCTTTAATCCTTTCTGACACTTCTTCAACAGTTAATTGGTTTAAACAGCTGATATGTTCGCACCTCGCCCTCCGAAAATTCCGGTAACACGGCCGGCAGGCGATTGCTTTATTTACAACTATATTATTCCCAATAGGATATGGCCCGTAAACTTCTTCGCTGACCGGGCCGAATATAGAAACCGTTCTGACCCCGGAGGCTACGGCTATATGCAACGGCCCCCCGTCATTAACGACCATTAATGAACATTTTTTGGCCAAAGCGGCAAATTGGGTTATGGTCGTCTTCCCGCAAGCCATCACCGGCTGGTGCGACATTCTCCCGGCAACCTCGCTGCAGAGGTCCGTTTCGTTCTTGTCTCCCATCAGTATAGTGGCTGCGGAAAATTTTTCAATTAATTTGTCAGCTAATTTCGCGAATTTTTCAGCCGGCCACCTCTTAAAAGCCGATTCCCTCCCCCAGCTGGCCCCTCCTCCGGGAACGATACCGATAACAGGACGCCCTTTCAGTATCACGCGGTTGGAGGCGATAAAATCCTCTGCCCAGCGGGCATCGTCAGCATTCAGCGTCAACTCAAGCTCCCTTGACCGGACAACGCCCCCTATTTCCTGTAAAAGACTTAAATAGTAATCAACAACATGCTTTCCTTCATAGCCGCTCAAAGGGATCTTTCTGTTAAGAAAAATGCCCCTGTTTTTGTAACTGAATCCGATACGAAGTTTGATGCCGATCAACCATGTCAAGAAGGCCGTTCCCCGGCTCAAGGACACATCCAGCACAAGATCAAAGCGTTCGTCCCGCACCTCGTTCAGGAACCGGCGGAATTTCGCGGCCAAAGCCAACTTTGACCGCTGATAGACCGAATGGAATTCATCACGTTCATAAATAAAAATCCGGTCGACGTTCGCGTTGCGCTCCAATAAAGCGGCTGTCCTGCGGTTGCAGATATATCCGATAAAGATCCCCGGAAAGCTCGTTTTGAGGTTTCTCATCAGGGGCGTCGTGAAAAGGACGTCCCCGACACCAAATGTGTTGATGATGAGGATTTTTTTGGGCGGATGGATATGAGAATGCACGTTATAACCGGCCTTTACTATGATGAATGATTTTTTGTGAGGAGAACTGCGCTGCTCCCACCTTCTTAAACTTTATTCTTATCAGCAAGAACACTAAAATTAAGGAGGCTATCGCGATATTGGACAGCTCTTCAAAAAGCCGTTCGAGGTCCTCGCTAAATATTGCTTCGCTCATCCAGCTTGATAAGATAAAGGCCAGGATGCCGCCGATAAGAACAACTTTGTCTTTGAACCTATTCTTTATGAGATAGTGCAAAAGATACATATAAACAAAAAGGAGGACAACAAAATTCACGAACCACGCGTTGGGATTCAATAAGGCCATGCACAAAAACAACAGGCTGTAATCCATCAGGCTTGTTTGTTTTTTATCTTCAACGGGGAATAAAGCAAAACAATAAATGGCAAATCCAAGAACAATGGCTGTTCCCAAGCCTTGATAGAAAGTAAGATTTAAGAAAGAATGGCTGTAGTTAAAATCGTAAGCAGACAAATCCATGCTATATCGCAATACTGTTGAATAAAGCGATTGATTCTTATAGTCCACCCAAGACAACAAGTCCAGGGACGTATGAGATATAAACGGAAGCCAGTTCTTCAGATAATTTATTTCCTGGTCAAGCCCGACATATAACGCCGGTATGAGAGAAAAGAGAAGCATAAAGATCATGACCCATGCGACATATTTCCATTGCTTCTTAACGACAAAATACGGCAAGAATAAAACCGGCATATACTTAATGAACGCCGATAACGCCAAACAGCAAGCGCTCAGGATAACCTGATTTCTTTTCAGTAAAAACAGGCTTAAAACGACAAGAAAGAGCATTAATATATTCACTTGCCCGGCGTCCCAGACCAGCAGAATAAACCTTGAGGTAAAAAGAACGGGAATGGAAAACAGCAACACCTTTTGCCCGAACGATAAGCCTTCGATATTCATGATCCGCCCCGACAGGAAGCAGATCCCGGCAACCATGAAGAAATTCATTGTAAAGAAGATCAAACTCGCAAGATGCTTCGGCAGCAGCGTTAACGGAGAAAAAAGAAAGGCGAACATCGGGGAATATTTATAAGGCGTGACCGACATATCCGGCCGGCTGTAAATGTCTTCCTTATTCAAAAACCGCTCCCCGGCTGCGTAATAAACGCGCCAATCGGAATAATGCCGCTTTGGGGACCGCTGGGAATAACGGAGAAGATTTCCAACAAAAGCCGCCAAAATAACTATAAATACGATATTCCTTTTATGCCTCGAAAAAAAACTTTTCCAATCCAAATTCATTTTAAGTCTTATTGAATAACGGTTTTTCAGGAGGGCTCAACGCTCCCGGCGGTTTTTCTTAGTTAATACATTCACAACTTCCCGAACATCTTGCGATCTTTCCTTCGGGCAGACCAGCAGCGCATCAGGGGTATCAATAACGGCCATGCCTTCCAGCCCGACCGCGGCAATCAGCTTTCTGCCCGTCCAAACCAAAGTGTCCCGGCAATCAACAGCGATGATATCCCCCTTGAGGATGTTCCCGCGCTGATCCTTGGGGAGGATTTCTGTCAAAGACTCCCAACTGCCCAGATCCGACCATCCGATGCCGCGCGCCGGCACTGCGGCAACGTTTTTTGATTTTTCCAAGATGCCGTAATCAACGGAGATTTTCGGCAATCGCTTCCATACCCGCCGGATATGAGCCATCCCGGCCTTCCTGCCAACCGCCCGATAAACGCCGGGAAGGTACTTCTGGAATTCCTTAAGGATCACGGAACTTCTGAAGACGAACATCCCGCTGTTCCAGAAATATTTCTTTGTCCTAAGAAATTGTTTTGCTTTTAATAACGACGGTTTTTCCGTGAATCTTTCAACCATCATGATCTGTTTGCCGCCGATGTTCTTTTTTGCCGTCTTTAAGTATCCGTATCCCGTTTCGGGCCTTGTAGGATGGATTCCCAGCGTGACCAAATAATTTCTCTGTGCCAGCCCCACGGCCTCACGCAATACTTTCAGGAATCTTTTTCGTCCAAAAATGAGGTGGTCGGAAGGCAAAACGGCCAAAACGGCGCCTGGGTCAATATGTTGTATGATGGCCGCGGCCCAACAAACCGCGGGAGCCGTGTTCTTCCCTTCTGGTTCAAGCAAGACGTTGTCTTTTGGGATTTTGAATCGAGCGGTTTGCTGTTTGACAATATTGCCATACGTGACATCCGTGATGATAAAAATGCGCGCGGCCGAAATTGCCGGTTGGATCCGCGCTAATGTCTCTTGAAGCAGCGTCCTCTTGCCGACGATATTGAGAAACTGCTTCGGCCTCGATTTCCGGCTTACCGGCCAAAACCGCGTCCCTGAGCCACCGGCCAAAATGACAGCAAATAAATTCGTATTCTTAGGCATTTTCCCCTCGGCTTCTTTCATTCCTTATTCAATTTTTTGTTTAACCCTCTTTCCTGTCTTATACCTCAGCTTCAACCACTTCAAGGGATGCCACCAATATCTTTCGTTGATGTCTATTAAATCTTTTTGGCTTAAAACATGTTGTTTAGCTTTTTCTCGCATCACCGCCGGATGGGTCCCGAAATAAACGGGAAACCGGTTCAGGTCTCCGAAATGATACGCCTTCTGCCGCTCATGACTTGCTAGCGTCGTAAATCCTATTTGTTCGGCATTCACACGGCGCTGCGTCATTATTTCTTCCGATTGGACCCATCCATAGTGATATAGAAAACAGCCGGTGTTTTTCCTCTTTATCGGCCGGCCGTCCTTACGCCTAAACCCGTAGGCATCCCCGAAAGATTCGATTTTACCGTTGTTGCGGATGATACGGTCCTGCTTCTGATACCATCCGTGATCGATCCGGTAACGGAAATAGCTCCCGAAGAAATGAAGCCATCGGAAACGCAAGGCATCGATTTCCCCATTCGGCAAATATTTGTGCATGATATCTTTGAGTCTTGCGAGGTCCTCTTCATGGATCACCTCATCCGACTGAAGATAGAACGCCCAGTCGCCGGTGCATTCTTTTAAAGCCAGATTGGTTTGTTGAGAAAGGACCTCAGAGCCTTGTGAAAGGTCCCAAACATTTTGTATGATCCGTATCTTGGCGCTGCCTATCGATCGGATCAGGCCCAGCGTGTCATCTTCGCTGTCGCCGACATTAACAATAAATTCATCACAGATGGGCAGGACCGACCGTATGGATTCGAGGATCGGATAATTGAATTTGATGGCATTGCGCGCGATGGTAAATCCGCTGACTAACATAAAGTCATCCGCCCCCATTAAAGCCCATAAACTTCTTCATATACCTTCAGCGTTTCCCCGGCTGTTTTGCGAAAATCAAAATCATTTGCCCTTTTTAGGCCTTTTTCTCTTAATATCTTTTTTAAGGCCTGATCTGAAACGATCTTCCTGAGCGCCTCAGCGATATCCCCGGGATTGCCGGGGTCCACGGTCAACGCCGCATCGCCGGCAACTTCAGGGCACGAAGAGACATTTGAAGTCACAACGGGCACCCCGCAGGAAAACGCCTCAAGGATCGGAAACCCGAAACCTTCGTAGTGGGACGGAAAAAGGAAGGCCTCCGCCTTGTTGTAAAAATAACGCAATTCTCTGTCCGGCACAAAGCCCAAAAAAACAATGTCCTTTTCCAAACCCAGTTTCTCGATAAGAGCGGTCAGGTCTTCATGCAGCCATCCGCCCATCCCGATCACAACCAGATACCCCGGGAATCTTTTCTGGGTCCTCAAGACGTGAAAGGCGCGGATGCTGTTGACCAGGTTCTTCCGGGGCTCGATCGTTCCGACAGAAAGCAAAAACGGCTTTGTAATCCCTTTTTCCGCCAGGACTTTCTCGGCTGAGTCGCTTTCTTCATCCTTGATAGGGTAAAATATTCCTTTGTCGACACCCGGATAGACTAGCGCGATCCGATCCTTCGGTATCTGGAAGTATCTCTCCAGATCCCTCGCCGTACTTTGCGAGCAGCAGATGATCTTCGCGGCTTTCTCCCGGATCTGCTGAAATTGCCTTTCGCCGGACTCGATCGTCTCCCGCGTATGCCCTTGGGGGAAGGCCTTAAAAATCACATCGTGCACGGTAACAATGACCTTCGCGTTCTGAGGCCTCTCTATCGGCCCCGGACTCGGAAAATGACAAACATCAATATCTTTTAGGGTCTTGTCAAGGCCCCGGCCAAACCAATCGACCCGCGTTGTAAAATTCTTGGCCGCAAGTCGAGGCGTTCTCTTGCTGAAACTAAAGGGCCCCTTTCTGACGTACAGCTGATAGCCGTTCTTCCCGTCAATGTCCGCCAGGCTCCGGACCAAATGATACGCGTAGCGGCCGATCCCCGTGTGTTCCTTCTTCAAAAAAGACCGACAGTTGATCGCAATGCGCATCGTCGTGCCGCCTTATCTTTTGGTTTTGAGGAAATCGGCCACCGCCTGCGCAACATAATCCAGGTCTTCCCGCTCAATATCCTGATGGATCCCGATATGCGTGCCGTGATCCGAGCAGTATTCCGCTTCCGGGAAATCCCCGAGCTTCTTGCCCAAGAACGCGTAGTTCTCGCACTGCGTCGGGATAGAATAGAAAAGGTTGCGCGAGTCCACTCCGGCATTTTCCATATAACGGACAAACTCGTCCTTCGTAAAACCGGCGTCTTCCTTGACGATAATCGAAAAAGCATGCGGCCCGATTTTTTCATGAGGCTCTTCTTTGATCGTAATAAAATAATCCTCGAATGGTTTGAATTTCTCGATCAAATAAAGAAGGTTCTGCCGGCGTTTACTCAGGATCTGACCGAAGATCCTGATGTTGCCAATTCCGATCGCCGCCTCGATCTCGTTCATTTTGGCCGAAAAGCCGACCCTCTTAAACTGGAACTTCCCTTCGATGCCGTGGTTCCGTAATGACCGCAGAATATCCGCCATTCGAGGATCATCGGTAATAACAATCCCCCCCTCGATGGTCGTTATAATGTGAGCGGCATAAAGGCTGAAAGCGGCCATATGGCCGATAGAACCGACCTTTCTTTTCTTATATTCCGCGCCGTGGGCCTCGGCAGCATCCTCGATTACGTACAGTTTATGCTTCTTGGCGATACCCATAATCTCATCCATCGCCGCCGGCTTGCCCATCAGATGAACCGGCATGATCGCGCGTGTCCTGGGCGTAATCACTTGCTCGATCTTCTTTGGATCCATGTTCAAAGTGTAGCGGCTGACGTCAACAAAGACCGGCGTGAACCCTGCCTGGAGGACGGCGTTTCCGGTCGCGACAAAGGTTAGCGCCGGAATAATAATCTCATCTTGGCGCCGCGCGCCGTAATCATAAAGAACGGCACAGGCCAAGGCATCGGCATCCGTACCGCTGCTGACAGCCACAGCTTCCTTGACTCCGAACAGACGCGCAAACTTTTCCTCAAATTCCTGGACATATTTCCCCCGGGTCACCCATTTTGTCTTCAGGGCCCGGTCAATCAGCTCGCGGGCGTCATCGGTGATCGAAACCGTCCCGAAGGGAACCCTGAATTTCGCTTTATTCGAGAATGTCGCGCTTTTATTCGCGTTGATTTTCAATTTTCTTTCCTCTTTCCATGTCCTGTTTTATGGACTGGTATCTTTGCGGGATCCCGATATCCATAAACTTCTGATCGCTGCGGTATCCGTAAAATTTTGTTCCGACCAACTTCGGGAACAAATCCGTCTCAAGAGAAAAATTCCTGCCCTTGGGCATATAAGAAAAGACCTCCTGATTAAAACAGTATATGCCGGCATTCACCCATGATGGGAGAGCGCTGTCTTTTTTTTCAGAGAAGCCTTTCAATCGGCCTGTGCCATCGATCTGTATACTCCCGAAATCTTTCGCCCAATCAGCTTGCGCTATCAAGATGGACGCCAAGGCATGCTTTTCTTTGTGAAAATCCAAAAAAGCTTGAAGGTCGGCAGGCAAGAACGAATCCCCATTGAGAACAAAAAAAGGATCGCTTAAAATATGCCCGCGGGCATTCTTCAGCGCACCTCCAGTCCCCAGGGGCTCATGTTCTCTTGAGAAATCGATCGTTAATCCAAAATTATGTTCCCGATAATAACTTTCAACCGTACCGGCTTTGTATCCCGTACATAAAACAACCCTCGGGATCCCCTCTTTTTTTAAATGAGTGATGATCTTGTCCAGGAAAGGATGCCCGTTGACCTCTGCCATGACCTTCGGCGTGTCTCCAATGACATTCCGCAGACGCGTCCCCAGGCCACCGCAAAGGATAGCGCCATCACAATCATTTATTCTCATATTCGCCATTGGGTTGATAAAAAATGATCTGCGTGCCTAAATTCTCGAATTTAAAAGGGACCATCAATAACTTCTTGAGCTTTTCTTTGATCTTCTTCTGAGCGCTCGGCGGCGCGAACAACATCACAAATCCTCCCCCGCCGGCCCCTAACACTTTGCCTCCGATGGCCCCGGCTTTTTGCGCCGTCTCATAGATGTTATCGATCTGCGGCGTTGAGACCTTTGAGGATAACCCCCTTTTGATCTTCCAACTCTCATCCAAAAGCTTGCCGAATTCCTTCAGCCGGTTGCTTTCCAATAACTTCATTGCCTCCTGGACCAGCTGGTACATCTTTGTCAATTCATTGACCTTATGGGGGATATTTTTGATCTGATGGGCCGCGATGGTCGAGGCATTGCGGGAAAATCCGGTAAAAAACAGCAGCAGGTGTCTTTCCAGGTCTCTGATCCTTTCTTCCGGGATCGTGACGCGGCGGACCTGAAGATGCCGTTCTCCGCCGAATTCAATATAGTTCAACCCTCCATAAGCGGCCAAGGCCTGATCCTGGCAGCCGACATTATCTTTACACATTTCCTGCTCGATATAGATGGCCTCTTCCGCGATCCGTGCTTTGGTCGGCATGATCCCTTTAAGCGCGTAAAGACTGCTAAGAAGCCCAACGGTGAACGATGAACTTGACCCTAACCCGGTCCGTGCCGGCAGGTCCCCGTCATGATGGATCTCAATGCCTTGGTGGATGTTTAAGAAACGCAAGACCTCCCGGACGGCCGGGTGATTGATCTCGTCAACAGATTGGACCTGTTCCATCTTTGAATAGATAATCCTGGACTTGTGTTCAAAAAACGGCGGGAGATAACGGCACGTGATGTAACAGTATTTGTCAATGGTCGTTGCTAAAACAGCCCCCGGATTCTTGCTGAACCACCGGGGATAATCCGTCCCTCCGCCAAAGAACGAAACGCGAAACGGTGTGCGGCTAATGATCATGGCATGGTCGCTTTCTCTAGAAGCCTCCGTTTAAGTTTAATTTCTGTGGACCTGAGCGTCTCATCGACAGCCACCTGCCCGAATTTGGTTTTGATCAAATCCAGGAACGCCGGATTGGTGTGATACGTCATCCACGCTTCATCACGAAACGCAAGCACTTGTTCCGCCGTCAAATATTTCGTCGGCAACGGCTGGCACTCATAGGAATGCTGAGAATAACCCGCATAGCCGTCCGGGAGTTTCCATCCCTCCTTCAACGCTTGACCGTACAGCGGGCTGCCGGGATAAGCCATCGCCGAATAAAAATTGGCCTCCTCCGTATTCAGTTCACATGCCAGGTCCAATGTCATCTGCATGCTGTCTAAGGTGTCTTCCGGAAGGCCGAAAATATAATTGGCGATGACGTTCATATCATAGCCGCGGATCTTCTTGACGACATCCCGGATATCGACATCCTCAAAGCGCCCCTTGGTCACGTCCCTCCTGACCTTTGTATTCGCGCTTTCGATCCCTAAGGCAAGCCAGTTCACCCCCGCCTTTTTTAAGGTCTTAAGGAACCTCTCTTTGACCGTATCCACGCGGGAATAACACCAGATATTAAAATCGTATCCCCTCTCAATAATCAGTTCGCACAATCTCATGAAATGATTGGCATTAAGGACAAACAATTCGTCAGCGATCTTGATATTCTTAATGCCGCGTTCCGCGAACTGATCAAATTCCTTAATCATAAATTCAGGGTCCCAGTAACGGAACACGGCGCTCCCGTCCGAATACAAATTCTCCTGACGGTTAATGATATTGATCATGCAGAACGAGCAGCGCATCGGACAGCCCAAGCTGGTGTATAACGCCGCAAACGGCTGGCGCTCGCAATGATTTGGATACGAGTGCCAAAGCGATGTCCGGTAACGGTCCATGGGCAATTTATCCCAAGTTATGCCCGGCAATTCCTCCGGCAGATCCCAACGGGAAACAATCGGTGACGGCGGATTAAGAACAATGCCTCCTTTGTCGCGATAGCCCAATCCTTTGACTTGATCAAGTTTATCTTTTAAATTCGTTTTCAGAAGACTGGATATCGTGTAAACGCCTTCGTTCTGGCAGACCATATCGATAAAGTTATGGCGCTTTAGCACCTCCTGGGGAAGCGCGGCCACATGCCCGCCGACAGCAAGGATTTTTATATCAGGACCGCACGCATGACGGACTTCTTCAGCAAGGGAAACCATGCCCTCCATGTTTTGAGAGCTGGCGCTGGGCTGCTGGCCGTAGACCACAAAACAGGCGACTCTTGGGTTCAATGCCTTAACCTGCTGGGCCGCCTCAGCATCGTTCAGGGCCAAAGCCTCACAATCCAAAATCTCCGCGCTAAACCCTCTCTTCAAGCAGTGGGAGGCCAATAAACCGGCCCAAATCGGAGGCTCAATCGCGGAAAAATCCTCGCTCAAATCCTGATAATTTTTTTCCGAAGCCGTGGTATTGATAAATAAAATATCTAATTGACTCATTGAGTTCGTTTCAAAGCAGTTCACACGTTGGCATACTGATTACGTTTGATGATCTTGTAGCCTTTGACAAGCTCCTGGATCCCGGCTGACAGCGATACCTGCGGCTTAAATCCGGCCTTTTCTATTTTCTCATTGCTGACAATATAATCCCTTTTATCCGGATCTTCCCCTATCTTAGATTCGACATAATAGAATTCCGGAACATGCCTTTTAATTTCCGCACAGAGCTCCAATTTGTTCAGATTGGCATCGCTCAGGCCCACATTATAGGGTTCGCCCTTCATCTTGTCAAAGTGATTCAAAGAGTGGAGAAACACGTTGGCAACATCACGCACATGAATAAAGTTGCGCTTGAAATGAGCTTCAAAAAGGACAATAAAACGGTCATAAACCGCGCGATAGGTAAAATCATTGACTAAAAGATCAATACGCATGCGAGGACTAACGCCAAAAGCCGTAGCCAGCCTTAGGGTTATGCCTTTTCCGGAATCCAGTATCTCCTTTTCGGCAGCTACCTTTAATTTCCCATAAAGGGAAACCGGCCGAAGCGGCGTCTTCTCTGTACAGTGGATGCCCTTTTCGCCCACTCCATAACCGCTGTTGGTTGTTGGATAAATAATCATCTGGTTTTTGGTGGATAAGTCCAATATGAGTTTAACCGCATCCAAAATAACCGATTCTGCCCCTTTCGGGTCTTGGGTGCACAAAGGGGCACCCGTAAGACACGCCATTGGCAAGACAGCGTCTGCTTTCTTGATATGCTGTTGGATGAGAGATTTATCCCTCACATCTCCTCTGACAACGGTTAAATTGGGATCGATACAGCAGTCCAGTAACGGCGTTTGGCCATACATAAAATTATCGACCACAGTGACTTTATGGCCTTGCCCCAGCAACGCCGGGACTAAAACCGCCCCTAAGTATCCAGCCCCCCCTGTTACCAAAATATTCATCGTTCCGCTCCCCTTATGATTGCCGTTCTGTCAAAAGTTATAAATTCAAAATCCAAATGACAAATACACCAAATAAATCCCAATCTCAAAATCCAAAACAAGCTTTATACTTCCCAGATTCAATTTTTAAGTGCAACACAGTTTTCATAAATTGCTGATGGCTCAAGGTATTGTAAACATTTTCTTGGTCGGTTGTT
>JAFGFL010000081.1 GCA_016931055.1 Candidatus Omnitrophota bacterium | reverse complement strand
TTTCTTCTTAATGTTTTTGATAATGTTATCTATTGGTTGCGGAAAAGATGATCATCGCTTCCATCATTCTATCCAAGAGAAGCGATGGGAACGCGCGATACCCTCTCTTCGTTTGAGGCACGTCTGCGCACTTCCGACTTATGTTCGCTTTCGCTTTATAAGCCGGGTGCTTGACGCCTTCGGGTTATGAGCGGCAACTTATTTATTGCTAATAATTTACAATATTTGGTAATGTTTTACGTTGGTAGGAGTTAAGGGAAATTGATGTTGATGCTGTGATGCCGTTTTTTGCCGTCTTGGAGCTTATTTTGTTAGCCGGGTGTTGGCCGAAAAGGCCTCAAAATAGCCGTATAGTGCCGTAATAAGATCCTTTATGATCCAGCAGCATGAACTAAATTTTTTCCTGCTTTTTTGGCATCGGATAACGCGATATCCGCGCGCTGGATGAGATCATATCTGTTCGTGCTGGAAGTCGCGCATTTGGCAATGCCGATGCTGACCGTTACCTCCCGTTTCAGGGGCAGGGCGGCGACAGCCCTCTTGATCCTTTCTGCCACGATGAAAGATTGCTCGATATCAGCCTCCGGCAAGATGACGACAAATTCATCACCGGCATACCGGCAGACAATATCGATTTCCCGGACATTCTTCTGAAAAACCCTGCTCATCATTTGAAGCAAAGTGTCCCCGTCGAGATGGCCAAACGTCTCGTTATACGACTTGAAATCGTCCACATCGATCATGAATAAACACAAGGGCCTTTTCGGATGGCGCTTGAGCCTGACAATTTCATGGTCCAACGCCTTTGTGAAATAACGAAAATTATAAATATCTGTCAACGGGTCCATGACCGACAGGTGGGTCAGTTCTCTATAGAGCTTCGCATTTTCCATGGCGACCGCGACTTGACGGACGATCATGCACAGGATCTTCAGATCAAGATCAGAAAAGACGTCCCCCTTTTTCGAGTCTTTATCCGCCACATTGATAAAACCCAGTATGTTGCCGCCCACTTTTATGGGGGCCGACATGAACGACTTCGTTTCATAGGACGGCCTTTTTTTCCTTAAGAAACGTTTATCGCTTTCTATATCGAAGACTAAAACGGGCTTTTTCTCTTGGGCGATGATCCCGGCAATAGAACTCTCCATTTTTAATCCGCCCGTCTGGATAAACTGGTGCTCTATTCCTTTATGGCCTTTAATGCATAATTCACGCGTGTCATAATCCACCAGCATCAACGAACATTTTTTTGCCCCCAAGACTTGCGTTGTCTTCTCAACCACAAAATCAATTAATTTATTAATATCGAAGATCGAATTTAAGTGCTCTTCAATGCTCAACACCTCCCTGATTTTGTTTCTCTCCAAAATGACGGCATCATTTAATTCTTTCAGCTTTCTTTCTGCCTCAATACGCTCGGTAATATCCCTGGCAATGCTGGAAATCCCGACAATTTCGCCAAAAGGATCTTTAATGGGGGAAAGGGTTAAGGATATCTGGATCAATCGCCCGTCTTTGTGCCTGCGCACTGTTTGGTAATGCTTAATGACCTTCCCCTCTTTTGCCGCCTCTAATAAGCGCCGCTCATCATCGGCTCTGTCTTCGGGAATAAGGCAGCCGGCTGACCGGCCGGCCATCTCCTCTTTTGTGTATCCGAAGAGGTTTTCTGCGGCGTTGTTCCAACTGAGGACCGTATTTTCTAATGTTTTTCCAACAATGGCATCAATGGAAGAATCGACAATCGCCGCCAAAGAAGATTTAGTAATCCGTTCTTTTTTAAATCGCAGCCCCGAAATGGCTGTTGCCCAGATAAGGGCTATGGAGACATGCCATATCTTTGCTGTCGAAGGAGACAATCTCCAGCTTATGACAAGCAAAAGCGACGTTATGACAGCAAAAACATAAACGCCGCTATTTTTTGAAGACCGCAAAGACAGCATAATGACAAAAAGATACAAAATCCCTCCCGCCGTCCAGCGGAAAAGGATATCTACGGCGAAGACAAGAACTAATAGGGCGGCACACCATATCAAGATATGGGCATCAGTTGATTTATAATCTCTCATGTCCCCTTATCCTGCTGATATCAAATATGATGGGTATTCTTTAATTTATCTTCTAACTCCGTCAACTTCGCGCGGAGCTCATCGGCCTCTTTGCATTCGCTAATATCCTTGATCGTCAGGATGATCAACTTCGTGCGATTGGTTTTAAGATAGATCCGGCAGGCATTCAAGAGCATGGTCCGTTTGCCGATATCCGGAAAATCATGCTCGATCTCAAAATTATCAAAGCTGGTGTGCTTGGGAAGAATGTCCTCCAGCAGATGCCGCAGTCTGGGGATATCCCACTGGCGATTCCCTAACTCATAGATAAATTCTTCCTCAGTTTCCTTAGCTGTTACCTTGAAAAACTGATAGAAAGAGCGGCTGGCTACGGCAACCTTTAAATCCTCAAACAGGATTATTAACGGATCGTGAACGGTGTTAATAATGCGCTCGGTGTATTCCAGGGCGTCCTGAATATCCAGTTCTTTCATTTTCTCTTTATATTTCATTTTTTCTCCTCAAAAGACATTTTAAAATGAGGTATCTAATCCGGCTTATTTCAAGAGTTCGCTGTGATGGGCGTGACAGTATTCTTCCGAATTATAAACACTCAAACGGTGCCTGCATCCATATTTCTTGCAGACTCTTCCTTTTCTAAATATTTTGGTGAGTCTGTTTATATTTTTCTTTTTGATATGCATTTTAAGAGCGTCTGGCCTATGGCCATTCCCCATTTCAACCGGACATTAGTCATTCCATAATATTTTCGCGGCCGTTCCTAACACCTCTAAACTTGTATCGGGAGAGCTCCGTTCTTTTCAAGAAAATCCCCGGCTATTGAGCCAAGAAGCCGCCTATGATTCATTATTTTCCTGCCAATCTGTAAGCCAGTCATGCAATTTGTGAGGCTTTATCGGACCTCTTATCTCATAATGCCCTTGTTCGATTTCACGGGCCATCTGGATGATATGATCCTGACTTTGGGGATTGAGAAATAGGTCCTCTCTGAAAACCCCTTGCAAGACATGTCCTCTGATCACTTCTATCACCTCCCCGTCTGCCCTTTGGCTGACTGTAATTTTTCAAAAAACCTGTCTTTCTGGTAATTCAGGTTCCATTCCTTGATGACGATCCATCCCATGAAACGGACCAGGTCGTTGCGCCAATTCCGGTACCACGTCCTCCAACCCAGATTGATGTTGCCCAGGAAAAAGACGAGCCCGGGGAACAGCAATATATTCAGCCCTATCTTGAACAAACACCGGAACCGGTAGAAAGAGCCCATAATGGCCCGGCGCGAAGCCTGCATTTCCTCGGCGGTGAGCGGCGCGTCGGGCTCAAAGACCGGGAAATTCCCGTCATAATATTCCCAGCCGACCTCAGCCAGGTCATAGATCCGGCCCTGGCGCTTGAGCCTTGCGCTTAATTGCGTTCCCGGCAACGGGACCGGCATCAGGATCTGGATGGTATCGATGCGCGCCTTGCGGATAAATGTCCGGTAACGCTTGACCCTCTCCTTCGCCGTCATGGAAAAAGAGGCCCCTTCTTTTAGGGGATACCCGAAAATGAACATCCCGTGCACCAGGAACCCGAACTTGCGGAAGATTTTCGTGAAGGATAAGATTTGTTCGGGATTGATCAGTTTGTTCATGGCCTTTAATTCTTCGGCGATCGGGGATTCAAAACCAATGCAAACCATATTAATGCCCGCTTGGCGCATCGCCAAAAGAAGTTCAGGGTCCTTGGCCTTATCCAATCTTATCTGGGCCGTGAAATCGAGCCGCTTGCCGATGCGCCTTTGATAATCCTTAAGTTCATAACAAAGCTGCACGGTCTCTGTCCGATGCTGCCCAAAAAGGTCATCAACGATAAAAAAGTGCCGCGCGTCCCTTGTCTCGACCAAAAGCCTGATTTGTTCCAGCAGCCGTTCAGGGCCAGCGGCCCGGGGATTTCCCTTGACGGTACAGAACTCGCAATCCATCCCGCATCCCCGGATGCGCTCGACCGGATAAACTTTGATCCTGGCATACCGCACCAACGAAAAATCCGGCAACGGCAGTTTATCAAAATCCTGCAGCGGGTCCTTGGCGGCGGTCAAAATAAGTTTTCCGTCTTTTAAATAGGCAATGCCTTTCACCTGGGCCCTATCCCGTTTGCCTTGGATCGCCTCCAGCAATTCTTGAACGGTTTCTTCGCCTTCCCCGATAACAATGTAATCGATCCCGTGAGATAAGGCGTCCATAATATTGTCGCCCACAAAATGCTGCCCTCCGGCGACCGTGACCACCCCTTTACTTTTGTAAAAATGCGCCAGCTTATAGACCCGGGGGATCGTGCTGGTCAGGCCGCCATAAAACCCCACGACATCCGCGGGCCTTTGCCGCTGTAAAAACTCATGGTCAGCGCCGCCTTCTTTACTTCTTGGCCCGTAGCGGCGGAGATTATTTTCATCGATCATCTCCGCGTCCCACTGGGCCATTTTATTTGCGGCCGTGGCCACATGCACGGGGCCTAAGGAGGTCGTCCAGGACGCCACGTTTGAATAAATATTAAATGCCGGATAAACCGGCGAGATCATTCTGAATCTGAATCTTTTTTTTAACGCATCCGGCATGGCTTGCCTCCTTCTCTAGGGACCTATTCAAAAACAAAAACAACTTTTGTCTCAGGGGAAATCATACAAGCCCCATCATTAAAACAAGTCCGGGCTCCTCCCACCACTGCGATTCCCCTCTGGACATCGAACACATTCGGAGCCACTTTTTTGCAGAAAACAACGCATTGATTGGCGTCTTTCTTGGGCCTTTCAGAAGTCTCAAAGAAATCTGGTGGTATTAGACGTTGGTAACATCTTTCTGCTGTATAATCTGGCATGAGTTCTCTTTCCATGACTCAATCCTCCTGTTTTTTCTTCTGCGTCTTAATAGCGCTTTCCTATGTTATAATTTACATACCCTATGGGCTCTAAAACCCTTCCGTTATCCATGAGATCATTCTCCTCTATGACATTCTCTATCGCCCAAATGACCTCCAGAGGAAAGAAGGGTTTTCTAAGATATCTATGGATACCGCATAAATTCAAGAGAAACCTGAATTCAACTTTAAAAAAGCGTGACATTGCGATAATGGGGATCTTCGCCGTATCCAGAGCATGATTCATTTCATCGGCAAGTTCAAACCCATTCTTGCGCGGCATGCTTAGTTCCATTAAGATCACATCCGGCCTCTTTTGGACGACTGTCTCTACAGCTAAAAGAGAATCGTTAACCACCACCGGGTCATGACCAATCGCAGAGATAATTCCTTCAAGATTTCTAACGATTTTTATATCTTCATCGATAATGGCGATCTTTTTATTCTTCATATCTCTTTCCTTAAGTGAACCTGACTTTTCTGGAATGCTTAACCTCCAAAAATCATACGAAACACCCCGCCGATAATAATAAACGGCAAAGAAATAACGTAACCAATCGCATGGAACGTGGAACTTAAAATCCCGGGATGTCCGTCCTTTGTCTCCGTTGTTGTGGTCGTTGTTTCACTTTTTTCCACGATTTCTCTATTTTGTCGGTCACCGGATGTTGTTACGGTCGTTGTCGTTGTTTGTTCTCCTTCATTAGGATATGTTACGGTCGTTTCTGTTTTCGTTGTTTTATTCGTACTCGCGCAACCCCACCCCATAGAAACAAACAGTATGGCGAGGCCTACATAAGCGCTGGGTTTAACCCAACGGTCTAATTTCCGCGGCAACATTTGTCCTCTGCTTTCTTTTTAAGGTGTAAAGCCTTCCTTGGCCTTTTAATTCGTTGCTCTATCCCACGCTCCCGTAATCCAATGGCCAACGGTGCTGATATCGTCACCGAAACCTTTTAAGGTATTACAACCAACAACCATCATGACTAATAATCCACACAGAACCAGCAGGCAGATTCTTTTCATCACGTTCTCCTTTTCTTTGCCTAATCGTGAATAGGGCCTTTTCAGCCCAACCGTTCAAAATAATTTTGAAATTTCCTCATCTAATACGTACATCGCCAACGCTACCCAATATGCCGAATGCTTGCAGCAACCAAATGACGACAACAATAAGCACAACGACATTTATGATCGTCTTGATCTTGCCATCCATGGGGATGTAAGTATTCACCAGCCACAAGATCACCCCAACAACAACCAAAGCCACAATAATTGAAATTAAAGACATTTGCCTGCCCTCCTTTTGATAAACTTTTAAACAAACTGTTAACTTACTTTCCCGCCCTCTTGCCGCACCCTGAAACAACAATTGTTCTAACGGCGTAATTATATTCTAGGGGTTGTCAAAAGATATTCAATTGTACCAAGGTATAAACCCGGTTTTTGCCGGTATACGTATAAATTTTATCTTCCTTTAAGGAAGACAACATGCCGTGTCCTTGCCTTCTTTTTTCGATTGGTAGAGGGCTTGATCGGCTTTTAGAATTAAATTACGCTCATCGTAATTCTTATGATAAGCTGCAATACCCAGGCTTAAGGTTACCGCCCTTTTTAACCTTAGGCACTTAACAGCTTGCTTGAATTTTTTGGCAATAACCTCTGCTTGTAATATGTTGGTTTCGGGCAGAATAATAACAAATTCGTCACCCGCATAACGACAGATAGTGTCAGCTGTTCGCAGGTTTATTTTAATAACGAGGCTGATTTCTTTAAGGACTTGATCGCCCTCCAGATGCCCATAATCGTCATTATAGGATTTGAAATCATCCACATCAAACATCAATAGGCACATCTGGTTACCATACCTCCGGGAACGTTCGATTTCATACTTTAAAGTCAGCATAAAGTGCCGGCGATTATAAATCCCGGTTAAGGAATCTATTGTGGAAAGGCGCTCCAGGTCTTTGCAGTGACTGGCATTTTCAATGGAGATAGCCGCCTGATGGACGATCATACAAAGAATCTTTAAATCCGCTTGCGTAAAAACGCCATCCCCCAGGGGGCCCTTGTCTGTGACATTGACAACACCGACTATCTTCTTCTGCAATTCTATGGGAACGCTTAAAAACGACCTGCTCTTATAAAACGGCTTATTTCTTCTCGCAACGATTTTATCGGTTTCGATATCCTGCACAAGGATGGGTTTAAAGTCCCTGGCAACTAAGCCGGCAATGGACTCTCCGACTTTTACTCTTGTCTCCTTCATGATATTTTCACTCAAACCTCTTGCTCCTTTGATCAAGAGCTCCTGGGATTCCACATCTAAAAGCATTAATGAACAGCGTTGGGCCCCCAAGATTTCGGTCGCTTTTTCGATAACAACATCAATAAGATGATTCAAATCAAGAATAGAACTAATCTCCTGGTCAATGTTCAAAACATCTTCAAGCTTCCGCCCCTTGAGCCTGGTATCTTCTTCTAATCGTTCCAGGACTTCTTCTGCTTTCTTTCGAGACGTTATATCCACCCCTGCCAAAAGAATTTTAAGCGGCTTTCCTTCTTCTTGAAATAAAGGCTGAGAAGATACGAATAATAACGTTCTTACTGTTCTATCTTTGGCATAAAGACTTGCCTCAAACTCTGCAAACTCTCCAGTTATGGGATTTTTTTCCGTTTGGACCAAAAAAGACACTTTCTGCTTTTCAATAACAAAATTGACGGCCGGATAGCCAATGACTTCGTTCTTTGAATACTGAAGGTTTGAGAGAAATGTTTTATTGACATCTTCTATCCTGCCATTTGAATTAATAATGATGCCAAAGGCGGGGTTTCTATCAAAGAGCAGGCCGTCGCGGGCCTCCATGTTCTTGATATACAAACGCAATGAGACTAATTCATTGGTAAGCTGAGTCTTTGTTTGATCACTGCTTTGCAAAAACGCAACCCCGCCTGCGATCCCTCTGGTGTTTAGCTTCCTTTCAGGCCTTTGCAGCCAAACTTTTACTTTGCCGAGAGTAAATCTTATTT